>CAZNGL010000041.1:0-21602 GCA_964572405.1 uncultured Bacteriovoracaceae bacterium
CCACTACACCTTTGTGCACCAGGTGAAGGTGGGGATCTACGGCACGGCCATGGCCGTCAACCTCTTCGGGGACTCCGTGCACGATCACGACCTGGACAGGCTGAGCATGGGGTTTTTCCTCCATGACATCGGCATGACAAAGGTGCCCGCCACGATCCTGAACAAGGAGGAACCGCTCCTGGACAGCGAGTGGGACACCATCAGGAAGCACCCCCTCTGGGGACAGGAGCGCCTCAGGAAGGCGGTCTACCGGAGCGACGAGGCGGACGATATCATCCTGTACCACCACGAGCGGTGCAACGGGAACGGGTACCCCTTCGGAAAGACCGGCGGCGAGATCCCCCTGTATGCACGGATATGCGCCATTGCGGACACCTTCGAGTCGCTGACCGCACACCGGCCATTCAAATCCGCCAGGAGCCCCTTCGAGGCGCTGAAGATCATGAAGGCGGAGATGGCCAACGAGTTCGATCCCGACCTGTTCCGGGCCTTCATCATGCTCCTCGGGCCGCGTGGATAGAGGCCTGTCGTTCTCCCGCCTCAATGCCCTTTCATGATCTGTGCAACCTCTGCCGAGGCGGCCACATCGAAGGGCGTGAGCTCCCGGAAGTTCCTGCATGCCCTGTCCGCCCCCCGGGACAGAAGCCACTTCACCCGCCGCACGTCCCCCGCGGCTGCGGCGACGTGCAGCGGGGTGTTCCCGTCATGATCGCCGATGGTGCAATTGACGCTCGCGCCCTTCTCCCCGAGCACCTCCGCCAGGTCCCAGCGTCCCTGCGCAACGGCTCGGCCCAGCGGGGGGACGTGCGTGGCATCGCCCTGGTCGAGCCTGATGCCAGGCCATGATGCGAGGAACCGCACCATGTCCGTGTCTCCCGCCAGGACCGCCTCGATGAGCGGGGTGCGGGACAGGGACGCCTCGTCGAAGATCCGCTCGTTTGGGTCTGCCCCCATGTCGAGGAGCTGCCGGGCCAGCTTCAGGGCACGATACCGGGCTGCCAGGTGCAGCAGGGCGGCGTATTCGTAATTCACTTCTGTCCACTGACCACGGGGAAGCACCCGTTCAAGCCCTTCCGGATCGTCCGCCACCACAGGCGGGAAGAACCGCGGCAGGGTGGACGGAACGCCTTTTTCCAAGAGCACTTCTGCCGGTCCGGCCAGCCCGTTGAGCAGGGCCAGGTCGGCCAGGGTGAGGTTCGTGCGGGGCTGACGCCAGGCAGGGTCGTAGGGCACGCGCTCCAGGAGCAACAGGGCCGCCTCTGGGGCCTTGCCTTCGATGGCGCTCACGATGAGCGGGTACGCCGGGTACTCGGAGCGGGCACCCGCGGCCATGAGCTGCGAGATGACGGCGGCCCGGTTGCAGTACGCTGCCCTTCGGATGGGCTCCTCGCCTTCCATGAGGGCCGTGTCGGGGTGGATGCCCGAGGCGAGGAGCACCTTGACTGCCTGTGCGTTGCCCTTCTCCGCAGCATACGCCAGGGCCCGCACCGATTGCAGGAGGAAGACGGTCTGCGGGTCAACAAGGGCTGCCAGATACCGCCGAGTCCTCCGGTCGATCCCATACAGCAGCGCCTGATCCATTGCAGCGTCGGCAAAGGCGGTTCCCAGAACGGGCATGCGGGCCAGGGATGCCTCGGCCTCGTTGAGGTGTTTCCCCGGGGGAGGCTCCCCCATGGCCTCGAGCATGGAAGGGAGCATCCACATCTCCCCCGTGACCAGGGCCAGGAACTCCCGGGGCCCGAGCCACGGCACATACCGTGTGTGAATCCATACGAATCCGAGGATGGCGACGCCCGTCACCGCGAGGGTGGCGGGCCAGTTCACGGAGCGGAACAGGGACAGGCCCGGGGCGAGGTCCCGGCCGAGCATGGCCTCGTGCAGGAAGAACAGGGAGCTCACCACCACCAGGGCGAACTGTCCCGCCACGAAGGCGATGGTTGCCCACAGGTAGTGCGTGAAGGCGCCCGGCAGGCGCGCCTTTTCGGGCGAGCCCGGCAGGACGCGGATCATGACCCTGCTGCCCGCCTGGTACCGGTCCGCCTCCGCGCCCTCGTACCAGATGCTCGAGTAGTGGGTGTAGGGTTTCCCGTTCTCGGCCGGCCAGCGGTAGTGGACGGTGGGGCGATGCATGGCGACCTCGGTGTAACGGTCGTCCGTGGAGGGGGTGGAGAACCCTTCCACGAAGGTCTCCCTGACCTCGTAGTCCACCTGATGCCCCGTGACGATGCCCTCCACGGGGACGCCCCTGAGGAGGAAGAGGAGGTCCATGCCCAGCTGGTACGCGCCGTAGAGAAAGGCGGCCAGCCCTGCCAGGAGCATGAGCACCTGGACGGCCTTGATGGTGAAGGAGAGCACGCCCACGGTCAGCCTCACTGCATCTGCCTCTGATCTTGTCCCCTGATCGCTTCCTGCGGTCTGGTGCCTGCTCGTGAGGTGCGGTGTCCTGTGACGGGAACGGCTGTGTCATAGTAGCCTGATTGTGCACACGAGCGCAAGCCGCCATCTCTGGACACCCCTCACCCCTGCACCCGCACCCGGAACATTTTCCCCTTGCCTCCGGGGATGTTCAGGCGTATATTGTCAGCTGGCTATACCACCAGCCATTTATGCAGGGAGGGAACATGAAGGACATCCTGAAACCGCTCAAGGCAGACAGCCTGGTGGAGGTGTTCATTTCGCGCTTCGAACACCTCATCATCACCGGCAAGATCGCCATCGGGCAGAAGCTCCCCTCGGAGCGCGAGCTCGCCCTGCAGCTGGGTGTGAGCAGGCCGGTGGTGCACGAGGGACTGGTGGACCTGGCCGCCAAGGGCCTGGTCACCATGAAGCCCCGGGTGGGCACCGTGGTGAACGACTACCGCGCGGAGGGGTCCCTCTCCATCCTGAACTCCATCATCAACTACCAGCAGGGCGCCCTGGACGAGGACCTGCTGAACAGCCTGCTCGCCACCAGGCTTCTCGTGGAGACCGAGACGTGCAGGCTCGCGGCGGTCAACCGCACGGACGATCATCTCAGGGAATTGTGCTCCATTGTCCAGGCAGAGGAAACGGCGGACCCCAGGGACCTCAAGTCCATCACCTCCCTGGACTTCCGCTTCCACCACACCATGGGAATGGCATCCGGCAACCTCATCTACCCGCTGCTCATCAATTCCTTCAAGCCCGTGTACATGAACTTCACCGCGCTCTTCTTCTCGGACCCGGCCATGGTGCCGGAGACGGTCCGGTTCCACCGGCGGCTCCTCACGGCCATAGAAGACCGGAATTCCACCGAGGCGTCCGCGATCATGCGCGAGACCCTCGACCATGGCGAGCGCCACCTGCGGCGGATTCTCGCGGGGACACAGAAGGGGGTCAGACCATGAGCATTGCTCAAGCCCTTCACGAACCGAAAAGGATCAAGGAACCCAGGAACCTGTCCCCGCGCATCGCGTGGCTGCGCGACTACTACTTCGAAGGCGCGAGGCGCTCATGGAACAACGAGTTCACCGCCTGGACCACGGGCACCGACTGGGACGTCATCTTCGACGAGATGACCTTCTACATCGTGCCCGAGACCTACCCCTTCCTCCAGACCTTCGGCTCATCCTTCCGGCAGGCCGCCAGAGGGGTCCCCCTGCACCCGGATTTCTGGACCTGGAGCCTCCCGGAGCGCAAGGCGTGGTTCGTGAAGGAGGTGATGGTGAACCACGTGCCCCAGGAGGTCCTGCCGGGCGACCTCATCGCGGGGGCCCGCTTCAACATCCAGACCTCCATGTGCTGGAACCGCAGGGAGGCCAGGGAGCGGAACCGTCTGGTCCTGGGCAGGAAGGGGGTGCGCGCCGCCATGAAGTGGTTCCACGACCACGGTTACGGCAACTCGGGCGCCACCAGCGGCCATCTCATCCCCGGGTACGAGCGGGCCCTGAAGATCGGGTGGAAGGGTATCCACGCGGAGCTCGAGCGGCACTACGGAGCGTTGAGCCCGAGGGACAGGGACGGCACAAAGGGCGCCCAGCTGCGGGCCATGATGACCTCGGCCGCCATGCCGCGGGAACTGGCGGGGAAATACGCAGCGCTCTGCGGCGAGCTCTCCCGGACCGAGAAGGACGCCTCCCGCAGGCGCGAACTGCAGCAGATGGCCGCCAACCTCTCCCGCGTGCCCTGGGAGCCGGCTGGCACCTTCTGGGAGGCCGTGCAGGCCCTGTGGCTCACCCACATGCTCATCATGAGCGACGAGAACTACCCGGGCCCGGGCGTGTCCTTCGGCCGCATCGACCAGTACCTGCTGCCCTACTGGCAGCGCTCGCTCGCCGAGGGCATGGACCGCGAGTTCGGCAAGGAGATCCTCAAGTGCTTCTGGGTGCACGCCAACACGGCCTACGACGCCATGGTGCGCATCGGCAACAACGGCATCACCGCGGGATACGGCCAGCTCATCACGCTCTCGGGCCTCGGGCCTTCCGGCGCCGACATGACCAACGAGCTGACGTACGCCATGCTCGAGGTCATCGACGAGATGACCCCCATCCTCGAGCCCAAGCCCAACGTGAGGCTCCACCGGGGCAGCCCGGAGAGGCTCCTGGACACGGTGGCGGACATGGTGGGCTCCAGCCAGGGCTCGCCTTTCCTCCTCAACTTCGACGAGCGGTCCATGGCCGGCATGCTCCTGGAGGCGCGCAAGGCAGGCGTCCAGCACCTCATCAACGAGGCCACCGTGCACGACTACGCTCCCGTGGGATGCCTGGAGAACACCATGGTCGGCAACGACCGCTCCGGCACGGTGGACAACAACCTGAACCTCCTCAAGGCCGTGGAGCTGGCGCTCAACGACGGCAGGGACTTCTTCGACTTCATCGACCCCATCACCCTCAAGAAGGAGCGGGTGAGGCAGGCAGGGCCGAAGACCGGCGACCCGCGGACCTTCACCTCCTGGGAGCGCTTCTGGGAGGCCTACGCGGAGCAGACCCGCTTCATCGTGAGGCGCTGCACCGAGGTCTACGAGCTCTCGGAGTCGGTGCGCGCACGGTTCTGCCCCACGCCGTACCTCTCGTGCCTGGTGAAGGGCTGCGCGGAAAAGGGCCTCGACATCACCCAAGGCGGCGCCGAGCTCAGCTTCACCACCCTGGAGGCCGTGACCTTCGCCACCACGGTGGACAGCCTGCTGGCCGTGAAATACCTGGTGTTCGACGCGAAGGAATGCACCATGGCGCAGCTCATCGCGGCGCTGAGGGCAAACTGGGAAGGCCACGAGGCGCTCCAGGCAAAGGCCCGCTTCAAGGCCCCCAAGTACGGCCGGGACGACGATGGGGCGGACGCCATGGCGGCGCAGGTCATGGACCTGTGGTGCGCCGAGACGTGGAAGTACCGGACCCGCTCCACGGACCGGCGGTTCAGGCCGGGCATGCTGAGCTGGAACTACTGGGTCTCCGACGGGTTCATCCTCCCCGCGAGCCCCGACGGCAGGCCCAGGGGCACGTTCCTGTCGAACGCCATCTGCCCGTCCAACGGCGCCGACATCAACGGCCCCACGGCGAACACCAACTCGGTGGGCAAAGCCCTGGCAGGCATGTCCGCGGACAATGCGGGCGAGTACAGGGGCTGCCGCAACTGCCTGCCGAACGGCGCGAGCCACACCATCTCCATCAACCCCTCGCTCCTCAGGAGCCCGGAGCACAAGGCAAAGTTCAAGGCCTTCCTGAAGGGCTATGCCGAAAACGGCGGCACCTGCCTGCAGATCAACATGATCGACGCGGACACCCTGAAGGACGCCCAGAAGCGTCCCGAGGACTATCAGACCCTGCTGGTGCGGATCACGGGGTACAACGCGTACTTCACGAGCGTGGGCAGGGAGCTGCAGAACGAGCTCATCGCACGGATCAGCCACGAGGGGCTGTAGGGGGAATCGGAGTGTAAGGAGACAGTATGGAACTTGAGGGAGTGCGGTTCCCGGTTGATTCCGTCGACTGCCCCGAAAAAGCGGGCGGCCGCTGGAATCAACCAGGCCGGTGAAAAGACCATGACAAGGACATCCGACACCAGCGGCACCATCCTGCGCATCCAGCGCATGTCCACCGAGGACGGGCCGGGCATCAGGAGCACGGTCTTCTTCAAGGGCTGCCCGCTGTCCTGCGTGTGGTGCCACAACCCGGAGAGCATCTCGCCCATGATCCAGGTGCACTGGGTGTCCACGCGGTGCATCGGGTGCCGCAGCTGCATCGAGGCGTGCCCGGAACAGGCCCTGAGCTCCGGGAAGAACGGCATCTCCATCGACCGGCAGCGATGCACGGGATGCCTGAAGTGCACCGAGGCCTGCCCCTCCACGGCCATGGAGGCCTACGGCCGGGTATACGACCTGGATACCCTGGTGACGGAAGTCCTCAAGGACCGGGTCTACTTCGAGAAGTCAGGGGGCGGGGTCACGCTCTCGGGCGGCGAGCCCACCCTGCAGGCAGGGTTCTGCCTCGGGCTGCTCAGGGCCCTGAAGGACCGGGGGGTGCACACGGCCCTGGACACCTGCGGCCAGTGTCCGTGGGATACCCTGGAGGAGCTCCTGCCGTATGCGGACATGGTGCTCTACGACCTCAAGGTCGCGGACACTGAGCGCCACCGGGACTTCACCGGGGTGTCCAACGCCAGGATCCTGGAGAACCTCTCCCGGCTCGGAGGGTTCATGAAGGAGCACCACAGACCACGGAGCCTGTGGGTGCGCACCCCGCTCATACCGGGCTGCACGGCCACGGAAGGGAACCTGCGCGGCATCGGCGCGTTCCTCGGAAACAGCGTGGGGCAGCTCGTGGACAGGTGGGAGCTGTGCGCCTTCAACAACCTGTGCCTGCACAAGTACGAGGGACTGGGCCTCGACTGGCAGTTCCGGGGGACCGGCCTGCTCGACCGCGGGGAGGCACAGCGGCTGGCCGCAACCGCCCGGGGCTCGGGGGTGGATGCGAGGGTCGTGCACCTGAGCGGGGCATTCCGGCTGGAGGACCCCTGCGGGGTCCCCCAGTCAGGTCCGGACCTGCACGTGATCAAGGGAGGTTGTGGGTGAAAAAGGTCTTTCCCAGGTTTGATCCGGCGGACATGAAAGAGTTCGAGCCCGAGGCCAAGGTGGGCCTCATCGCCACGGTGAACCCGCAGGGGCTGCCCCACATCACCCTCATCACGGCCCTGCAGGCCAAGACCCCGACGCAGCTCATCTGGGGGCAGTTCTCCGAGGGGCTGAGCAAGAAGCACGTGCGGACCAACCCGAAGACGGGCTTCGCCATCATGACCATGGACCGCAGCCTGTGGCGAGGAAAGGCCCGGTGGACCCACACGGCCACGCACGGCGAGGACCACGAGATGTTCAACCTGAAGCCCATGTTCCGCTACAACGCCTACACCGGGCTGCACACCATCCACTACATGGACCTCGTGGAAACAGGGGGGCGGGAGGGACTTCCCCTCGCGAGCATCGTCCTTTCCTCGGTGCTGACCGCGCTGGCGAGACCCGGGGCCCGCTCGAACCGGCAGGGCCGCATCCTCACGCCCTGGGCCCAGGGCCTGTTCAACCGCCTCGACTCCGTCAAGTTCATCTCGTGGGTGGACCCGGACGGGTTCCCGGCCGTCGTGCCCCTCATCCAGTGCCAGGCGCCGGACAGCACACGGCTCGCCTTTTCGCCGCTGGCCTTTCGGGACGACCTGGAAGGCCTGAAGGAGGGCATGGCGGTGGCCGTGTTCGGGCTCACCCTGCAGATGGAGGACGTGCTCGTGCGCGGGGTGTTCGCGGGCTTCGGCAAATACCGGGGGATCACGCTGGGCTGCATGGACATCGACTGGGTGTACAACTCCATGCCGCCAGTGCACGGGCAGATATACCCGGAGATCGAGATGAAGCCCGTGGTGGATTTTCAGGGAGGTGGCAGATGAGACCGGGCAGGGCGACCACCGTCGACTCCCTGTCGCGCAGGCCCAAGGGCGGGGCCTTCGAATCCAGGAGGGACTCCTTTGACAGGGACCTCTTCTGCATGCCCGGGGTGCGATCGCTGGCCGCACTCTGTATGCCGCCCGAAGAAGAGCATGCCCGGACATTCCGGATCAGGCGCAGGGAACACGGACGCGAGACCCCGGACAAGGGCAGGGGCACTTAGGCACGGCCGCCCTCTCCAGGGCACGAGGAGAAACGCATGAGGACACGCGCAGCACATTCCGGACAGGCCGCCGGGGCACCGCGGGCCCCCGGGCGCTTCACGCGCATCAGGGACGCCCTGCGCTCGCAGGGGGTGCGCCTGTGCACCGAGCGGGCCCTGCTCGTCACCGAGTTCTTCCGGAAGCACGACGACCCGCGCGAGGCAACCGTGATCCGCAAGGCCAAGGCCCTGCGGTTCCTGCTCCAGAACAAGTCCGTACGGATCTTCGATGGCGAGCTCATCGCGGGCAACGTGGGCAGCCACCGCGTCTCGTGCATCATCCAGCCGGAGCTTGCAGGCGCGGTCATGTGCGAAGAGCTCCTGTGGATGGGCAGGAGAAAGACCAATCCCTACCGGGTTCCTGCACGGGACAAGGCGGCCCTGCTCCTGAAGGTGGTGCCATACTGGCTCACCCGGAACATGGTCTCGCGGGCCTTCGGATGGTACAACCCGCGGCTCGCCCGCTACATCCTCGACCAGCTCGACGCGAAGCGCTACCTCATCAACGAGAGCGGGGGGATCGGCCACTTCCTGCCCGACTACGGGAACATGATCCGGCTCGGCATCAAAGGCTACATGGAGACCCTCCACGAAACCCGCAACGATCTCCACGCCGCCGCGCTCATCGCCTGCGAGGGCCTGGCCGACTACGCGAACAGGCTCTCGGGGGAGGCGATGAGCCTGGCAGGCGCCGAGACCGACCCGGTGCGCAGGCGCGAGCTCGAGGAGATGTCCCGCATCTGCGCAAAGGTGCCCCTGGAGCCCGCCGAAACCCTGCATGAGGCCCTCCAGTCGCTGTGGCTCACCCACCTGGCGGTCTGCCTCGAGGGGTTGAACTCGGCCATATCGCTGGGCCGCGTGGACCAGTACCTCTACCCCTACTACCGGGCGGATATCGAAGCGGGCCGGCTCACCCGGGACCAGGCCCTGGAGCTGCTCCTGTGCTTCTCGGCCAAGACCACCGAGCACATGTTCCTCCTGTCGAGCCGCGTGAGCGAGTACCACGGCGGCTACCTGGTGGCCCAGGCAGCCACCGTGGGCGGGGTGGACAAAGAGGGCCGCGATGCGGTGAACGACCTCACCTACGTGTTCCTCGACGTCATGGAGCTCTCGGGGCTGCGCGACCCCAACTACATGGCCCGCATCAGCGAGGCCAACCCGGAGGCCTACGTGAAGCGCTGCGTGGAGGTGGCCTGCAGGGGCAACGCGGTGCCGGGCCTGTTCAACGACGAGGCCACCATACGCTCGCTGGTGGCCCACGGGTACCCCGTGGAGGAAGCCCGCGACTACGGCGTGGTGGGCTGCGTGGAACCCACCATGCCCGGCAGGAGCTTCTGCTCCACGGACGCGGCGCTGTTCAACCTGCCCCTGTGCCTGTCCCTGGCCCTGAACAGGGGCAGGGAGCCGGGCCGCTGGCTCAGGACCGGCGCCCGGACAAAGGACCCGGCCTCCTTCAGGACCATGGACGACGTCCTGGATGCCTTCCGGGCCCAGGTGGAGTTCCTGGTGGACCGCCTCGTCAGGGACATCCATATCATCGAGCAGGCCAACGCCGACTTCCACCCCACGCCCTTTTCGTCCATGCTCGTGAAAGGCTGCCTGGAGAGCGGGCGGGACGTCACGGCGGGTGGAGCCCTGTACAACTCGAGCGGCATCCAGGGCGTTGGCATCGCGGACGTGGCGGACTCGCTGGCCGCCCTGGACGAGGTGGTGTTCAGGAAGCGCTCGCACGGCATGGCCGAGGTCATCGAGGCCGTGAACGCCGATTTCCAGGGCGCAGACAGGCTCCTGGCCGAACTCAGGGCCGCCCCCAAGTTCGGCAACGACCATGCGCTGCCCGACGCATACGCCGGGCAAGTGGCCCGCATCTTCCACGAGGCCCTGGCGCGGCACACCAGCACCCGGGGTGGGGCCTACATACCGGGGTTTTATTCGTCATCCACCCACGTGGGCTTCGGCAGGCGCACCGGCGCGCTGCCCAGCGGCAGAAAGGCGGGACAGCCCTTTGCCGCGAGCCTGGGGTGCTGCAACGGGTGCGACCGGGAAGGCCCCACGGCCCTGTTCAACTCGGTGGCAAGGGTTGACCCCAGGCTCTCCCCCAACGGATACGCCCTGAACATGCGCTTCGACGTGCCGTCGCTCAGGGGGGGGCGCGCCGCTGACACCATGACCGCCCTGACGAGGGGATACTTCGCCTCGGGAGGCATGGAGGTGCAGCTCAACGTGCTCGACCCCGAGGTCCTCGCGGATGCCAGGGAACACCCGGGCAGGCACCCGGGCATCGTGGTGCGGGTGGCGGGGTACTGCGCCTACTTCGACGACCTCCCGCTCACCGTGAAGGACGAGATCATCGCCAGGACCAGGATCGCCCTTGCGTGACGCGGGAGATATCCCGGAGGGATTCCGGCTAGCCGAGATACTCCCGGTACACCGATGAGAACCGCCGAAGTTCCTTGTAGTCCATGACCGTGGACATGGGCAGGTTGGTCTCCTCGATGCCCGCCTCCTTGATGGCGGCCACCGGGTTCAGGCCGCCGATGAGGACGAGGCCCATCTTGTTCACGTCCACCGGCGCCTGGCAGACGGTCTCGCCCATCTTGCCCATGGTGATCACCGGGTTCATGCCCACGTCCGTGAGATCACGGATGACGTCCTCCACCCCGTCCCGGCACACGCCGGCGATCTCGGAGAGGTTTGCCAGGATCTTGCCTTCCCCGTGCTGGATCACACCGCGCACCGCGGTCATGCGTGCGCTGATGAATGCCTCGGAGGGGTCCAGGGAGGTGCCGGAATAGTGGATGAGCTCCACGAACCGCATGGGCTTGTACTCGCTCATCTGGAGGATGCCGCCGAACTTGAACTCCGCCGGGATGCCCCGCTTCAGGAGCATGCCCGTGAGCACGATGCTGCAGACGGTGGCAAAGCCGATGCTGCCCTGTGGCACGTGGATGTCCCCGAGGAAGCCGCCCTCCGGCGCTGCGGCCACCAGCTCGCTCACGCAGCATCCCTTGTCGAAGGCGCTCTTCATCCCCTTGAGCGCGTCCCTGAAGACCTCTTTGGGGAAGAAGGACACGTTGATGGGGATCATGCCCCTGCCTGCCTTCGCGTCGAAGGTGGTCTTGTAGGCCAGGATCTCCATGCGGGAGATGCAGTAGCCCACCTTGTCGTGGACCCGGGCGTTACGGAGCTCCTCGATGCCCTTGGCAGTGATCACCCTGCCGTCGCGCCTGCCCACGAACCGGGTGAGCTCGCGCTGATCCATGAACTGGAGGTGGTAGCGCACGGCGCGCTCGGACAGGGTCACCCCGTAGTCCTTGAGCCTGCGCGCGATGATCCGCGCGCCCACCGACCCCTGGGCCTGGTTGAGGATGCGCAGGATCAGGATGCTCTTCCGTTCCATCTCGTCGTAGGTGAACATGGCCGTCTCCTCGAAGGGTATCGGAAACCGATTTCCGCTGATGCTTACATGCAAGCCCTCTTCCTGTCAATGCACAAGGCCCCCGGGATCGATTCCCGGGTTGACTTCGGTTCCTGCAGGGCTTAGGGAAAAAATCATGGGCCGGATCAGGGACAATGTGCGGGAGATCCTCTCGGAGATCCCTCCGGGCGTCACGGTGGTGGCAGCGGCCAAGGCGAGGAACGTCTCCGAGATCGAGGAGGCGCTGGATGCGGGCATCACCATCTTCGGGGAGAGCTACCTCCAGGAGTCCAGGCCCGTCATCGCGGCCATCGGCAGCCGGGCCGTCTGGCACTTCATCGGCCATGTCCAGAAGAACAAGGTCAAGCACGTGGTGCCGCTCTTCGACATGATCCAGACCATCGACTCCCTGGAGCTCGCCGCCATGGTGAACCAGCATGCAGAAAGGCGCGGCCGCATCATGCCCGTGCTCATCGAGGTGAACAGCGGCCGCGAGGAGAACAAGCACGGCGCCATGCCCGAGGCGGTGGAGGCGCTCATCCGGCAGATCTGTGCGCTGCCGAACCTCCGCGTGCAGGGGCTCATGACCATGGGACCGCTCCTGGACGACTATGCGGGACTCAGGCCGTACTTCAGGGAGACAAGGACCCTGTTCGAGGAGATACGGTCGAAGAGCATCCCGAACGTGTCCATGGAAACGCTCTCCATGGGCATGAGCGACTCCTTCCGCATCGCCGTCGAGGAAGGCGCCACCATGGTGCGCATCGGCACCATGATCTTCGGGGAACGGCCCTCCTGAAAAAGTGCGGCTGAACGCGCCTGGGACCAGTTCAACGGGCCCTGTCCGTTCTACCGCGTCTCCGCTGGACCGTCCTGCACACGTGTGCAGTCCAGAAAATGGTTCTCGAACACCGCGCCCAGGAGGAGGCGGTTCTTGTATCCGGCTGCAACGGTGCACGCGGAGAGATCGGAACCGTCATTGAGATAGATCTCCCTGAAGGAATATCCGCCATCCTTGTTCTTGAAGACCTCGAGCACCTGGGAGGGGGACAGGCTCTCTGCGCTGGCGGCATGTCTCAGGAAGGTGAGCAGCTTCGGATGGGATCCGATGAAGATCCTGCCCTGCGGGTCGACATCGATGTTGTCCGCGCCGCTGTTCAGATCGAGCCGGTGCAGCAGCCTGAGATCCCCGCCCGCCCCGCGCTCGTACGCATAGAACGCCTTGCCCGTGGATGCGGCGGCATACACGAACTTCCCGTCACCGGTCGCCCAGATGCCGTTTGCATACTTGAGGCCATCAGCGACGACGCGCATCGTGGCGCCGTCGTAATACACGATATGCGCGCGCGACAGCCTCAGATAGTCTTCCGCCTTCTTACCGAGGTCAGAGCGCGACCCGTGGTCGTTGGTGAAGTAGAACTGCCTCGGCCCCACTGCGGCGATGTCGTTGGGGCTGATGATCAACTCGTTCTCGATGGTCTCCCGGTGCACGAGGCCGCTGCCCGCGATCTCGAATATCTCGATGCTGTTCCCGGGGAGCGGGTGGCTGACGGCGAACAGGTACTTCCTGTTGTCCGGCGCGGTGTAGAGGCTGATGCCGTGGGGCGCGAACTGCATCTTCAGGCCGGACGTGAGGTTCGTGAGCACCGGCTTCCCCTCCAGGGTATAGGAGTAGATGTCGCCCTGGCGGAACTCCCCCTTCATGAGGGACCTGAAGTCAGAGCCCGAGATGTAGGCCGTGCCGGTGGAATGGTCGATGGCAATGTCCTCGGCACCGAGGACCCCGGGCACCCTCGTACACCCGTACTCCGAATGGGGGTGCAGGCTCTTGAACTCTCCGGCATCCCTCAGGATCATGACGGCATACCCCAGGATGAGCGCAACAACAGCGCAGCACAGGGCGACGATCTTCGCCTTCATCGTTCCTCCTTTCATGAAGCGGATCTCCAAATGCAAAAAAAAGACGGCGAGCGGTGATTCCTCCTTCCGTCTACCCGCCCCAGTCCTCCATCATCTTCAGGAAGGTCAGCTGCCCGCTCATGAGCGCGCCCGTGAACCCGCCTCCCGGGTTGCCCCAGGCGCTCGCCAGGTAAAGCCCGTCAATGGGGGTCCGGTTGTCGATGCGGTTCATGTACGCGTTGTCCATGCACTGCTCGAACCCGTAGATGGCGCCTTCCGTATTGCCCGTATACCGCCAGTTGGTGAGCGGCGTGGACGCCTCCCTCACCTCGATGAGGGACGAGAGCCCGGGCAGGACCTCCTCCTCGGCGCGCCTGATAAGGACATCCGCCCACCGCTGCTTTTCCTTCTTGTAGGCGTCCTTGCGGCCGGCCTGGTACTCTTCGGCAAACCGCCTCCACGGCTCGTACCCGGTGAGCGCGGTGATGGACACCGTGGACGATGCCGGCATGGAATACCCCTCGAAGACGTTGTCATACATGCTCACCGCAAAGGAGAGCTTCTCCACCTCGCCTTTGAGCACGGATTCATATCCGGCCTCGGACGCCTGGCCCGACGACACGTAGACGTGGGCGTGCCTGAGCCTGCCCCTGATGTCCCGGTTCAGCCCCAGCCACACCATGAAGGACGATAGGCTGGGCCGGTACGAGTCGATCTTCTTCCGGTAGCTCCAGGGCAGGGCGTCCTCGGGGAGCATCCGCCTGAACGTGGTAATGGCGCTGGCATTGCTCACCACGGCCCTGGCCGGCAGGGTGCCGCCGCCATTCAGCTGCACCCCGGTCACAGAGCCGCCCTCCAGCAGGATCCTCTCGGCCCGCGCGCCGTACATGACCTTCCCGCCGGCGTCCTCGATGGCCTTTGCCAGGGCGTTGCTCAGGTCCTGGGACCGCTCCCGGATATAGTACGAGCCGTTCTTCAGGTAGTCGCCCGTGGCCACCGCATAGTAGAAGCCCGACAGCCTGGACGGCGGCAGCCCGTGGTACCCCCACAGGGCCGCCAGGTACTCCCTGAGGGTCTCGTCCTTTACGTGATCGCTCAAAAGCTCGGCCAGCGTCTGGTTCCTGACCTTCCACATGCGGGGGAACCGGCCCGGGAAGCGAAGCTTGTAGAGCGCTCCCTCGGCAGTGGGGTTCTCCCTGGACAGGCGGTCCGCCTCCTCGGCAATGCCCACCATGGTCTCCACGAAGCCGCGGATGCCCCGCTCCTCCTGGGGGAACCTGGCGCTCAGGAGCCTGACGTAGGCCTCGGGGTCTCGCTGGGGCACGGCCATGATCTCCTGGCCCGGGACCTTGAGGGAGTAGAACTCCGGGAGCTCCACGAGCTTCAGCGACTCCAGCACGCCCAGGTCCTTCAGGATGCGCGCGGATGTGTTGTCGTGGATGGATGTCCCGTGGAGCGAGACCTCGAAATTGAACTTCCCTGCCCCGCGCCGAAACGAGGTGGCGTACCCGCCGGGCACCGTGTGCTGCTCCACCACGGTGACGGGGATGCCCTGCCGGGCGAGGTATGCACCGCAGGCCAGGCCGCCGAGGCCCGCGCCGATGACGACCGTCGTGTAGTCCGCCTTGGGCCCCATCTTCTGCGCATAGTCCTGGATCTTCTTCGGGTCCATGGCGCACCCGGCCGTGGCGGCCGCCGCCATGGCGATGAAGGTGCGGCGTGATACCTTTTTCCGAAATGTCTCCATGTTCCCTCCTCTCATGCCATTGGAATGGGAATCGCTCACCGCGATCCCTTCATGACCACCCTCATGCCCGGACGCGCGCCGATGATCTCGGACGCCCTGGCCCGGTTCGCCGCCACCTCGATGGTGGACGCGCTGCCGCAGACAAGGCCGAGCTCTCCCGGAGAAAGCAGGGCAAAGGTCCTGGCCGCGGTACTGACCGTATGCCCGTTCACCTCCAGGGCGAACCCCTCATTGAGACGGTCACCGGGGATGTTCGTCACGACGTTCCCGAAGGCGTCCACGTGCACCACCATGGGCTCGTCCACCCCGAGCCTCACCGGGTCAGACTTCGCCCTGCCCGGCACCCCCAGGCCATGGCCCGTGACGAGCTTCACCACGAGCGGGGCGAAGAGGTCCCTGGCGTGAAAGGTGGGAGACACCTCGCCCTCGGGCCTCCACGTCACCTCCATGACCTCGTCGGAGGGGAAGAGGAAGGAGAACAGGCCGTTGTCAGGCCCCACGAATACGTGCCTGCCCTTCCTCAGCACGAGCACGGCCCTGTCCGTTCCCACGCCCGGGTCCACCACGGCCAGGTGCACGGTGCCCGGAGGGAAATACCGGTAGCTCGTCCACAGGAGCCAGCCCGCCTGGATGAGGTTGAACGGCTCGATGTCGTGCGTGATGTCCACGATGCGGGCATCCGGGACGGCAGAGCAGATCACTGCCTTCACCTGGGCCACATAGGCGTCCTTCGTGCCGAAATCGCTCAGAAAGGTGATGAGCGGGATCATGCCCTCCCATTGTACGCCTGAAACCGGGCCAGTCAACACCCCCTTGCAGTCAGGCAAGGGTTGCATTATAAAGGACGCGATGAAGATCACCGAGCAGAGCTGCTTCTACCCGGACGGCTATGTGTACTTCGACCCGTCGAACCGCGGCTTCCTGAAAGACGATCTCTGGCTGGAAGACCGCATCCACGGCTGGCACATCCATCCCAAGCCGGACAACGCGCGGAAACAGCTCATCGTGCACCTCCACGGCAATGCCGAGAACATGACCTCGCACCTCGCAGGCGCCATGTTCCTCCTGGAGGCGGGCTTCCCCATCCTGGCCTTCGACTACAGCGGGTACGGGCAATCCAGGGGCGCACCCACCCTCCGGGGGATCCAGGACGATGCGCGGGCGGTGTTCAGCCACGTCTTCGCGCACCCGGAGACGTTCGGCGGCTCCGTGTTCGGCCTCGGCCAGTCCATGGGCGCCTACACGCTGGCCCGCATCCTCCCGGACTTCCCCGGGCTCAAGGGGGCCATCCTGGAGGCGGGCCTGCACTCGTTCCATGCCCTGTTCTGCGAGGCCTACCCGGGCATCGAGTGCACCGTGCCCAGCGAGGGCTACTCGGCCCTGGACACCCTGCCTCTGAGCACGGTGCCCAAGCTCTTCATCCACGGCACCGCCGACGGCGTGGTGCCCTTCTCGCACTCCGTCGAGATGCACGAGAAGGCTGCACAGCCCAAGGAGCTCGTGATCCTGGAAGGCGTCGGCCACATCGACGCCTTCATCTCCCGGCACTCCATGACCTACCGGGAGAAGATCATGGAATTCATCAGGACCAACAGCTGATATCCTGCCCGCGTCCATCGGCGGGCAGGTGCTCATATGTGTCGCACCTGCAATGACTGAACAGATGGCGCTGTCCCAAGAGGGGGTTTTTTGGGTCTAGGGAGGTTTTTTTCATGCAGGGGGGCCCCCATGCCCCCCTTGTTTCATTCTTCACCCAAACCCTCGGTCACGATGCCGCCCGGGCCCTGGCCTTCTCCTGCGCCGGTCCTTCCATACGGAACACGAGTTCGCCGTCCTTGACGTCCACGCTCACCGTCGAGCCGTCCATGACGTCTCCCGCGATGATGGCCCGGCCGAGCCTGGTCTCGAGTTCCCGCTGTATGAAGCGCTTGAGCGGCCTGGCTCCGTAGACCGGGTCGTAGCCCTCCCGGGCGATGAACTCCTTGGCCGCCTCGCTCAGGCCGAAGCCGATCTGCCGATCGGAGAGCCGCTTCTCGATCTCGGAGGTGAGCAGCACCACGATCTTCTTGATCTCGTTCATGGTGAGCGCCTTGAAGAGCACGATGTCGTCCACGCGGTTCAGGAACTCGGGCCTGAAGTGCAGGCGCATCTCGCTCATGACCGCATTCCTGGCCTTCTCGGTGATCTCGCCGTCTCTGGTCACGCCCTCGATGAGGTCTGCCGAGCCGATGTTGCTCGTCATGATGATCACCGTGTTCTTGAAGTTCACGGTGCGTCCGTGGGCGTCCGTGGCGCGGCCGTCGTCCAGGATCTGGAGCAGCACGTTGAACACGTCGTGGTGGGCCTTCTCGATCTCGTCGAAGAGCACTACCGAGTAGGGTTTGCGTCTGACCGCCTCGGTGAGCTGACCGCCCTCCTCGTATCCCACGTAGCCCGGCGGCGAGCCGATGAGGCGGCTCACGGTGTGCTTCTCCATGTACTCGCTCATGTCGATGCGGACCATGTTCTCTTCCGTGTCGAAGAGCGCCTCGGCCAGGGCCTTGGCAAGCTCGGTCTTGCCCACGCCCGTGGGCCCCAGGAAGATGAACGAGCCGATGGGCCGCTTGGGGTCCTTGATGCCGGCGCGTGCCCGGATGACCGCGTCCGCCACGGCCTGCACCGCCTCGTCCTGGCCGATGATCCGCCTGTGCAGGATGGCATCGAGCCGGAGCAGCTTCTCCTTTTCGCCCTCCACGAGGCGGGACACCGGGATGCCGGTCCAGCGCGACACGATGTCGGCGATGACGTCTTCGGTGACGCTTTCCCTCAGGAGCTTCGTCTCCGTGGTCCCCTCGGTCTTCTCGGCGTCGGCCAGCTGCTTTTCCAGCTGCGGGAGCCTGCCGTGGCGGAGCTCGGCGGCCCTGTTCAGGTCGTAGTCGCGCTCGGCGAGAGCGATGAGCCGCTTGGTCTCCTCTATCTCCTCCCTGAGACCGGTGACCCTGTGGATGGATTCCTTCTCCCTCTCCCACCGGGCCCGCATGGTGTCGGCCTGTTCCTCGAGATCGGCCAGCTCGGCCCTGAGCTCCTCCAGGCGGGTGTGGCTCGCCTTGTCCTTCTCCTTCTTGAGGGCCGCCTCCTCGATCTGGAGCTGCATGATCTTGCGGGTCACGGAGTCGAGCTCGCTCGGCATGGAGTCGATCTCGGTGCGTATCATGGCGCTGGCCTCGTCCACCAGGTCGATGGCCTTGTCCGGCAGGAACCGGTCGGAGATGTAGCGGTTCGACAGGATGGATGCCGCCACCAGGGAGCTGTCCTGGATCTTGACCCCGTGGTGCACCTCGAAGCGCTCCTTGAGGCCGCGCAGGATGGAGATGGTGTCCTCCACCGTGGGCGGATCCACGGTCACGGGCTGGAACCGCCGCTCCAGGGCCTTGTCCTTCTCCACGTACGTGCGGTACTCGTCGAGCGTGGTGGCGCCGATGCAGTGGAGTTCACCCCGGGCCAGCATGGGCTTGAGCATGTTGCCCGCGTCCATGGAACCTTCCGCCCTGCCCGCACCCACGATGTTGTGCATCTCGTCGATGAAGAGCAGGATCCTTCCCTCGCTGGCCTTGACCTCGTTCAGGACCGCCTTGAGCCGCTCCTCGAACTCGCCCCGGTACTTGGCGCCGGCCACGAGCGATCCCATGTCCAGGGCGAAGACCGTCTTGTCCTTGAGCCCCTCGGGCACGTCGCCCCGCACGATGCGCTGGGCCAGGCCCTCCACGATGGCGGTCTTGCCCACGCCGGGCTCGCCGATGAGGACCGGGTTGTTCTTGGTCTTGCGCGACAGGATGCGCACCACGCGCCGGATCTCGTCGTCTCGGCCGATGACCGGGTCGAGCTTGCCCAGCTGGGCCTGGGCCACGAGGTCGATGCCGTACTTCTCCAGGGCCTCGTAGGCCGTTTCCGGGTTGTCGCTGGTGACCCGCTGGTTGCCCCGGATGGCGGTGAGTGCCTGGAGGAGCCGCTCCCTGGAGATCTTGAACTGGGAGAGGATCCTGGCTGCGGCCGACGACTTGCCCTCGTCCATCATGGCAAAGAGCAGGTGCTCCACGGACACGTACTCGTCCTTGAGGCGGGCCGCCTCGTCCTTGGCCTTCACCAGCACCCTGCTGAGCCGCTGGGTCACCGTGACCTTGCCGGGCTCGGCACCCGGGCCGGAGACCCTGGGCCTGCGTTCGAGCTCCTTGACGAGCTCGGCGGCGAAGCTCGGGACCGGTACGTCCATCTTCGCGAACAGCCTCGGCACGAGGCCGTCTGGCTGCTCGATGAGGGCAAGCAGCAGGTGCTCCACGTCGATCTCGGGGTGGCCGAAGCGCACCGCCGTGTTCTGGGCACTGCTGAGGGCCTCCTGCGACTTCTGGGTGAACCTGTTCACATCCATTTCTGCTCCTTTTGCTCCTGAAGAAGATCGTCAGGGCTCGTCCGCGTACCCTGACCTGAACTCTTAGTAGTTGCCAATGGCTGATATTTCAAGAGGTTCCTCAATCCTGTACCCCCGACGGTGCTGGGAAGGCGAGAGCCCGCCCGCCCCCTGCCCCATCGTGCCGCTTCCCCAATTCCTACAGGTTGTGGGCAATTCGTCCTATTGACAGGCGCAAATGGTTTCAATAGAGATTCATAAAGGTCTGCCGGTGCATCATCAAGGCAAGGCCACGGGTCGAATCCACGCGACGAAAGGGGGGGACACGACAAACAGGTGGTTTTTTGTTCTGGTTCCAAGGGACATGTTCTGAAGCATGCGTTTGAAAATTCCAATGACTGCAAGGGGGAATCACAATGAAGAACTTGAACTCAGGTATTGTTGTTCTTGTAGCACTTCTGGTGGCGACCGGCTGTTCTCTCATCAGCGTTCCCATCATCACCAATGCATCCCGCAACGACGTGGTCAACCTGGGCGACTCCATCTTCGCCCTGTCCGGCAAGATCCAGGACAACCTCCACAGCTGGTCTGGGGAGACCTTCCGCAGGTATGCCCTGTCGGGCTCCATGGTCAGCCACATCGCCGACCAGTACGACGACGCCAAGGCAGATGACCCGAACATCAACACCATCTTCATGGACGCGGCCGGCAATGACATCCTGATCCCGGCCACCCTGTTCGACCCGTACAACTGCAAGGTGGACTGGTGGGAGTCGGGGCTCTCGTCCTCCTGCAAGAACCTCATCGACGACTGCTATGTGGACGTGGTGAACCTGCTGAACCAGATGGGCAGGGACGGCGTGGACAACATCATCTTCCAGGGGTATTACAACCTGAAAAACGGCCTGATCGGAACCACCAGGCTGAACCAGGCAGTGGCCTACGGCGATGCCAAGCTCGCCCTGGCGGTGGCGAACGCCACGGCGGCGCCCAACTACCGGGTGTTCATCGACCCGCGGCCGTACATCACCAGCTCGGACATCATCTACGACGGCGTCCATCCCAGCGACTCGGGTTCCCTGAAGCTCGCGAACCTGATCTGGGCAAAGCTCCAGCCCAAGCTCTAGCGCAACACGGGTCACGGGGGCTTTTCACAAAGCTTCCGTGACCCTTTTCGTGGACCTCACACCTGTCCACCATGCGGACAACCATGTGCGTAGACTGGCCATGCATGCAGGGCATAACCTTTCCCTGTACTGCGTGTACATACTTGATATAAAAACAGTGCATCGGAGACGATCATGAGCAGGGCATCACGACTTGCAGGAGCAGCCATCGGGGTCGCGGCGCTCATCGCCGTAGTCGCATTGTTCATCCCGCACGAGACTGAACCCGCACAGCGAGGAAACACCATCAACCAGGACCTGGAAGTGGTCCGGATTCCTCCAGGTGTGCAGGACCCCTTCACCGACCAGTTCGTCAGGGAGCTGCAGAGGTACTATGGCAAGACGATCTCGAACAAGGCCACCCAGGCAAGCCTGTTCGACCTGAGGAACCTCATCATGGGTGCCCGGCCCGACAGGGGAAGGGAGATCTTCCACGGCATCCTCAAGCGGGCCTTCCCCGAGTATGCCGATGCCATCATGGGCACGCTGGACAAGCTGGACCGGTACAAGCGCTGGATGGAGGACAACAAGGCAGGGCTCTCCCGGATGAGCGAGTCCGAGAGGCTCGCCGCCCTGCAGAAGAAGCGTCAGGAGCTCTTCGGCGAGGATGCCGCCCAGATCTGGACCGGCGAGGAGCTGGCCTCGGAGGTCCGCAGGGCGAAGATGCAGGACGCGCTGGCCGTCCTGAACGAATCCCGCGACACCACCATGGACGAGAAAATCGAGGTGTACCGGGACTCTCTCCGAGCGGCATACGAGGGCACGCCGGAGGCGTTCATCCTGGACCAGGGCCCGCTGCTGTCAAAGGTCTTCTTCAGCATCGACTCCGTCCAGGACGAGC
>CAZNGL010000042.1:0-21282 GCA_964572405.1 uncultured Bacteriovoracaceae bacterium
GGAGAACGCGCTCTGCTGCGGCTGGGCAGGGACCGTGCCCACGCTGTTCGGGCCGACCTCGGGCAACCCCTTCCACACGCTCCTCAACCTTCTGCAGAGCCTGTACCTCCGGCTGCAGGAGGCCGAGGCGACGGGCGCCGACGCCCTGGTGGTCCCCTGCCCCGGCTGCTGCGCTTTCCTCTCTCTGATACAGGTGCTGACCAACAGCAGGATGGAGGTCTACCTTCCCCTCGAGCTTGTGCAGATGGCAGCCGGCGAGACGCCCGCCCACAGGCACGAGGAGCGGGCGTGGGATATCCTCGCCGTCACCACCAACCTCATGCTCAAGTGGCCCTTTTCGCCCAGGCGGTTCTTCCCCAGACCCGTGGACATAGAAGGGCCGCTCCCGGAAGCCGGACGGGGCGACGCGAGGCGGATAAGGCTGATCGGCAGGCTCTATCACAGCGTTCTGGTGCAGAACCGCATCTCCAGGGGCATCATTGCATTCGCCGTCAAGGCTATGATAACCAGATACAGGGCATATCTCGAAACGAACCAGCATGCCATCACAGGCACGAGGGGGCGCTGCAGGTGAGGAGCTAGACCCTGTCCTTCAGCGGGCACTCCCCGCAGAGGGGGTTCCTCGGCCTGCAGTAGTCCTTGCCGATGTACACGAGGTGTGCGTGCAGGTCCTTGTACACGTCCAGGTCAGGGCCCAGGGAATCTTCGAAGAGCGCCTGCATGTCGTCATAGCCCGCATCGCCGTTGACGATGCCGTGCCTGGACAGTATCCTCCGTGTATAGGCATCCACCACGAAGACGAGCTTGCCGGCAGCATAGCAGCAGATGCTGTCCGCCGTCTCCTTGCCGATGCCGTTCACCCCGAGGAGACTCGCCCTGAGGTCCCGGGCATCAAGCGCAAAGAGCCGCTCCAGCGAACCATCGAAGGTGTCCACGATCATGTCCACCAGATTCTTCAGGCGCCTGGCCTTGATGTTGTAGTAGCCCGAGGGTCTGAGATGCACGGCAAGACGCTCGGGGGGCGTGGTATGGATGGCAGTCACATGGAGAAGGGACGCGGCCTTGAGATTGGCGATGGCCTTCTCCACGTTGGTCCAGGCAGTGTTCTGGGTGAGCACCGCACCCACCATCACCTCGAAGGGGCTCTCGCCGGGCCACCACCCCGAGGGTCCGTAGTGATCGAACAGGATCCGGTGGAGCGCTGCCGGGTCGAAGGGCCGCCTACTCCTCGCAGCTGGAATCATCACGCCCCTTGTGCCTGATGACGCCCTTCATCTTTTCCCGGATATCGCCCCGGATATTGAAGAGCATGGCCGTCATCTCCAGCTCGTACTCGAGGGCGGCCTTGGCATCGAGCCTGCTCACCACGTCCAGGCTCCGCTTCACGGCCTTGACCACCTCGGGAGACCTTCCCACGAGCTGGTTCGCGCAGGTCAGCACCTCGTCACGGAACCGCTCAGGCTCCACCACCCGGTTCACCAGCCCGAAGGCATGGGCCTCCCGTGCCCCAATGGGATCTCCCCGCAGGGCCAGCTCACGGGTCCTCGCCAGGCCGATACGGGACACCAGCGGCGTGAGGAGGGGGTTGAACCCGTACTTGATCTCGGGGTGGGCGAAAATGGCGCTCTCGGACGCGATGATCATGTCTCCCATGAGCGCCAGGTTGAACCCGCCGCCGAAGGCGATGCCGCTCACCGCGCTGATGAGGATCTTGTCCTGGTCCAGCAGCATGGAGTAGACCTCCACGGCGAGCCGGAAGTAGTTGGCCGCCTCCTCGCTGGTGAAGTTCGGGGCCTCCTTCAGGTCGATGCCCGCCGAGAAGCACTCGTCCCCGCCAGTCAGGACGAGCACCCGCACGTCGGAAGTCTCCTGGAGGAACTGGGAGAACACCCGGTGTATCTCCTTCATCATGCCGAATGACAGTGCGTTGAGCTCCCGTTTCCGGTCCATCTCGATGATGGCGATCTGACCCCTGAGATCGGTCCTGAGGAACTGGTCCCCCATGGGTGCATCCTCCCGTCTTGTGCTGTACGTCATGTACCCTCGGCATCCCTCCCTGTCAACAGGAGGAATGGCCGCCCGCAGTGCACAGCCGCTTGATCTGCCGTCCCGCTTTCTGCTATGGCTCATGGGAGTGGACTGTCTGAGCGTCAGCGAACTGAACGAGCGGGCCCGGGAGGCCCTGGCCGGCTGCTTCGGGCCCGAGGTCTGGGTGGTGGGGGAGATCCACGGGCTGAAGGAGCACGCCAAGTCCGGCCACATGTACTTCGACCTGGTGGAAAAGCCCGCGGCGGGGTCTGATCAGTACATCGCCAGGATCAGCTGCGCCTTTTTCCGCGGCTCCATCGTGCAGTGGCAGCGGTGCCTCCATGCGGCGGGCATGAAGGGGTTCACGCTCTCCAGCGGCATCGAGGTGAAGCTGAAGGCCCGCGTGGACCTCTTCGTCAGGGAGGGGCGCTACCAGCTCATCGTCAGCGAGATCGACCCGAGCTACACCTTCGGGGCCATCGAGCGACGCAGGGCCCAGACCATCGAGACGCTGAGGGGCCTGGGCCTCCTGGAGCGGAACAAGGCCCGCGAGCTCTGCGAACTCCCCCTCACCATCGGCCTCATCACCTCTCACGGCTCGGCCGCCTACCAGGACTTCACGAGCATCGTCCTGGGGAGCCCCTATGCCTTCAGGATCATGCTCTACGACTCCCACATGCAGGGCGAGAACGCGGTTGACGAGGTATGCGCCGGCATCCGCGCCCTCCAGAAGGTCCCTGCCATCGACGTCATCGTCATCGTGAGGGGCGGAGGGGCCAGGACCGACCTCTTCGTGTTCGACGACCTCGCGCTCTGCAGGGCCGTTGCCGAATGCACGAAACCCGTGATCACGGGCATCGGCCACGAGACCGACCTGTCCGTGGCCGACATGGTGGCCCACACGCGCTTCGTCACGCCCACGGACGCGGCGAGGTTCCTGGTATCACGGGTGGACGGGGTCTGGGCCTTCCTGGAGGAGTCGTCCCTGGAGCTGGTCCACGGCGCCCGGCGTCTCCTCGACGACTCCGCCAGGCGCCTGGGCATGACAGCGGCCAGGATCGCGCTGGTCACCCAGCGGATCACGGGGCAGGCCGGCATATCGCTCCACACGGCGCGGTCATCCCTCATGGAGGGGGTCCTGGGGCTTTTCGGCGAACACCAGCGGCGGCTCGTGCGCCTCGCCCTGGAGACGAGGATGGGCTCGGTCTTCCTGCTGCGCCAGGCCGCCCATGCACTCAAGACCCGTCAGGCGCTCCTGCTCAAGGACATCTCCCGGGGCCTGAAGGAGCGCCTCGCATCCCTGGAAGGCCGCGAGAGGGAGCTCGAGCTCATGCGGCCGGCGCACACCCTCGCCCGGGGGTACAGCATCACCCTCGCCTCGAACGGCAGGGCGCTGGCGGATGCCGGCGGTGTCCGGGTCAACGACCAGATCGTGAGCATCCTCCACACGGGGAGGCTCCGCTCCGTGGTCTGTGGAAAGGAGCCTTCTGAACCATGAAGAAAGCCAAGGGGTATTCGGAGATACTACGGGAACTGGAAGGGCTGCTTGACAGGATGAGCCGCGGCGAGGTCCCCATCGACGAACTGGAGGAAACGGTGAAATCCGCAGCGGCGAAGATCCGCTTCCTCAAGGACAGGCTCAAGGCCACCGAGGCCGAGATCACCAAGGTGCTCCGCGAGATCGAGGAAGAGACGGATACAGGCGGGGATGACCGCTGAAAGGTACTCCGGAGGCTCCCATTGCCCCGGGTGCCCAGGTTTGTTATATGGATGCAATGAGAGCGTCGCAGACCGCCCGGACCATCCAGCCCTTCCTGGTCATGGATGTCATGGAAAAGGCCAACACCATGGCCGCTTCCGGCAGGGACATCATCCACCTGGAGGTGGGCGAGCCCGACTTCGACACCCCGGAGTGCGTCCGTCAGGCCGCATGCAGGGCCATGGAGGAAGGCAGGACCCACTACACCGACTCACTGGGCATACCCCCGCTGCGCCGGGCCATCCGGGACCACTATGAGACCACCTACGGCGTCACCATCGACGAGGACCGCATCGTGGTCACCGCCGGGTCGTCGCCCGCGCTGCTCATGGCCATTGCCAGCCTGGTGGACGCGGGCGACGAGGTCATGATGACCGACCCGTACTATGCCTGCTACCCGAACTTCGTCAAGGTCCTGGGCGCCCGGCCCCTGCTCGTGCCCACGGGCAGCGCCGACGACTTCCAGCTCGAGGCGCACAGGGCCGCCCGCGCCCTTTCGGGAAAGACCCGCGCACTCATCGTGAACTCGCCGGCAAACCCCACAGGCATCTCCCTGGATGCGGACCACATGAAGGCCCTGGCAGAGCTTGGCGTGCCCATCATCTCCGACGAGATCTACCACGGCCTGGTCTATGCCGCCGAGCAACACACCATGCTGGAGTTCACGGATCGGGCCATCATCATCAACGGCTTCTCCAAGGCCTGGGCCATGACGGGCTGGCGGCTCGGGTGGGCCGTGTTCCCCAAGACCCTCATCCGGACGGCCCAGAAGCTCCAGCAGAACCTCATGATCTGCGCCCCCTCCATCGCCCAGTGGGGCGGCGTGGCGGCGCTCACCGAGGCGGGCCCCGTGGTTCGCGCCATGCACGACACCTTTGCCCGTCGCAGGAAAACCATGCTCAAGGAGATGGAGCGCCACGGGTTCAACGTGGAGGTGGAACCCACGGGGGCTTTCTACGTGCTGGTGAACATGAAGCGCTACACACAGGACTCCAGGGCCTTTGCCATGGAGATCCTGGAACACACCGGCGTGGGCGTCACGCCCGGCATCGATTTCGGTCCCGGAGCCCAGGGGTATATCCGCTTCTCGTACGCAAACTCGGAAGACAAGATCATCGAAGGCGTCTCCCGGGTCGCCTCCTACCTGCAGACGCTATGAGGGTGAAGATCAGGAACGCCGCATTTGCCGGGGTCTTCCCCCACCAAGGCAAGGGCCTCCCCCAGGTCGCCTTTGCGGGCAGGTCCAACGTGGGCAAGTCGTCGCTCATCAACGCCCTGGCGGGGAGGAAGTCCCTGGTCAGGACCAGCAAGGTGCCGGGCAAGACCAGGGCTGTGAACCTGTTCCGGCTGGACCTGGTGGATCTGCCGCCGCTCTTCTTCGTGGACCTGCCGGGCTACGGGTACGCCCGGGTGTCCAAGTCCGTGAGCGCCGGGTGGTCAGAGCTCATCTCGGCCTACCTCACGGGCAACACAGACCTCAGGATCGTGATGCTCCTGGTGGACATCAGGAGGGACCTGGGCGAAGAAGAGCGCATGATCATGGGCATGCTCTCGGCCACACCCACCAGGGTCGTCCTCGTAGCCACCAAGACGGACAAGCTCAGCTATTCCCGGAGGCTCGTGAACGCATCCAGGCTGGCCCGCCAGGCCGGGTCCGCGCCGGTGATCACCTCGGCGGCCACGGGCGACGGGATGGACGAACTCTGGGGGAAAATCCTCGAGGCCCTGGCAGACCGACAGGGCTGAGACCCGACCGGGGGCGAAGATAATTCACTGGTTCCCCCGGAGGGTGGTGTGCTATATTTCCCGTGTGATGAAGACCTATGCATTCGCCACAGACATCAGCGGCATCCTGCCCCTCATCCTGCTGGCGCTCTTCCTCGTGGTGCCCTACCTCATGAAGCACCTCGGCCGGCACACCGGCGCCGGAGGAGGCCAGCGGGACATGGAAGAGCATGAGCCATTCGACCACCAGGATCCCCTGCACGACGACGACCCCGACCACCCCATGGCGCACGGCCCAGGCCAGGAGGACAGGAGCATACCTTCCAGCAAGCCCATCACACCCCGATGGTTCTGAGCGGGAAACCGGGGGAACGCGGCCGGTATCCTCGGCTCTGCGCGGATACCTACACGGGAAGAACCACGAAGGGGATCGTCGGGTTCTTCATGAACTTCTCGGCATAATCGCTCCGGAACGCGTCCAGGGCACCCTTCTTCACCTCGTGGCCGAGCACGAGCAGCTCGATGGACTTGTCCCTGATGACCTTGTTGATCACCTCGGCGGGCACCCCCCTCATGACGAGACGGTGCTTGGCGTCGATATCGTCGCCCGCGACCTGGCTGCAGATGCCGTACATCTTGTCCTTGGCGGCCTTGACCACCTCCTCCTCCAGCCTGTCCGTGTTGATGTGGGGGACGTAGAACCCGGCGGCGCTCTTGATGTCGGTCACGGTATGGAGGACGAAGAGTTCCGCATCGATGAGCCTGGAGAGCTGGTATGCGTAGTCCACGAGATAGGGGCTGTACTTCGCGTAGTCGATGTAGCAGAGGATCCTCTGCGGCTTCTTCACCTTTGACTTCTTCATGATCTTCCCTCCTCTTACGCTGTTCGTGTACTCGACTCATTCACCGAATCGATCACATGCTTGAGATCCTTGAGCTTGAACGGCTTCGCCACGAAGGCATCTGCACCACGCTCGAAGGCCAGCTTCTTCGCCTCGTTCACGGAAAAGCCCGTGATGAGGACGATGGATACGGCCGGATACCGCGTCTTGATCTCGCCCATGAGCGTGAACCCGTCCATGCGCGGCATGTGGATGTCGCTCACCACGATGCTGATGGGCTGCCTCCCCATGCACTCCAGGGCGTCGTACCCGTCATGCGCCGTGTGGACCTGATACCCGTGCATGCTCAGGAAATCGGCGATGACGTGGGTAAGGTCCTGCGAGTCGTCGACGATCAGGATCCTCTTTGAGCTAATCATTGGCTCCCTCACTTGTCAAATCAATAATCTCATAATCCCGCAAAGCCGGGTATCTCTTTGTTTCTGCATTCGTGAGGCCTGCCAGCTTTTCCATGACCTTCTTGATGGCGAAGATCTGCTCTTCCATGACCGTGAGTGTTTCCTGCACCCTGGCGTTCTTCTCCAGCTCGGGGTTGAGCTGGAGCATCTCGATGTTCCCCAGGATGATGTTCAGCGGTGTGTTGATCCTGTCCGAGAGGGTGACCGCGGTCTTGGCGATGGCGCTGAGCTCGTTGAGCCGTTTCTGCTCCGTGCCGTACACCTGCATCTCCAGCGCCCTGCGCACCCTCAGGAGGAGTTCGTTCTCGTCGCAGGGCTTGAGGAGGTAATCATACACCCCGAGCCTGAGGGCCGCCACCGCCGTCTTGAGAGATCCGTAGCCCGTGATGACGATGACCAGGGTCTTGGGCGAGACGACCTTGATGTTCTCCAGCAGCTCCAGGCCTCCCATTCCTTCCAGGACGAGGTCGGTGAGCACCATGTGGAAGCTCTTCTCATAGAGAAGCTTCAGCGCGTCCTCCGCGCTCGCCACGTCCTCCACCTCGAACCCTGCTGTCACGAGGATGTTCTTCAGGGAGTAGCGGACGATCTCCTCGTCGTCCACGACCAGAATCCGCTTCTCGTTCATTCCGCGACCGTCCTGCAGTGCAGCTGCCTGTACACCGTATCCCGCAGCTCCTTGATCCTGAAGGGCTTGCGCAGATAGGTCAATCCCGTGCTCTCGAGGAACTCCTTCACCTGGAAATCATATGTGTCCCCGGTAATGAACATGAACCTCTGCCTGAGGCCGGGGTTCCTCCGGATGGCCTCCTGGTAGAGTTCCATGCCGTTCATGACCGGCATGCGCAGGTCCGAGATGATAAGCTCCCAGGCATGCTCGTCGATATGGTCGAACGCCTTCTTCCCGTTCTCGAAGGTCTTGACCGTGTAGAAGGGGCTCAGCGTGTCCACCATGAGGTCCATGAGGTCCGCTTCGTCCTCCACCACCATGATGAGCCCCCGCGGCTGAACATCCTCCGGCGCCGCGTAGACCGCCTCCCGTTCCTGGCCTTTCTCCAAGGCAGGGAACTCCACCTCCCGCACGGCGGGGATCTTCATGGTGGCCATGGCCCCGTTCCCGGTGTTCTCCAGGGAGACCTCGCCCTTGTGGTCCGTGATGATGCCGTAGCATATGGAGAGCCCGAGCCCCGTACCCTTGTCCTTGGGCTTGGTGGTGAAGAACGGGTCGAACACCTTGGTCATGATGTTCTCGGGTACGCCCGGACCGGAGTCCTCGATGGTGACATGGACGTAATCGTCCTTCAGGAAGGATTTCACCCAGATGGTGCCCGGCGCTTCGCCTATGGCGTCGATGGAGTTGTTGATGAAGTTCACGAGCACCTGCTCCATGCAGTTCATGTCGGCCTTCACGCTCAGGGGGTCTGCGGGGTCCTCGTGGATGATGCGGATCCCCCGCTTCTTGATGATGGGGGAGTAGAGCTGAACGGTCCTGCGGATGACCTCCCGCAGGTCGAACACATCCTTTTCCGCCGGCTTGTTCCGGGAAAACTTCAGGAGCGACTCCACGATCCCCTTGGCCGCGGACGCCGAGTTGATGATGATGGAGAGCCTCTTCTGGTCTTGGGTGCTCAGGTTCTCCGGGTCGATGAGGTCCGCGAACCCCAGGATGGGAGTGAGCTTGTTGTTGAGCTCGTGGGCGATGCCCGATGTCAGGAGCCCCAGAGAGGTCAGCTTCTCGGTCTGCATGGTCTTCTGTTCCATGCGTCTCTTCGCGGTGATGTCCCTCACGATGGCGAGCACCTGGCGCTCGTCGATGAACTTGAGGAAGAACTGGCCGATGATCTCCGCCCTGCCCCCCACCTTCACGGAGAGGTCGAACTCACAGGCGTGCTCGCGGGTCATGCCCGCGACCTTCTGCAGGATCTTTGTGGATCCCTTTCTGTCGAAGATGTCCCTCACGGTGACGGGTTCGCGGCCGAGGTTCTTCAGCAGGGCCCCGTTGACGAAGGACACCGCCCCCTCGCCATCGAAGATGAAGATCATCTCCTCCGAGACGTCCACCACGGCCTTGTAGCGCTCGGTGATGCTCCGCAGGGATTCGTCCTTCTGCCTGAGGAGCTCGCTCAGGTCGGAATTCCGGCGCCGGAAGACCTGGTAGAGGTGCACCAGGGTCAGCATCTGGCCGATGAGCAGGCCCAGCAGCTCGAAGACCCTCACGGAGTGGACGCTGAAGAATCCCTTGGACGAATGGGAGAGGTTCATTACGCCAAGGGTCCTCGATCCTTCCTTGATGGGGACGCACAGCATGGAGCCGATGCAGACCCGCGTGGTGTCGAACCTCTTGAAGAACTCGCACCCGTCCACGTCGTCCACCAGGACGGTCTGCCCCCTGGCCGCGCAGGTTCCGGCGACTCCCTCCCCCAGGGACATGCTGAAATCGTGGTCGGGGGCCGTTCCCCCGGTGCCGGACGCCGCCCTCAGGACGACGGCATCGCCTTCCACCATGAAGATGGATGCGTTCTCGCAGCGCGACTCGGCGATGAGGACGTCGGTGACAAAGGTGAAGAAGTCCTTCTCCGGAGCGCCCTGGGATACGAACTCGGTGATCTCGAAGATGGAGGAGAGGATGCCGACGGTGTACTCGTAGAAGTCGGAGGCCTTGCCAAGGAGATCGAAAAGAATCCTCTCACGCGTCGAGGTGGGCTCGGTGAGTTCGCCCCGCAGGGAGTACAGGTCATTCACCACAAACGCACAACCCCTTAACCCAGATTTTCAAGTACCGTCGTGTTCGTTGTATACCTTTGTCGGATGGTATTTACAAGTTCTTTGTATCCGGGCCCCACGCAGGTCCGGATACGGTCCTCGTGCTCGAGTTCTTCGGACAGCAGCCCCCGTTCGTGCTGGGCGACAACCTGATCAGTGAGCCCCACGAGACCTTCCAGGAGGTTCTCCGGTTCGTGGTGGTTCCTGATGATCCCGGTTACCTCTTCCGGGAAATGCCACCTCGTGGCCACCTTCTCGCCCACGACGCAGTGGTCCAGGGAGAAGACGTCACGCTCAAGGGCCGGGTCGGGCCAGTATCCGCCGAACTCATACAGTGGGAGATACTCGGCGGGGGCCCTGCACACCAGGACCATCCTGCCGAGATCGTGGAGCAGCCCCCCGGTGAAGAGGCCCTCCTTCTCCTGCCTGTCCCGGCCCAGCGACCCCGAAACCAGGGCTACGGCGTACGAGTGCCTCCAGAGCGCCTTCATGGAAGAGGTCTCGCTGCTGAAGGTCTCCATCACCGCCATGGACAGGGCGATGCACTTCACCATGTCCATGCCGATGGTCCGCAGAGCCTGGGGGATTCCCGCATAGCCCCCTGCGTGGCGATAAAAGGCCGAATTCGCGAGCTTTATCACCTTGGCGGCCATGGCCGGGTCACTGGATATGACCTGCTCGATATGCTCGATGGGCGTCTCTTCGTCCTGGAGGACGCGGAAGATCCGCATGCGGCTGGACTCCAGCGTGGGGATGCTCTCAAGGTGCCGCTCAATCGAATGCATGAGACATACCGGTTCCATCACCCGCTATAACGGCGTTTCGGGACATTTTCTTTAGGGCCGGGGCATCGAGTCCCTCACAACTTCCCGCGGAACGGACCACCCGGGCTCCGTGGTAATATTCGCACCCCGGACATTTCACGTTCAGAAAAAAAACCTCATGATTTATCCTCGGATGTCCGTTAGTATGGAGAGAGTTGTAGCCTGAAGAAAGTGCATTATTATGTGAGGTAAAGGAGAGAGAGCGTGTCAACGGGTCCTGCCCCTGCAGTGCAGAAGAAAACGCGTGTCCTCATCGTGGACGACGAGCAGGAGACCCTCGATCTCATTGCGGAATACCTGCATGGCAGGGGGTACGACGTGATCTCCACCATGAGCGGCGAGGAAGCGGTGGCCATTGTGCAGAAGGACCTCTTCCATGTCGCCGTGGTGGACCTTCATCTGCCCGGCATGACCGGGGCCGAACTCCTCAAGTCCATCAAGGCGATCAGGCCAGATGTCCAGGTGGTCATGATCACCGGGTACGGCACCATCCGCGACGCGGTGGAGTGCATGAAGCTGGGGGCATCGGATTTCATCACCAAGCCCATCCTTCTGGACCACCTCCTCCTCACCATGCACCGCATCATCGAGGAAGCCCGGCTCAAGGAGGAGGCCGAGCTGGCCGACTACTACCGGAACCTCTCCCGGACGGACGAGCTCACCGGGCTGTACAACTTCCGCCACCTCATGACCGTGCTCAAGGGGGAGGCATCGAGACACCTTCGATACAACAGGACCCTGTCCCTCGCCATGATCGACATCGACGACTTCAAGAAGTACAATGACACCAGGGGGCACGAAAACGGAAACGAGCTGCTCACCCGGCTGGCGCATATCTTCAAGCACAACACGCGCAACTGCGACATCCTCGCCCGCTACGGCGGCGAGGAGTTCGTCATCATCTTCCCCGAGACATCCATCGAGGAGGCCCTGGTCGTGTCCCAGCGCATCGGCAGCACGGTGGACGGCACCCTGGAGGTGAGCGTCACCATCGGCCTGTCCACGCTGCCCAGGGACTCCAGCGACCCCAACGACATCCTGCGCATGGCGGATACCGCCATGTACTGGGGCAAGACCCACGGCAAGAACCAGATCGTGGTTTACGACCCCTCGATGTCCACGTGCACGTAGAGATCCCCCGCCGCTCCTGCCGGATTCCTCCTCCCCATGCCCTGGACGCGGAGCACCGTTCCCTGCGTGGTGTTCCTTGGTACCATGACCCTGATGGTGCGCTTCGAGAGGCCCGGCCGGTATTCCATGGTCACATACCCGCCCGTGAGCGCCAGCGTGCCCGGGAGGCGGATGTTCTCGTGCATGTCCATGACCGCATGGAACACCCTGTCCAGCTTCCGCGACGCGAGGCGCATGACGGATCTCCTGAGGATGGCGCCGGGCGTGCCGCCCACCACCAGCGCCTCGAAGGCGATGACCTTGCCGATGTCCAGGATCTTCTCGATCCACTCCTTCCGGACGGGCAGGTCCTCGAAGACGTCACGGAACTCTGAACGGGAAAAGATATCGGTGAACACCTTCTCCCGGTTGAAGGCATGGGTGTGCTGCCTGTCGTAGGTGATCCTCTTGTCCGGGTCGATGAGGACCCCGTACGCCTCGGTGATCTCCTTGAAGCTCTCCGCGCAGGAGGGATCGTCCCGGTTGCGGTCCGGGTGGTATTTCATGGCCAGGGCCCGGTACGTCTTCTTGATCTCCTGGGAGGTGGCGTCCTTCGGGATGCCCAGTATCGAGTAGTAATCCTTGTACATGCAGCCGCCCGCTTCTCCGGCCCGCCTACCTGAAGGACTGGATGAAGGTCTCGGAGGGCAGCTCTATGGCGGTGAGGTGACCGCCGTAGACCGCACCGGTGTCGATACCGATCTTGTCCGGCTTGACCACCGGCCTTGCAAAGGGGGTGTGCCCGAAGATCACCTTCTTCGGGAGCCCTGTGGGAGAGGCGATGAACTCGTCCCTGATCCAGATGAGGTCGTACCTGTCCTGGCCGGCAAGTTCCACCCCGGGCCTGATCCCGGCATGGACGAACACGTACCCGTCGTCCTCGTGGTACCACTGGAGGCGGGAAAAGAACTCCCGGTGGTCATCCGGCATGGCCCGGACAACCTGGTCGGGGGACACGAACCGCTCGGGGCTCACATAGGACTCCACGGTCTTCATGCCCCCGTTGGCGAAGAAGACCGTTCTGTTCGATCCGAACTCGAGGAAGGAGAGGAACATGTCCTCGTGGTTCCCCTTCAGGAAGACGCAGGGGACGCGCCGCGCGGTCTCGATGAGGAAGTCGATGACCTCCACGACGTGCCCTCCCCGGTCCACGTAGTCCCCGAGAAAGACGAGGAGGTCCTCCCTGGCCGGGGCGATGAGGGACATGAGGTCTTCGAGCTTGTCGAGACACCCGTGAATGTCACCGATGGCAAAGGTCCGTTTCATAGGATGCGCACCGACTTCCCCCGAGCCACCCAAGGCGGGCGAAGGCTTACTGAAGGGCCTTCCTGAGCTTGATGATCTCGATCCCCAGCTCAGGGATCTTCTCCTTTGCGATCCTGGACTGGGGATTGATCGCCCTGGCGGTCTTGTACGCCTCCAGGGCCCTGTTCAGATCATCGAGCCTTCCCCGGGTGTCCCTGGTGGCTGCCCGGGCCTCGTGGGCATACGCGAGGGTGATGGCCACGTCATGGTCCTTCTTCTTCTTGAGGAACCGGGTGCAGGCATCGATGACCTTATCCTGATCCTTCAACCCCACGGCTGCGCTGACGAGCCCCTTGAGGTTCTCCGCGCCGGGCTGCTTCAGCGCCAGACCCTCGTAGCCCTCGTACGCCTCCCGGTACCGGCCCAGTTTGAGGGAAAGGCGTGATGCGGCCTTCAGGGAATCCGTATCGCCGGGCTTGATCTGAAGGACCTTCTCAAAGGCCTCCAGGGCACCCTTGGCATCGCCCTGCTTCTCGCGCGCCACACCGAGGTTGTACCAGAGGACCGCATCCGAAGGGGAGAGGTTCACCGCCTTCTGGTAGTAGTCGGCCTGGGCCCTGGCGTCACCCAGCCTGCCCATGACCATGGCGAGTTGCGCAAGGGCGTTCTTGTCCCTGGGGAACTTCTGCACGTACCGTTCCAGGAGGTCCCTGGCCCTGGGATAGTCCTTCTTCAGTAAGGATTCCTTGATGAGCGGGATCAGGACCTCCTTGTCCGTGGAGATCTTCGACGCCTCCTTGTACACATCGAGCGCCTGCTGGTTGAGGCCCGCCTGCTCGTAGGTCTTGGCCAGGTCGATGGCCACGTCCTCGTTCTTCCCGTCGAGTTCCAGGGCCTTCTTCAGATAGGACACCCGGCCCTGGAAATCGCCCTTCTCACCGGCGATGTAGGCCATTCGCCGATAGATCCCGGCATCCGCCTCGCCCGCGTCCACGATCTTCTGGCACATGGCGAGCGCATCGTCGTACCGTTCCAGCCTGGTATAGAAGCCGGCCAGCTTGGAGTAGGCGGTCATGTTCGAGGGGTCCGCATCCGAGACCGCCTTGTAGAGGATGACCAGGGCCTGGTAGTCCCCTTTCTCGGTGAGCAGCTGCTCCAGCATATCGAGAAATTGGGTGTTCCGGGGGAAACTCACGTGGGCCGACCTGAGGATCGCCAGCCTCTCCTCCACGCTCTTGGCACCCTGGAGCTGATCCATGAAGGCCTGTTCGCTCAGCTCCAGTTCCAGAGGCACCTTGGCGATCTTCCGGTCGAGGTAGTAGATATCGATGGGCACGGACCTGATTCCGGCGCCCATGAGCTGATCCCTGATCTCTGCGGTGTCCACGGGCTCGTTCAGGTCGTTGGGCCTGCCGAATCCGGCCACGTCTGCGCTGAGGTACGACTTGAAGAAGGTGTTCGCGTGGATCTTTCTGATGACCAGCGTCTCACCTCCCTTGATCTTCAGGGCCTCCCCGGCCTTGACCACCTGGGGGATGCCCTCCACGTCGGCGTCCATGGACATGAAGCGCGGCGGCTTCCGGAAGATGAAGGATATGGTGGCCTCCCGGAACAGGCCTATGCTCCCGCCGATGGGTACGATGAGGAACATGGCCGCAGTGACGGCAAGGACCGCGATGACCGCGATGAACTTGTATCCCTTGGTATGCGTATGTGTATGCGACATGTCGGTTGGGTGCATGTATTACCAATATATCTATAGGTTGTCCATGTCCATATTACAAGGTACCACGGACCCATCCGCCCGTTCCGGCGGTTTTTTCATTCCCCTTGACACACGCTGTAATATCATGGCACATGTTCGGCATGGCATGAAATGGTTTCTCCGGGAGAGTCGGCACGCTTGTTCTCCTGAACGCCCCTGCCCCCGGCCCCTCCTTGCTTGATGTGCCCCCCGGCATGCCCTCTGCCGGCGAAACGGTCACCCACAGGAGGAGACGCTCATGAACAGGGGTCTGAGCCTTGTGGAACTGCTCGTGGCAATGGCATGCTCAGGCGTTCTCATGCTTGCCATATACCACGTGCACCTGGTGTCCACGGCATCATCGGCCTCGATGAAAGGGGAGTGGTACTGCATGCAGTCGCTCCGCCAGGCGTCGCTTCGCCTGAGCATGGACCTGACCCAGTGCGCCTGCCTGATGCCCCAGGACCTCAAGGTCCTGGTGGACGGCTCCCGCCTCTACATCGCGGGCATTCCCATCACCTCCTCGCACCCGGGAATCCGGGTTTCCCGGAGACCGCCTCCCCCCTACTACTCCCTTGTCCTGTCCTCGTCCGCGCGCTCCGTGGTGCTCGACACCGTGGACATCGACGGCGATATGCTTCCTGACTACTGGGCGGGCCTCGGCATGATCAGCGATGCATCGGCATGCACCATCGGGCAGGCCTACCAGCGGGGCCGCACGACCATCCCCATCACCCTCGGGAACGCCCCCCGGACAGGGGACAGGATCGTCCCGGCCGTATGCTATGAGCTCAGGGCGGACGGCCTCTACCGGAACAGCGCGCTCCTGGCGGAAGCCGTGGTGTCCTTCACGCCGCGGATTTCCGGCAGGCAGTGCATCGTTGCCATGAGGGCCCGATACCATGGACATTGCAAGGATCTCTGTATACGCCGCACCGTGTACTGACCGGGGATGGATCACCGCCCTGGTCCTCATGCTCCTGGCCACAACCCTTGGGGTGGTCCTGGCCTGCTCCTCCCTTGTCCTGTTCCACCTGAAGTCGAGCCAGGCCTACTGCAGCATCCTCCAGGACAGTCTGCCCCATGTGGACCAGGTCGGTCCGGCCGACCCCGTGTTCACAACCCTGACAGCTCCCGAGGGATGGGACTCCATCGCCTTCACCACCGTGGTCCGTGAACGCCGCATGCAGGACCTCAGCTCGTATGCATGGCGCGTGGGTCTGCGGGGGCAGTACAGAGACATCCCGTCGGGTCCTCCGGTCCTCTCGTCGAGGCCCCATATCGTTGCGGTCATCGACGATTCCCGGGCCATGGCCTGCTCTTCGGGCCGGGATTACCGGGAAGACGCCCTCTATCTGCTCCGTCCGTCCGGCGCCATCGTCCATGTCTCGGCATGCAGCGAGGTATCCGACTCCCATGCATGCGCAGCAGGGACATACTTTTCCGGCACATGGGGCAATTCCCACCAGAGATCGAGCCCCGTGAACGCCCTGACCGGGGCCATGCCCACGTGGGCCCTTGCCTTCTCCCTGTCCCGGGATCTCATCGCCTCCCTGGACCAGTGCGAGGTCGCGGTCATGACCACGTCCCGGGGGCTCGTCCAGCCCTTCACCCACGACATGCGCCAGACCCTGCTCGCCATGGACGGCGTCTCTCCCGCGTCGACCCATGCACCCCTGGCGGAGATGCTCTACCAGGCATCGCGGGTCTTCCCGGAGACGTGCGTCACCACCCGGCACATCCTCCTGGTGAGCGCGGGCAGGAGCGTGAATGACGGCCACCTCCCGGCATGGCTCCTCGACTATGACCATGACAGAAATCCCGGGGACGTCCCCTGCCCCGGAGAGGGGTGCCACTGCCTGGACGACGTGGCGGCCTACTGCCGGTCCCAGGGGATCCAGGTGCACGTGATGGGACCCGACACGACATTCCTCCGGGACGTGGCCTCCAAAGGCGGGGGGCGGTACATGCCCGGGAGGGAGATTTTCGCGCCGGAAGGCGCCATGGTGACGGCGCCTGTGGTGATCCACCAAGGGCAGTCCCTGGCCATGACGAGCCGCGGGGGATGCCTTGATCCCGCATGGATCATCTCCGACACAGGGATACGCCAGCGGCCCTGCATCACGAACCCCCTGGATCTCGTCTCCTGCCCCGACCTCGCCATCCTCGGCATGGCCCGGCACCTCGCATATGACACATCCACCCTGTACTGCACGACATCGGCCGAGCGTCTCCTCAGGATAGACCTGCCCGGGAGGGAGCTCACGGGGCTTGTGGCAGGCTTGGGCGGGCCCGTCTGCATCCGGGGCGATGTCGTGCTGGCAGGCCCCGACCGGGAAGGCATGGTCTCATGCACCGAGCAAGGCGCCCGGATCCTCTGGCGAGAGCACGGAACATGCGTGGAAGCCTCCGATTCGGCGGCATACCTCGCCACGGGATCGCAGGTGCGTTCACTCGGTTTGAGGGACGGCCAAGCCCTGTCGCAGTACGACACGGGCCACCCGATCACCCTGCTCCGCTTCGACCCGTCCACTCTCACCCTCATCGCGGGGACCCTCGACGGGCTCATCGTGCTGCTGACCCCGGAACTCGCCCTGAAGGGAATGATCGCCACGGGCATTCATGGCGCCATCCTCGAGGCGCGCCCCTTCACCTGGCGCAAGGAGTTCCGACTTGCGGTCCTCGGCACCGACAGGGTGCTGGGCTGCACCGTGGAAGGAACCTCGTGGTCTGCTTCCCTGGACGGCAGGACACCCACCGGCATGGCCGTCATGGGGGGCAGGATCTACATTGCCATGTGGGACGGCCGGTCTCCCTGCGGCGGCATCGATGAGGGATCCTCGGTCCTGCAGGTGATGGACGCCGTCACCGGGGAACCGTCAGAAACACGGACCCTGTTCTCCGGCAGGGCCTATGGTCCCTCCATCGACCTGGAACATGCCTCCATGCGGTTCGTATCACCTTCGGGAGAGATCCGGGAGACAGACCTCTCCCCCATTCCGGGCATCCGTTCCTGCCCGCTGGGCGCGAGGATCTCCAGAATCTCCGACTGAACCTGCCATGGGCACCCGTCCCTCCCGATGACCCCTCCGGGCAACAGACTGCAGGATTCATTAAAGGAACCCCCCAGAATAACCGATGCAATGCATAGTGGTAAGCATGCTTATCACCAGTGATCCCACACGGAGGTGCTGCATGGAACGGTTTCGGAACAGGCATGACAGGGGGTTCACCCTGGTGGAGCTGGCGCTCGTGCTCGTGATCATCGGCCTGCTGATCACCGGCGTCCTCAAGGGCGAGGCCCTGATCCAGAACGCCAAGGTGAAAAAGCTCGTGAACCAGAAGGAGTCGCTCACCGCGGCGTACTATGCCTTCTACGACAAGTACAACCAGTATCCGGGCGACGAGAACATGACCAGCGCCCCGGAGGGAGACACCAACAACGGCAACGCCAATGGCCAGATAGCCGGGAACGAGATCTGGTGGCTCTTCCAGGACCTGGTGCTGGCACGCATCGTGAACGGAAACTACACCGGCGCGGCCAACGACGTGCCAGTGAACGCCTTCGGGAGCTGGATACGGATCGAGTACATCGCTACCCCTCCAGGCTCCACCGCGGCACTGACCTCGAACTGCATCACCATGAACGCCATCCCCTACGACGTGGCCGAGGAGATCGACAGGAAGTACGACGACGGCGCGTACAATACGGGTTCCATCCGCGCCAACTCGGCGTACACCACCCAGACCGCCAAGATCGTGTACTGGCGGATGTAGCGCAGGAAGCAGGCCCGGCGGGGCGGGGAAGAGCACGGCTGCCCCCTCCTGTAACGGGACCGCAAGAGAGGCGCCCGGCATGCACCCGTTCACGTCTGCATGCCGGTCATGTATTCAGGCACCGCAGGAGACGCGGCACGGGTGAGCATGGAAAAGAAACGCATCGGCGACCTGCTCAAGGAAGAAGGGATCATCTCAGATCGCGAGATCGGCCTGGCTCTGCTGGAGCAGCGGGCCACCCGCGAACGGGTGGGGGATATCCTCCTGCGCCTGGGGCTGGTGACCCAGACCGAGCTCGCCCAGGCCATTGCAAAGCAGTTCGGCATCGAGTTCATCGAGCTGCGGCACTTTTCCCCACAGAAGGATGCCCTGTCCGCCCTGCCCGTGCAGTTCGCCCGGGACAACTCGGTGCTGCCCATCGGCGTGGAGGACGGCACCCTGAGCCTCGCCACCAGCGAGCCGGACAACTCCAAGCTCATCGACCTCGCCTCGCGCATCTCCAAGAAGCGCATCCGGTGCGTGGCCGCCTCGCCCTCGCAGATCCAGAGGCACATCGAGAAGGACTACTACCTCCTGGAGCACCCCATCGACGAGGAGATAGACCAGCAGCTCGAGCACGCCAAGTACAACCCCCACGACGTGGACACGGAAAAGCTCACCAGGCTCATCATCATGTCCGCCATCAATTCCCGGGCCACGGATATCCATATCACCCCGACGAACAAGACCACCCAGATCCACTACCGCATCGACGGCATCCTCTACCCGTTCTACACCTTCCCGGTGGAGCTCCACCCCAGGGTGATCTCCACCATCAAGGTCAAGGCGGAGATGGACATCTCCGAACAGCGCAAGCCCCAGGACGGGAGACTCTCCTTCGACTTCCTCAACGAGAGCTACGATATCCGCTGCTCCACCCTGCGGGTCGCCCACGGCGAGAACATGGTCATGCGCATCCTCGCCTCCTCCGAGGACCTCTACAGCATCCGCAACCTCGGCCTGGAGCCGGACGACATCGTCCGGCTCAGGGACCTCCTCCACAAGCCCTACGGCATGATCCTGGTCTCGGGGCCCACGGGCTCGGGAAAGACCACCACGCTGTACGCGGCGCTGCGTGAGATCAGCGCCATCGAGAAAAACATCGTCACCGTGGAGGACCCCATCGAGTACCAGTTCCCGCTCATCCGGCAGACCCAGGTGAACGAGAAGGCCGGGTACATCTTCTCCAGCGCGGTGAGGGCCTTCCTCAGGCAGGACCCGGACGTGATCCTCATCGGCGAGATCCGCGACAGCGACACGGCCACCATGGGGCTGCGAGCCTCCCAGACCGGCCACCTGGTCCTGTCCACGGTGCACGCCAACGACTCCTCCGGCGCCGTGCCCCGGCTCAAGGACCTGGGGATGAAGGACTACATGATCTCCTCGTCGCTCATCTGCGTCATCGCCCAGCGCCTGGTGCGCGCGCTGTGCCCCTTCTGCAGGCAGGAGTACGAATCCGGCGAGGAGGAGCAGCGGGTCTTCGGCATCACGCCGGGCACACGCATCTATGCACCGGTGGGGTGCCCCCGCTGCATCAAGACCGGCTACCTGGGAAGGATCATGGTGGCCGAGATCCTCGTGGTTTCCAAGGAGATCGAGCGACTCATCTCCATGGGGGCCCACCCCTTCGAGATCAAGGAACAGGCGCTGGCCGAAGGCATGGTGACGCTCACCGGCGACGGGATCCGCAAGGTCCTCTCCGGCAGGACGAGCTTCGCCGAGGCGTGGAGGGTCCTGCGGTGATGCAGCTCTCCTACTGTGCGCTGAAGAGAGACGGGACCACCCTGAACGCCAAGGGCTCCTTCGAGAGCGTGCGGGAGCTCATGGACAACCTGGCGTCCCAGGACCTCACCCTGGTGAGCTACCGGGAGAACGCGTTCCCCGTGCTCGACGTCCTGCAGGGGCTCATGCAGCCCGCGGTGAACCGCATGGAGATCGTGGAGCTGTGCGAATCGCTCGCCTCCATGATCGGGAGCGGGCTTCCCCTTCTGGACTCCATGGAGACCATCACGGAGACCGTCAAGTCCGGGCGCCTCAAGGATGCCATGGAGGAGGTGATCCGGGAGGTCGCCCGGGGCGAGTCCCTGTCCGGGGCCTTTTCGCACAACGCCAGGGTGTTCCCGGAGATGCTCATCTTCTTCTGCAGCATCGGCGAGGAGACCGGCACCATCCAGGACGCGCTGAACAACACGGCCGCATACCTGCGGAAGGTGGACACCATCGTGTCCCAGGTGAAGCGTGCCTTCATCTACCCCTGCTTCGTGCTCTTCGCCATGGGCTGCGTGATGATGTTCTGGCTCTTCTTCGTGTTGCCGCAACTGGTGGAGACCTTCAGGGACATCAACGTGAAGCTCCCGGAGATCACCCTGAAGCTGGTGCGCTTCGTCACCTTCATCGAGACGAACTGGTACCTCATCCCCGTGGTTGCAGGCGCCATCATCGGTGCTGTCGTCTTCCTCGCCCGGTTCGACAGGGTGAAGCTTGCCGCCACGAAGTTCGCCTACCGGGTTCCGGTGGCCGGCGACCTGCTCAAGGCCTCCACCCTCACGCTCTTCTTCTCCAGCCTTGCCCTGATGATCCGTTCAGGCCTCACCCTGACCCGCTCCCTGGACGTGCTGGCAGGGATCTTCAGGAACCCCCTGCTCCGCATCGTGATCCGGAAGATACAGGGCGAGACGGCATCGGGCAACTCGCTCATCGAGTCATTCCGCTCCACGTCGTTCTTCGACAACGTCACGCTCAAGATGGTGAGCGTGGGCGAGAAGACGGGAACCCTCGACCAGCGGCTGGGCTTCCTCGCCGACACCTACCAGGAGAAGACCTCGCGGTTCGTGGAGACGGCGGGAAAGATGATCGAGCCCATCGTCATGGTGCTCTCGGGCGGGTTGTTCATCTTCATCGTCATATC
>CAZNGL010000043.1:0-21042 GCA_964572405.1 uncultured Bacteriovoracaceae bacterium
CCTCGCTCATGCCGTACTCCTTCACCATGCTCTTGGCGATGTCCGTGGCCCGGGACAGGTCGTTGTGGGCCCCGGTGGAGATGTCGCCGAACACGAGCTCCTCTGCCGCACGCCCGCCCAGCAGGGTGGCGATCTTATTGAGCAGCTCGGTCCTGCTCATGAGGAACCGGTCGTCGGTGGGCACCTGCATGGTGTAGCCGAGCGCCGCGATGCCGCGGGGGATGATGGAGATCTTCTGCACCGGGTCGGTGCCGGGCAGGCTCATGGCCACGATGGCGTGCCCCATCTCGTGGTGGGCAACCACCTCCCGCTCGTGCCGGTTGATGAGGCGGTTCTTCTTCTCGAGCCCGCCGATGATCCGCTCCACCGCCTCCTCGAACTCGGCCATGCCCACCTCCTTCCTGTTTCGTCTCACCGCCAGGAGGGCCGCCTCGTTCACGAGGTTGGCCAGGTCCGCGCCCACCATGCCGGGGGTCATGGCCGCGAGCTTCTCCAGGTCGACATCCGGCCCGGTCCTGATGGCCTTGAGGTGCACCTTGAGGATGTCCAGTCTGCCCTTCCGGTCTGGCCGGTCCACCAGGACGTGCCGGTCGAACCTGCCCGGCCTGAGCAGGGCCGGGTCGAGGATCTCGGGCCGGTTCGTGGCTGCCATGAGGATGACCCCGGTCTTGGTGTCGAAGCCGTCCATCTCCACGAGGAGCTGGTTCAGGGTCTGCTCGCGCTCGTCGTGCCCGCCGGTCATGCCGCCGATGCCCCGGGCCTTGCCCAAGGCGTCGAGCTCGTCGATGAAGATGATGCAGGGCGCCTTCTCCTTTGCCTGGGTGAAGAGGTCGCGCACCCTGGCCGCGCCAAGGCCCACGAACATCTCCACGAAGTCGGACCCGCTCATGGAGAAGAAGGGCACCCCGCTCTCCCCGGCGACCGCCTTGGCCAGCAGGGTCTTGCCCGTGCCCGGCGGGCCCACCAGGAGGATTCCCTTGGGGATCTTGCCGCCCAGCTCGCCGAACCGGTCGGGGTTCTTCAGGAAGTCGATCACCTCCACGAGCTCCTGCTCCGCCTCGTCCACGCCCGCCACATCGGTGAAGCGCACCTTGAGCTCGCTCTCCATGTAGATCTTGGCCTTGTTCTTGCCCAGCGACATGAAGCCGGGCTGCTGCCCGGCCATGCGCTTCATGAGAAAGTACCACACCCCGATGAAGATCACGATGGGCAGCACCCAGGAGAGCAGGTCACGGAAGAAGGTCTGCTCGATCTGGCCCTTGAAGGTGACCTTGTACTCGTCCAGCATCCGCGAGATCTCCGGGTCCACCCGGACCGCCTTGAAGGCCTGCGTGCTCCCGTCCTTCTCCCTGTATTTGCCCTGGATCTGGTTCTCCGTGATGGCGACCTCGGTCACCTGGCCTGCCTTGAGCAGGTTGAGGAACTGGCTGTAGGGGATGGTCTTCACCGCCATCATGGTGGAGATGATGTTCTGCGCGAGCAGCACCACCCAGATGCCGATGAGCACGTACCAGATGGAAAACTTGTAGTGTTTCTCCACGGGCATCCCTCCTCCATGAACCCACGTTCCGCACGGGGCACGTTCTCCATGATAGGGCGTACCGGCCGAAAATTCAAGGAACAGGACAAGGAGGCTTGTCGGCGTGGCAACCTGACCCTACTATGCGTGTACGCCTTACGGAAGGAGTCACTGATGCACAATACCCTCATGAAAGGACTCATCGCCATGATGCTCTTCACCCCGTCAACCGGCTCTGCGGCACAGGCCAGGCACGAGGTCGCCACCTTTGCGGGGGGCTGCTTCTGGTGCGTGGAATCGGCCTTCGAGACCGTGCCGGGCGTCGTCCGCGTGGTCTCGGGATACACCGGCGGGACGACGGCGAATCCCACCTACGAGGATGTCTGCGGCGGGGGCACCGGCCACGCCGAGGCGGTCCAGGTGACCTACGACCCGGCACAGGTGTCCTACGAGAAGCTCCTGGACGTGTTCTGGCGCCAGGTAGATCCCACCGACGCCGGCGGTCAGTTCGTGGACCGCGGCTCCCAGTACCGCAGCGAGATCTTCTACCACACCGAGGAGCAGAAGAAAGCGGCCGAGGCATCGAGGGCGGCACTGCAGAAGTCCGGCAGATACGGCAAACCCGTCGTCACCCCCATCACCAGGGCGTCGACATTCTACCCCGCCGAGGAGTATCACCAGGACTATCACCGGAAGAATCCTGTCCGCTACAGGATCTACCGGCAGGGCTCGGGACGTGACCAGTTCCTGTGCAGGGTCTGGACAGCCCCGGGACCGGCGTCCAGGGTCCTGCCGCGGTACACGGGCAAGGACTACCGCAAGCCGCCCAAGGAGGAGATCAGGAAGCACCTGACCCCCCTCCAGTTCGAGGTTACCCAGGAGGAGGGCACCGAGCCCCCCTTCCGGAACGAGTACTGGAACAACCACCGCGAGGGCATCTACGTGGACGTGGTCTCGGGCGAGGCCCTCTTCAGCTCGAAGGACAAGTTCGACTCGGGCACGGGCTGGCCGAGCTTCACCAGGCCCCTTGTCCCGTTCAATATCAGGGAGAAGAAGGACTCGAGCCTGTTCATGACGAGGACCGAGGTGCGGAGCACCCACGCCGACTCGCACCTCGGCCATGTCTTCGGCGACGGCCCGGCCCCCACGGGACTGCGGTACTGCATCAACTCGGCGGCCCTGCGCTTCATACCCAGGGAGGACCTGGAGAAGGAAGGCTACGGCCGTTACCTGGAGCTGTTCGAGAAGTAGGAGCGCTTTACACCGGCACTGGCCTTCTGCTATGACCATGCGGTGAACCGCCCGCCATACCCAGGGGAACGCCCGTGAACGATGCATCCTGGAATCACCGGATCCGGAGGATGTTCGGCTCCATTGCGTACCGGTACGACTTCATGAACACCCTCATGAGCTTCGGCATGGACCGCTCCTGGAGGCGCCGGACGGTGGAACTGGCCGGTCTGCCGGCTTCGGGCCTCATGCTCGATGTGGGCGCCGGCACGGGCAGGATCATCATGGAAGCGGCCCGGAGGTATCCTGACGCACGGTTCGTCGCCGCCGACATCACCCCGGAGATGATGCGGGTGGGCAGGAAGACCACCCCCCGGCGGGCCCGGTGGTGCTGCGCCAACGCCCTGGAACTTCCCTTCGGGGATGCAACCTTCGATGCGGTGGTCTCCGGCTTCCTGGTCCGGAACGTACCCGACGTAGCGCAGGCCTTTGTCGAGCAGCACCGTGTGCTCAAGCCCGGGGGAAGGGTCGTCTGCCTCGATGCCGGACCTCCGCCGGACACCGTGCTGAAGCCCCTGGTGCAGATACACCTGAATTGGGTCATACCGCTGCTCGGCGGCATCATCACCAAAGACCGCGATGCCTACCGATACCTCCCCGACTCCACCCAGGCCTTCAAGACCGCCGTAGAGGTCGCCGGCATCATGGAGGCAGCAGGGTTCTCCGGGATCAGGTACGAGCGCCGCATGCTGGGCACCATCAACATCGTGCACGCCTTCAAGCCTCGCTGACCCGGGCATCTTGAAAAAAACCCTCCGTGATTGTACCATGGTGCGCAGTGAAGCGGCCCTGTGCCGCGGATGGGGTGTGAGAGATGCCTGCGAACCTGCCGCCGACCTACCTGGAAGCCGAGAGGCGCTACCGCGAGGCCAGGACGACCGAGGAAAAGATCGAGGCTCTGGAGGAGATGCTCGCCCTGATCCCCAAGCACAAGGGTACGGACAAGATGCAGGCCGACATCAAGCACCGTCTCAGCAGGCACCGGGACGAGGCGCAGAAGAAAAAGGGCGCCGTCAAGCAGAAGGGCATGTACACCATCGACCGTGAAGGCGCGGCCCAGGTCATCGTCATCGGCCCGCCGAACTCGGGCAAGTCGTCGCTCATCACCGCCCTGACCAACGCGGAGCCCGAAATCGCCCCCTTCCCCCACACCACGCACAGGCCCACCCCCGGCATGGCCCCCTTCGAAAACATCCAGTTCCAGCTCATCGACACCCCGCCTCTGACCTCTGACTACGTGGACCCGCTCATGATGGACCTGGTGCGGAGGGTGGACATCGTGACCATCCTGCTGGACATCACCGCCGACCTCATCGGCCAGCACGAAGAGATCATGGCCATGCTGAAGGAATACCGCATCTTCCCCGACGGGGCAGAGGTGCCCGAAGGCGTCAGGCGGCCGGTGTTCTTCAAGCGGTGCATGGTGGTGGTGAACAAGGTGGACTCACCCGCCCAGCAGGAGGACTTCGCAACCTTCCTGGAGCTCGCGGCCCCTGCCATGCCGTCGCTGGCCATATCCATCCTGAACGGGTTGAATCTGGACGCCTTCCTGAGGGGCATCTACGACCTGGCGGGCATCATCAGGGTGTATTCCAAGAACCCTGGCAAAGAGGCCGACCTGGACGAGCCCTTCGTCATCCCCCGTGGCAGCACCCTGGAAGACCTGGCAGGGAGGATCCACAAGGACTTTCTCACCAGGCTCAAGTACGCCCGCATCTGGGGCAAGGCGGTCCACGACGGCATGATGGTGCAGCGGGACTACGTGATGCACGACGGGGACATCGTGGAGATCCACCTCTGAAAATACCCTTGGCAGAAGACTGTAATGGGATCCATTTTCCTTCCGATACATTCCTCGATACCGCTTCTCGAGAAAGGGCATCATGGACGGGTCTACCCCCCTGTACAGCAGCAGGATAATTCGGACATATCTCGAGTACCTGGCCGCGAACCATCCCCATATCGATACCGACAGGCTGCTCGCCCATGCAGGCATGAAGCCGCACGAGGTCCTGGACCAGTCGCATTTCTTCTCCCAGGACCAGATCGACCTGTTCCACGAGATCCTCCAGAAGGAGACCGGGCGCCTCGACATCTCGCGGCAGGTGGGTCGTTACACCGCCTCGGCCGAGGCCTTCGGCGCGGTGAAAACCCATGTCCTGGGACTCCTGGACCCGGCGGTCATGTACGACCTCGTGGCAAAGACCATGAACCGGATGGCGAGGCAGGTGTCCATGATCATCAGGAACAAGGGCTCCGACCGATTGGAAATCCTCGCGGCTCCCAAAAAGGGGGCCAGGGATAGACCCTTCCAGTGCGAGAACCGCATCGGCATCCTGGAGGCCGTGGCCCGCCTTGGCACGAATGACTTCGCCTGCGTGGAACACCCCCAGTGCATGCACAAGGGGAGCCCTCACTGCAGGTACATCGTCACCTGGACAGGGTCGAAGATGCTCCTGTGGAAGCGAGTCAGGTGGATATCCATCGCCGTCGCGATCTGTGCGGCCTTCACCACCGGGCTGCTCTTCGAACCGTCCGCATGGGTGGCCGCGCTCTCCATGCTGTCCCTGTCGTTGTCCGGGGTAATCATGTATTCCTGCTCCCAGGAGAGAAGGCACCTCATCAAGACCATCGAGACACAGAGCGCGTCTGCAAAGAGTTTCATGGAGCAGTCCAGCTCCCAGTACGGCAATGCGCTCCTGATCCAGGAAGTGGGCCGGGCCGCCTCCGCATTCATGAGAGCGGACGAACTCTGCGGCAGGGTCATGGATATCATGCAGGAGCACATGGACTTCGACCGGGGGATCGTCATGCTTGCCGACGAGCAGGCCCGGGAACTGGTCATCACCGGCAGCTACGGGTTCGGGCCCCAGGAGGAAGACCGTATCCGCAGTGCCAGGGTCCATCTCCAGGGTCCTTCCAAAAGCCTCTTTGTCCGGATCTTCGCCGAAGGCACCCCGTCCGTCGGATACGACCCGGCTCGCCTCGAGGGTATAAGCGATGAAGAAAAGTCGCTCATGCAGGACCTGTCCATCAGGTCGTGCATCTGTGTGCCCATCGTCTATGCGGATCGATCCCTGGGCATCCTGGGGGTGGCCAATGTCACGGACAAGCGCTCATCCACCCAGAGCGACCTGAACCTGCTCACGGGGATCGCCTCCCAGCTGGCGGTGAGCATCATGAACGCCAGGGCCTACCGCAAGGTCCAGGAGAGTGAGCAGCGCTACCGGCTCCTGGCGGAGAACGTCCACGACGTCATCTGGCTCACGGACCTGGATTTCCGCTACACCTACATCAGCCCCTCCGTACAGCGCCTGCGGGGCTATACACCGGAAGAGGCCATGGCTCTGACCATGGAGCAGATCTATACCCCTGATTCATGCCGGAAGGCCCTGGATCTGTACCGGGAGGAATACGAGGCGTTCTGGCTGAGAGACCCTGCCCACAGGCACGTGACCAGGACCGTGGAGCTCGAGCAGATCAGGAAGGACGGGAGCACGGTCTGGACCGAGGTCACCGCCGGCGTCCTCATGGACGAGCAGGGAGAACCAGTGGGTCTGCTGGGCATCACCCGGGACATCTCCGAGAGGAAACGTGCCGAAGAGGAGAAACGCCAGCTCCAGGAAAAGCTCACCCACGCCCAGAAGATGGAGGCCGTGGGGACCCTTGCGGGGGGCATCGCCCACGACTTCAACAACATCCTCATGGGGATCCAGGGCAATGCGTCCCTGCTGCTCATGAACCCGGACCTGGGAGATGCACAGAGAAAGCGGCTGGAGCACGTGGAGCAGTACGTGCAGCGGGGGTCTGACCTCACCAGGCGCCTCCTGGGTTTCGCCCGGGGCGGCAAGTACGAGGTGAAGCCCACGGACGTGGGTGACCTCGTGAAAAAAAGCCTGGACATGTTCGGCCGCACCCACAAGGAAATCGCCATCCACACCATGTTCCAGGCCGGTCTGTGGAGCGCCGAGGTGGACCGGGGCCAGATCGACCAGGTGCTCCTGAACCTGTTCGTGAACGCGTTCCAGGCCATGCCCGACGGCGGAGACCTGTACGTGAGGACCGAGAACGTGACCCTCGACGATTCGTTCGTGGGGCCCTACCATGCGGTTCCGGGCAGGTATGTCATGGTGTCGGTGCGGGACACGGGCCTCGGGATCGACGAGAAGATCCGCGACCGCATCTTCGACCCCTTCTTCACCACCAAGGGAACGGGCTTCAACACGGGACTCGGCCTCGCCTCGGCCTACGGCATCATCTCCAACCACGGCGGGATCATCACATGTTCCAGCACCATGGGGAAAGGGTCCACCTTCACCTTCTACCTCCCGGCCGCCGCACGGTCCCCGCAGAAGGAACATCATGTCCGGACGGGCATCCAGACCGGTTCCGAGACCATCCTGCTCGTGGACGACGAGGACATGATCCTTTCCGTGGGGAAGGATCTCCTGCAGGGCCTCGGGTACCGGGTCATCCTGGCCAAGGGCGGCATGGAGGCCATCCGTCTCTTCCGCGCCCATGCCCCTGAGATCGACCTGGTCATCCTGGACATGATCATGCCGGGCATGGGGGGCAGGGAGACCTTCGAGGGTATCCGCGAGATCGACCCGGAGGCCAGGGTCCTGCTGGCCAGCGGGTATGACATGCACGGGCAGGCCCTGCAGCTCATGGAACGGGGCTGTTCGGGGTTCATCCAGAAGCCGTTCAGCATGCAGGACCTCTCCCGCAAGATCCGCGAGGTCCTCTCCGGCGACGACGAATGCGCTCCGCAGTGCCTGGCCTGAGAAAGAACCGTTTTTTCCCTTGCATTTGCCGCGGAAGTCTTCTATGAGACTGGCGCGCCCTGAGTTGAGACAGGGGCTTCTTGCGATGATACCGGGTGCTTCCGGATCACCCGAGATCTTTTACGCTATACCCGACTGTCCGGATCTCATGACTGACAGATACGCCCTGCCGCAAGGCCTGGGCATTTTTTAAAGAGGTTTACCATATGATGAGTATGTTTGTTACCGGCTGCGTTTTCATAGGGATTTCCATCTTCATCCGGAAGATCTCCACCATCCACTAGTCTTTCGTCCGTTCGGCCTGGAGCAATTGCCTTTGACAGGGCTCCCCGGGATCGTCTACACTGGCGGGCCAGGAGCTGCGCTCTGGAAATGACCCTGTGCAGGAGGTGGAGCATGCCCTGTATCCTGCCCCAGTACCGGCACCCCGACTTCAGCAGGAAAGGCCTCTCGGACGCGCCCACGGTGACCTTCACCCGTGCGCCTTCCGACGGGGTGGCCCCGGATGCCTACCACGCCACCTCCATCTACCCGGAGTACTTCCACATGCATCCGGGGAACTGGGTGCTGCTGGCAGACTCCCGCATGGACTGCGTGGTGGTCCAGGAGGGAGACGGCTCGCTCACGGTGAAGGAATTCAGGAACATCAAAGCCGGCGATGCGGTAGCCTGCGGCAGGCACGAAAACGGCGAGGACGGCATCTATGTGCACACCGGGGGGTTCGATCTCTCAGGCGGCACGGATGACAAGTTCTCCTTCCGGTCGCGCATCACCCGGGAGACCGCCTTTTCCATCGATTACGACCAGCTCTATGACCTCCTGGACTACGAGCGCGAGCAGGGATTCGTGGTCTGGGTCCTCGGGCCTGCGGTGGTCTTCGACCGTGATGCCCGCAGTGCCTTTGCCGAGCTCGTGGCCGGGGGGTATGTCCACGCCCTGCTGGCGGGCAACGCCCTGGCCACCCACGATGTGGAGGCATCCCTCTTCTCCACGGGCCTCGGACAGGACATCTACTCAAAGCGCTCCGTGGAGCTGGGCCACTACAACCACCTGGACGCCATCAACACCATCCGCAGGATCGGATCGCTGCGGGCGGCCATCCGCCAGGGCGTCCTCACCTCAGGGGTCATGAAGGCCGTCATCGAGAACGGCATCCCCTTTGTCCTGGCCGGGTCCATACGGGACGACGGCCCCCTGCCAGAGGTGACTGCCAGCGCCTACGAGGCCCAGGACAGGATGCGCTCCCTGACGCGCAGGGCCACCACCATCATCGCCATGGCCACGCAGCTGCACGCCATCGCCACGGGCAACATGGCCCCGTCCTACCGGGTCCTGCCCGATGGGACGGTGAGGCCCGTGTACTTCTACACCGTGGACATGTCGGAGTTCGCCGTGAACAAGCTGGCCAACCGGGGCTCGCTCACAGCCCGCTCCATCCTCACCAATGTCCAGGACTTCGTGGTGACCGTGGAGCGCGGCCTGAGGATGCGCAGAGGCTGAGAGCCCCCTGCCTAGCCGAGGGTCACCTCCGTGCCCGCCCCTGCAGCCACGGCATCCTCTATGGCCTCGATGGAAGCGATGACCGCCCGTTTGCCGCCTCCCTCGAGGAACCGCACGGCCGCCTGGATCTTCGGCAGCATGGACCCCTCGGGAAACTGGCCCTGTTCCGTGTACAGCCTGGCCTGGGCCGCGTCGAGCCTGGCCAGGAACCGCTGGCGGTCGCTCCCGTAATCGATGGCCACGCCCGGCACGTCGGTGGCGATGACGAAGATGTCCACCCCCACCTCACAGGCGAGCCTGGCGCTGGCGAGGTCCTTGTCGATGACCGCATCCACCCCGGCAAAGGACCTGCCCTCCCTCACCACGGGGATGCCGCCCCCTCCGCAGCAGATGACCACGAAATCCATCTCGATGAGCCTGAGGATCTCGTTCCTCTCCACGATGGCCACCGGGTCCGGCGAGGCCACGACCCGGCGGAAGCCCTTCTCGGTCAACCTGACAGGGTACGGGCAGGATTGCACCCGGCCCTCGGGAATGACAGGCCCGATGGGCTTGGTGGGGGTGGCGAAGGCGGGGCTGTTCTCGTCCACCACCACGTAGCTGATGAGGCTCACCAGGGGTCTGTTCACGGCGATGCCCTGGCGCATGAGCTCGCTGTCCAAGGTGGACTCGATCATGTAGCCGATCTGCCCCTGCGTCTGGGCCACCAGGATCTCCAGGGGCATCCGGGGCACCTCTTCTGTGCACTCCTGCTGGAGCAGCAGGTTGCCCACCTGGGGGCCGTTGCCGTGGGTGATGATGACACGGTAGTCCCGGGTGAGGCGGGCAATCTGGCTGATGGGCACCCGGAGGTTCTCGAACTGCTCGGCAATGGTCCCCTGCTGGCCCTTGCGGATCAGCGCGTTCCCGCCCAGGGCCACCAGGAGCACCGGCCTGACCGGGGAATCCCTCATGGACGGCCTCCCGGCACTAGATGCAGCCTCTCTTTTGCAGCTCGTCCAGCAGGACCTCCCGCAGCACCGGGGCGCCATGGTCTTCGTATTCGTAGCGGACCCTTATGGCGGGCTTGTTTATGGACAGGATCCTGGTGAGCTGGATGGGCGTGGCAAAGAGCACCAGGTCGCACTCGGAGGCATTGATGGTCTGCTCGAGGTCGGTGATCTGGCCCGCACTGTAGCCCATGGCGGGCAGGACGAACCCGATATGGGGATAGGCATGGAAGGTGGAACGGATGGAGCCAGTGGCATAGGGTCGCGGATCCACGATCTCGGACGCCCCGAAGGCCCTGGCGGCGATGGACCCCGCCCCGAAGGGCATCTCCCCGTGGGTCAGGGAGGGGCCGTCCTCCACCACCAGGACGCGACTGCCCCTGATCCGCTCAGGCTCGCTCACGATCACCGGCGAGGCGGCCAGGACGATGCGCGCCGCCGGGTTGTGCGCTGCGATGGTGCCTCTCACCTGCTCCACCTGGGAGGGATGCGCGCTGTCCACCTTGTTGATGATTGCGATGCTCGCCATACGCATGTTGGTCTCGCCCGGGTAGTAGAGCAGTTCGTGGCCGGGCCGGTGGGGATCGAAGAGGCAGATGTGGACATCGGGCCGGTAGAAGGGGGTGTCGTTGTTGCCCCCGTCCCAGACGATGATGTCCGCCTCGGCCTGGGCCACATCCAGGATCTTGCGGTAATCCACCCCGGCATAGACCACGATCCCCTGGTCCACCAGGGGCTCGTACTCCTCCCGCTCCTCGATGGTGCACCTGTGGCGGTGAAAGTCGCTGTACCGGGAGAACCGCTGCACCTCCTGGGCCAGCAGGTCGCCGTACGGCATGGGGTGTCTCACCACCACCACCTTTTTCCCCAGTCCGTGCAGGATGGTGCAGACCTTGCGCGTGGTCTGCGACTTGCCGCACCCGGTGCGTACCGCGCAGACCGCCACCACAGGCCTGTCTGCCCTGAGCATGGTGTACGACGCGGCGATCATGATGAAGTCCGCGCCGTGGGCCATGGCGATGGACGCCTTGTGCATGACATCCACATAGGGCACGTCGCTGTAGGAAAAGGCCACCAGGTCGACCCGGTGCTCGGTGATGAGCCCCGCCAGCATGGACTCGGGGAAGATGGGCACGCCGTCCGGATAGAGTTCACCGGCAAGGGCTGCGGGATAGGAGCGCTGCGCGATGTCCGGAATCTGTGCGGCCGTGAAGGCAACCACGCGGTAGCGGGGGTTGTCCTTGAAATAGACGTTGAAGTTGTGGAAATCCCTTCCCGCAGCGCCCATGATGATGACCTTTTCGACCATGGCCCCTCCCGGAATCGTTCGACCTGCCCGCGACCCCGCTCTCCGCACCGGAACAGCTACCCGTATAGTAACCACAACCACGCCCCTTGTCCAGAAAAGGACATGCCCGCGATCCTGTGCCCCCGTCATTCACCGGGTTGCAACACGCCATGTTCCATGCGAAAATCCGTGCTGTTGTGACAGTGGAAATGGAGACAACACTCTGCGTCATCCGTGAGGATCCCATGGGCCTCATGGAGGAGATCGCCGGCCTCCGGGCGCTGGGTCCCTACCGGTTTGCACCCCGGGGCACACAGACCCTGGAGGACGTCTACTACGACACCCCGTCAAGGATCCTTTCGAGCCGGGGCATTGCGGTGAGGACGCGGGTCGTCGGGGACTCCGCGACCTTCTGCATCAAGCAGGACGAGCAGATGGACGCGTCCGGGACGGCAGTCAGGGACGAAATCGAGATGCCCTGGTCCAGACAGTGCATGGACCACATCGCCCACATCCTCCACAAGGTGGCCTACGGTCTCGTGGAAGTCCCGTGCCGGACGGATGATCCCGTGGAGAGCCTTGCATGCCTCGGTCTCAGCCCCATCCAGTCCCGCCGGACCGTGCGGATGACACTGGACGCCGGGCAGGAAGGGGACCCCGGTATTGGCGTGGTCGCGATGCTGGCCCTGGACAGGGTCTGTTACCGCCTGTCCGGGCTGTCCATCCTCCACCACGAGATCGAGGTCGAGGCTGCCTGTCCGGAATCTTTGGACCACGTCAGGGGGCTGGCATCCCTGTTGATGGACCTCCACCCGGAAGCTCTCCGGCCGTGGCGCCACAACAAGCTCGTCACCGGGTTCGCCCTGGAGCGTCTCCTTGCAGAGGGATCCCTCGCCATCACCCCGGGGAGGTACAACACCATTGCCTGGCCGGCCTACCAGGCCATCGAGGCCATCCTGCACGATACCTAGCACCAATGCCTCGGACGGGTGGGATGCGGTCCACCTGACGCATGCCGGCGGCGTATGCAGGGAAAAGGCAGGGACGGGGCGGGAACGACCCTGCTTGACAATTCCCCGTGCCGCATCTATATCATGCCGGAATCCACACGGGTGAGTTCCGCGATGAGAAGGAGGAATGAAGCGTGAAGACTTTGCCACGGTGTCTCTGGGCGATCCTGATCCTGCTGCTCATGGTTTCCTGTTCACCGTCCAGGACAGGGGGTACCATCTCTGACAAGGGGAACCTCATCGAGCTGAAAACCCCTGACCACAGGGTCAAGGCCGTCAAGGGCAAGAAGGAGGAGGGCAGCTTCGTGATCATGAGCATCCGCCAGGTGAGCAACCCCGACGTGATGAAGTACCTCGACGCCCGGATGACCGTCATGCCCAAGGAGACCTTTGACGAGTACAAGGCCCAGATGGAGGCAATGAAGGGGAACAAGACCAAGAACCCCGCTGATCTGCTCAAGCTCCGCAAGAGCGTGCGGCGCATGGCGGTCATCGCGGAAAACGGAAAGGTCCAGAACACCCTCAGGAAACTCCAGGGGGAGATGGAGGGCAAGGAAAGACACCATGCCCTGGTGAAGATCTCCATGACGGATGTCATGGTCATGGAGCTGATGCACAAGGACAAGCCGGTGTTCCTGAGCGGAGACCTGGGAAAGCACTACCTCATCCATTCCCTGGAGGTCGTTCAGGACAACTACGCCTTCTGACGGGTCCCGGTCATGACCGGGACCTGCTGACAGGGGTACTCCCTTCAGCCCTGCGACGATGGCGCCGGGCGGTGCTCCATGACCACCGAATCCGCCAGCCGTACGACCTCGCCGAAGACCGAGCGCAACTCCATGAGCCTCTCGGTCATGACCATGAAGAGGATCTCGAGCCTCTTCACAGGGTCCACCGTGGTGCTCAGGAGGCTATCGATCTCGTGCTGGAGGGCCATGAGGTGGGGGTGTTCCTCCAAAAACCGGGTTCGCTGGGCGATGAGGCGCTCCACCTCGGGGCTTTCCCGCCGCTGGGACTCTATCCTATGAAGCTGCCTGTTGTCAAAAATCATGGTTTCGTGATGCCGCCTTTCCTGTCCTGAGTGGCCAAGGACGTCCCCCAACCCCAGCAAGGGCTGTGCCATGAATAGAACACCTGATATCAAAGAGATACATGATAACGCCCCCGCCATGCCTGCTTGAGGGGGAACATTTTTATCCTTATGAGGAATTCATCTTCCCTTTCAATGCATTGGGTGGTATCGAGGCATCACGGCCCTGCAACGGCCGAAGGCACTTTGCCGTTGCAGGGCCGGAACCCGCCGTGTACAATCCAAAGGGTATCGCATGGTCACGGTCCGACAGGTGTTTCCGGGAGCGGCTGCCGGGCGTTGCTTTGGCATGTACAGGATGAAAGGGTGGTGGGATGGACATACCCATTTTTCAGGTCGATGCGTTCACGGCACAGGTCTTCAGGGGTAATCCCGCGGCGGTGTGCCCCCTGTACACCTGGCTCGACGAGGGCGTCATGCAGCTCATCGCCAGGGAAAACAACCTCTCTGAGACTGCATTCTTCGTGCCCGAGGAAGATCACTACCGCATCCGCTGGTTCACCCCTGTCACGGAGGTCGACCTGTGCGGCCACGCCACCCTTGCCTCGGCCCATGTCATCTTCACCGAACTGGACCCCCTGTGCACCAGGGCCATGTTCGACTCCGCCAGCGGCCCGCTGCGCGTGGAACGCTCCGGAGACATGCTCTCCATGGACTTTCCCGCCCAGCCGCCTCTTGCGTGCGAGGCCCCCGAGGTCCTCGTCCAGGGCCTCGGGAAGAAGCCTTCCGCCGTGCTCCGTTGTGCCGACTACTTCGTGGTCTATGACCACGAAGAGGACATCAGATCTCTGGAGCCCCGCATGGACCTGCTCGCCGCCGTCGACCTGAGAGGGGTCATCGTCACCGCCCCGGGCCTGCGCTCGGATTTCGTGTCGCGGTTCTTCGCGCCCCGGCTGGGCATCGACGAGGACCCGGTGACAGGGTCGGCACACTGCGCCCTCATCCCCTACTGGTCCACGCGCTTGGGAAGGACCGAACTGCATGCCCTGCAGGTATCGCAGAGGGGAGGCGAGATCTTCTGCAGGGACAGAGGGGAGCGGGTCACCATCTCGGGCCGGGCCGTGACGTACCTCAAGGGCGCCATCGTTGCGGGCTGAGACGGTCACGGACATCACCGCCGGGGGACCGATGCGGAAAGACTGCCTGGAGAGGGGACACATCATGGGGGGACACCGGACACAGAACCCTTCAGTACTCGTGTGCATCCGGGATATCATTGCCGCATCCCTGCTTGCGGTGGCGCTTCTTCTGACCGGCTCATGCGCCAGCGTGGCGGACCGGCACTTCCAGGGCACAGTGGATGCCGTGACCGGGTCGCTGCCCCTGCCCGGGCTCCGGCAGCCGGTAACCGTCCGGAGAGACTCCTTCGGCATCCCCTATGTGGAGGCTGCGACCATGGAGGACCTGGCCATGGCCGCGGGATATGTCCATGCATCGGACAGGCTGAGCCAGATGACCGGTTTCAGGCTCATGGCGACGGGCCGCCTTGCAGAGATGGCAGGCGATCCCCTGCTCGAACTGGACGTCTACATGCGCACCCTGGGCCTCGAACGCATCGCCGCAGCCATGCTCGCCACCATATCCCCCCGGAACAGGCAGCTTCTGGACCGCTACTGCGCCGGGGTGAACGCCTACCTGGACTCCCACCGGGACAACCTCCCCCCGGACCTTGCCCTGGCACGGTACACCCCGGAACCATGGAGGCCCCTCGATTCGGCGCTGGTATTCTGCCTGGTGAACCTCGCGCTGTCCTTCAACGTCTACGAGGAGATCGCAACCCTGAACGTGGCTCAGGCCGTGGGCATCGAAAAGTCGGCCTGGCTGCTCCCCGTCTATCCGGACGAGCCCCTGCCCTTCAAGGAAGCCGCCAAGCTCGCGGGAGTCGATCTGAAGAAGGCATCGGAAGCGGTTGCAGGCTGCATGCAGCAGCAGCAGATGCTGGCATCGCTGGGTATCAAAGGGGCAGCGGCATCCAACAACTGGGCCATCGCCGGGGGGAAAACCTGCGGTGCTGCCAGTATCCTCGCCAACGACACCCACCTCATGCTCACCCTGCCGTCCATGTGGAACATGATGCACCTCAAGTGCGGCACCTTCGACACCGCGGGCATCACCCTGGCAGGCGGTCCCCTCGTGGTGGCGGGGTACAACGGATCCATCGCCTGGGGCATGACCATGGTCATGGCGGACAACCAGGACCTTTTCCTGGAGCAGCTGCAGATGAAGGACGGACGCCTCCACTACCTCTCGGAAGGCCGGTGGATCCCCACCACCGAACGCACGGAGACCTTCCGCATCAGGGGCAAAGACCCGGTCACCAGGGTGATCCGCGAGACGCGCCACGGTGTCCTCCTGAACGATGCCCTCAGGAACGACCCCACCCAGTTCTTCCAGCCCGTGCCCCTGGACCTCTCCTACGGCGTGGCGCTGCAGTGGGCGGCGCTGAGCGGGAACGACAAGACCTTTGACTCGCTCTTTGCCCTGAACTCCGCGCGGTCCGTGGACGAGGCCTTCGCCCATGTAAAATCCATCCGGTCCATCGCCCTGAACATGGTCTTCGCCGACAGGGGCTCCATCGGCTGGCAGGTCACGGGGAACTACCCGGTACGGAAGAAGGGCACCGGCTTCCTGCCGTCACCCGGGTGGACCGGGGAGTACGACTGGACCGGCCTCCTCGACCCGGCAGTGCTCCCCTGGGCGAAGAACCCCTCCGAGGGCTTCATCGGCACGGCAAACAACCGCACCGTGGGGAAGGACTACCCCCATGTCCTGTCTTCATCGTGGTACTGGCCCGAACGTGCCGAGCGCATCGCCCGGATGGCCGCTGCGCCCGGGCATACCCTGAAAACCTCCATGGACATGCAGCTGGACATCGTTTCCCTGTTCGCTCTCAGGCTCCGGGATCTCTACCTCACCGGCCGGCTCGCCACGGACATGGAGCGCGAAGTCGAGTCGTGGAAAGACCCCGGTAAGCGGGCAAGGGTCCTCCTCGGCCTGGACGTGCTCGAGGATTTCGACGGTTCCATGTCTGTTGATTCGGGCGGAGCGGCCCTTGTCGGGGCGATCCTCCACTGCGCCACCCGGAACATCTTCCTCGACGATCTGGGACCCGAAACATCCCGGACATGGAAGGCCTTCCTGGTGATCAACAACGAGAGCTACAACGCCACCTGCGACCATATCCTCGTCCGGGGAGACGAGAGCCCCTTCTGGGACGATGTCACAACCCCTGAGAAGGAAACGAAGGCCCGGATCCTCGCACGATCCCTTCTCGATGCCGTCATGCTGCTGGAGAAGAGGATGGGCGGTAACTACCGCGACTGGAGGTGGGGCACGCTGCACACGTATCTCTGGGAGACCGAGTCGTCCAGGATGGCACCGAACATGGGCATTGCAGAGAGGACGGCCCTGCGCCTCCTCCGTCCCTACCACAGCCGGGGGCCCTTCCCGGCGCCGGGAGACTACTTCACCCTGAACGTCGCCGGATACACCATGGGAAGGGATTTCGACACCTGGCTGATCCCGGCCATGAGGATCATCGTTGATTTCAGCCTGGACGAGCCCCTGTTCGGCGTCAACAGCACCGGCCAGTCGGACAACCCCTCGAGTCCCCACTTCGACGATGCCATCACCACCTGGCGCCAGGGGAAGTACCTCCCCTTCCCCTTCAGGCCAGAGGCGGTCAGGGCCCAGTACAGGAACGTCCTGGTGCTCACCCCCGGAAGGTAACCTCCATGGGCGGGGAATGTCTCCGGTTGAAAGCCCTCGGCGGATTCTGGTATGAACATGGAACCACCTTTTCCAGCAACGAGGAGATTGCATCATGAGCCTTGAGAACGTAGCCCTGCACGTCCCCCGGATCCTCCTGCCCAGGCCCGGCACAGACCTCACCCGGTGGTCGGTGGTGGCCTGCGATCAGTTCACCTCCCAGCCCGAATACTGGAGGCAGGTCGATGAACTGGTGGGCACAGCTCCCTCCACGCTGCGCCTCACCTTCCCGGAGGCATACCTGAACGGCGTCGACGAGGACAGATACCTGTCCCTCATCGAAGCGGCCATGGCACAGTACCTCGGCCAGGGCATCCTGTCGCCGGTGGGAGACGGCTTCGTGCTGGTGGAGCGGACCACGGCCCGGGGCACCCTGCGCAGGGGGCTCGTCGTGTGCCTGGACCTGGAGCGCTACGACTTCAGGCAGGGCAGTACGAGCCTCATCAGGGCCACGGAGGGCACCGTGGTGGAGCGCCTGCCCGTGCGCGTCAGGATCCGCTCCAGGGCATCCGTGGAGCTGCCGCACATCATGGTGCTCATCGACGACCCGGAGATGACCGTCATCGAGCCGCTCTTCGGTCAGAGGCTGACCAAGCTCTACGATTTCGAGCTCATGATGAACGGCGGCCGCATCAGGGGCTACCACGTGGATGCCCCGAAAACCATCGCGTCCGTTGCGAGAAGCCTGGGGCGGCTTGCCGATCCTGCACGGTTCAGCGACCGCTACGGTGTCAGGGACACCGATGTGCTCCTCTACGCAGTGGGCGACGGCAACCATTCCCTGGCGTCGGCCAAGCTCTTCTGGGAGCAGGTCAAGGCCGGTGCCTCAGACAAGGCTGCGATCATGAGCCACCCGGCCCGGTATGCCCTGGTGGAACTGGTCAATGTGCACGACAGGGGCCTCGAGTTCGAGCCCATCCACCGGGTGCTCTTCAACGTGACGCCCGAGCGGCTCTTCTCAGCCATGGAGGACTTCTTCACGCCCAAAGACTGCGAGGTGAGCGTTCTGACCGAAGGCGAGCCCCTGCCACTGGAAGAAAAACACACGCAGGTCATCGAGTATTTCACCCCCGGAGGGAACGGCCGCATCGTGCTGAAGAACCCCCGGTGGAACCTGGAGGTCGGGAGCCTCCAGGCCTTCCTCGACGTGTTCTGCGCAGACAACCCCGGGGTGGTGATCGACTACATCCACGGCGACGCTGCGCTGCGCGATCTCTCCTCCAGGCCGTCTGCCATGGGGTTCGGCCTGCCCGTGATCTCCAAGCACGACCTCTTCAAGACCATCATCCTGGAAGGCGTGCTTCCCCGCAAGGCCTTCTCCATGGGCCATGCGGACGAGAAACGCTACTATGTGGAGTGCAGAAAGATTATCCCCTGAGCTTCTGAGTTCCGCCATCGAACAGGTAGCTGCCGCCCACCCCCGGGCCGGGGGGGGTGAAGGGTTCTGGCGCACGCCGCTCCTGGCGTGTGCAGATGCCCGGGATCCCCTCTTCGAAGGCCTCAGGCAAACGGCACACCCCGGCCACCTGCTCCCGTCGGACCTGCTCGCCGGGGCCCGGACGGTGGTCGCCTATTTCATTCCCTTTGCCCGGCGCGTCATACAGAGCAACCGGAAAGGGGCCTTCCAGAGCGAGCTGTGGGCCCGGGCATACCTGGAGACCAACGAGCTCATCTCCTCCATCAACGAACGGCTCGGCAGCGTCCTGAACGGCTGGGGATACCGCTCGGCCACCGTTGCACCGACCCACACCTTCGACGCCACGACGCTTATGAGTCCCTGGTCCCACCGTCATGCTGCCTATATCGCCGGCCTGGGGACCTTCGGACTGAACCGCCTGCTCATCACGCAGATGGGGTGCTGCGGAAGGCTCGGCAGCCTGGTGACCGATGCCGTGCTGCCGGCCGGCACAAGACCCGCCCTTGAGTTCTGCTCCTTCAGTCGCGACGGATCCTGCGGTGTCTGCGTGCGGCGATGCCCGAGCAACGCCCTGAGCGTTGAGGGGTTCGACCGCCACGCATGCTACCAGACCCTGCTGGCCAACGAGCGGCACCGTGCGAGCCTCGGCAGGGCCGATGCCTGCGGGAAGTGCGCCTGCGGCCTGCCGTGCTCGGAGGAACGGCCCGGGCACGGCCTGCAAGGAAAGTTTTGACTCCATGTTCGGGTATTGTTATGTTCTTTCCATGAGCGCAACGCCCGGGATCCCGACAAGGACCCGTGGGTGAGAATACAAGGCGGAGGCCGCATGCATGAAACCCCGTACCTGAAGGGTCGTTCCGACCTCATCGGGATCATCCGGAAGATCCCCTTCCTCCAGTCGTATTCCGACGCACAGCTTCTGGAAATCCTGGCGCTGAGCAAGATGCGCAAGTTCGCGCCCGGGGACCTCATCACCCGGGAGGGGGAGTACGACTCATGGCTGTACATCATCCTGTCCGGCGAGGTGACCATCACCAGCCGGGGTACCCCGGTCGCCCAGATCACGGAGACGGGCGCCACCATCGGGGAAATGGCCATCGTGGACGGTGAGGCCCGGTCTGCATCCGCGAGTGCCGTCACCGAAACCACCAGCCTTGCCATTGACATGTCGGTGACAGACCGCATGGACGCGGCCGGACGGGAGAAGTTCGATGCCGTGTATTTCCGCCTGCTGGCCAAGATCCTGGTGAACCGCCTGCGGAAGACCACTCATGAGCTCCTCCAGGCCAGAGAGAACATCAAGGAACTCACCGATGCCATCCTCCTCCAGCAGACAGGGGAGAAGAGGTAACCTTCCACACCCCCTACTGCCGTCAGGGTCATCCTCTCCAGAAAGCCACGGGCGTGCTGTTCCTTGACACGGCAGGCATCATTGCCCATAATGGTTTCGCTGGGTACACAGCGGCATGGGGTGGGAACACACGGGATTTTCTCCCCGCTTCTCATCGCAGGGCAGGCATGCATACCCGCCCATGGGGAGTACACGATCCGCACAGGGGACCATGGCCCGGTCCAGACGGAGGGAGGGAGGGAGACAGTCATGACACGGTTTCCGGTTGCACTGATTCTGGGCGCCATGCTCTGGACCTGTCCCACCCTGGCGTCCGATGGGCAGGCCAGTGGGGACCTTACCATCCATGTCACGGGCATAAGGAACACCTCGGGCTGCATCGTCATCGCCCTGACCGATTCGGAAAAATCGTTCCTGGGGAAAGGACCTGCCTGTGCCCAGATCCGAACCCGTATCCACGGTCCCGAGGTGATGGTGACACTCAGGGGTCTTCCCTGGAAGGAGTACGCCATCAGCGTATTCCACGACGAGAACGCAAACGGAACCCTGGACCGGAACATGAAGGGCATACCCAAGGAGGCATACGGGTACTCCAACAACGTTCGGGGAAAACACGGGCCTCCATCCTACGGCATGAGCCGGTTCTCCTTCCACTCACAGACACAGACCGTGATGATCTCCATCCACTAGGGGCGAGACGTCGGACGGTATGAGTCAGCCCACAGACGAATCCTCAAGGAACATCCTGCTCCTGCTCGCCTGTTTCGTCGTCATCATTGCGGGCATGAAGGCGGCCTCCGCCATCATGGTGCCCTTCCTCCTGTCGATCTTCATCGGGGTGATGTGCAGCAGCCCGTACTCATGGATGAAAAGAAAGGGAGTGCCGTCCTTTCTCGCCATCATCTGCATCATCGGGTGCATCGTGGGCGTCCTGTTCGGCCTCGGCGCATACATCGGGGCCTCGGCGAGCGATTTCCTCATGGAAACCCCGCGTTATCAGGCACGCATCCAGGAAGAGCTCATCCATCTCATCATA
>CAZNGL010000044.1:0-20785 GCA_964572405.1 uncultured Bacteriovoracaceae bacterium
CCATCAGCGTCAGTTCATAGGGATTGTCATGGTAGTCGCAGTCACCCAGGCATGTGTCCACGGTGCATACATCAGGATTGTGAACGTAGAACAGATTCCAGAACGTCACCTTCCTGAACGTGTCCAGTATCGGGTAATGCCTGATCAGCGCATCGGAATCCTGATCGTAGGAAATCCCACTGCGAACCGATTGCCGAATGTAAGTCGCTGTTTCGCTGGAATAATCACTCTCTCCGGCAAGGTGATAGATGTAGTGAATACTCTGGTTGTACCGATAATCGCTCAGCAGATAGCCCCTCCTATACCTGCCCGGGTCAAGGTTGAGGAACGAGTGGATATGACCATCCTCGTCGACTGTGGCGTCACGAGGCTGCCCCTCGGGAGAGAACCGGACATATACATGGGTAATCAGCGTCGGAGTAACATCATCCAGATCCCACGTTCTTCTCCATTCGTCGTTGTAGCAGACCGTATCCGTGTCATTGGCAATATTCAGCGGCGTGGGCTCCGCTACATCATTGAATCCTACGCACACGGCATCTTCTTCGACAATGAAACCACGTTCCCCTCCACCAAGTCTTCCCCGGTACACGACCAAGAACGACACATCAACGGCCCATAATGGGATCTCATTGCCGCTCAGGTCAAATTCGAGAAGCACAGGTTCAGCTGATGGTATCTGGTGGTCGATCCCGTTATCGAGCTTCTTGACGATATAGATCGGATCGCTGAGCGCCGGGAGATTCTCCGGTGTGTACTGGGCGAAAGGATCCCTCGCCGTTGTCCTCGGGTCCTGCGCATCGAGATCGTCCGTCAGGAACCTGTATTTCACGACCAGTTCGATGGACCCCCCTGTCATCTGCTCACCTGTACTCGTAGTGTTCCTCACATACAGAGACACCCTGTCGAAACCCTGTGTCCTCGGGTCCGCAGGTTCGTCTGGCCTGAAGCAATAGACTCCGTCAGGCGGTAGTTTCAGTTCCAGCGTACCCCTGAAAAAGTACTTCAGAAGCCCTGCGGAATAGGACACAGCCCGAGGGATGAGACGCTCGGCATAGTCTCCATAGACGTTCTGATCGAGTATCGGGGCAAGGTACTCGGCCGTTTCAGGCACCTGCCCATAGAGAACCGGGGCCGTGCAGAGACGGTACTCTGTGTCGCCATGATGCATTTTTACAAGATATTCCCTGTGTACATCGTCTGCTTCATTTCTGGGATCCTGGAACCGTACCACTGTATGATTCACGCTGTCCCAACTGGGAAAAGGGTAGTCATCCGTGGCGAAAACAGTGTCCGTGCTGAAATAATTCGCATTGGTGTACTCAGCCAGACCGATGGGAGTGGTCATCGTTATATCAGGATTCGTCCCGTCATACCTGTCCGTGTCGACAATTCGGGCTATGGGGATCGGGGCATAGGTGTTGGGGGGGAGGCTAAAAGTAGAATTATCAAAAGTATAATTTTGCTGCATCATCAACAAGTTATAAATTTCTTCTTTTGATATGTACTTCTCGAAATTAATAAATGGGAGTACATGACCATCATTTCTTACATGTTCAGGTACTGATGAATCTTGTATTAGATGCATCAACCTTCCGACACCATTGAAGGTCTTTATAAGATATTCGGCTCTTTCACTTTCTTCGATTGAAGTGAGACCCCTGTAAAAATATTGCCTTACATCATTCCAGCTGTAATCACCGAGATTTTGCGTTCCTTCTTCTTTCTGTGCCCATAATATCGAAGAATCGCCGCCTGCCAATCCTACGCCTTCATAAAGTCCTGCTTGATTCCAGTCCTTCAGGGGATCATGAAAATGATTCTTACACCGTATAAACGGTGCGTCTTCATCTCTTCCTCCCTCAGATATGCAATACTCGGGTGTAAGTTTTGCCTTGAGGACAATACCGTACCAATCATTAAATAACACTGGTCGGTTGGCAAGTTCGTGTTTAACTCCTCGATTGATACCAACATTTTTCATTAGATAATCGTTCAATGAGAATTGACAGATCTCTTCGTCAATAATGAATGTGTTGATCTCCTTGTGAGTAATCATTTCATAACATTGTATCTCAGTATTCCCGAGAAAAAGTGTGATCAGACTTACACCAACAATAACAACCCAGCGTTGTATGTTCATGTAACGACCTCCTATTCCATTCAAAAATTGTTAATCAAATTTGATCGGATTTTTAATATCTTCATCGATGACCTTCCTCAACAAAGGCAGGTGCTCCCAATCAGAGACATTTCCAGGTGTCAGTTGCTCTTTTCTCCACTCTTTCTTTGTTGTTGTTATTTTAAGACCCAGCACACAATATTGACACCAGGGGTAGTTCAACTTTTCTGATGGGATCTTTTGAACATTCTCATAATATTTAAATGTGAAATCCATTGATCTGAGCCGTTCTTCAGGAACATCCGTGGGAATAAAAGGCACTTCATTGTTAAAATTTATATCGAGGTCTTTCAATTCCTCACGCATTGTAGCTGGTCGCTCAAGAGCTATACCAGCTACACCTCTTTCCTTGTCTTCATAAGGAATAGCCCTAAAACCGTTTCTACTCCCCTGACCATACTTCCCGTAAAGATAGTATCCTGGCTTGTAGATCATAAATAATGGGGGTCGTGTCCATCGTACAAGAAATCCGAGAATTGCTCGAAACGTTGATGGAGTCCATGTACCCTCCGGCCCCGTGATGCTCCATTCCCCATTGGCATCAGTAAGGGCTTCCTTCGCCTTGCTGAAATCACATAACTCCCCTGCACCGATCCCGGGCCAGCATCTGTACCACTTGGCTATCACAACTGCCCCTTGGATTGGCTGCAGTGTGTCCGCATCGACGACCTTGCCCCGGTAGGTAAAGTTGCCGAATATGTCGGATCCATGCAGACATTGTGGATAAAACACTATTGCCAGACAAATATACGTGAATATCCTTTTCCCCATGTTCACTTCTTGCCCCCTTCCCCTCCAGAAGGACTCCATGGTGGTCTCCTATGACCAATCCATGTCAGAAACGCGAGATCTTCCATAACCCATCCTCATCGATCTCAAAGAGCAGACAGAACGAACGAAGCAACCCTTCCCGTTCCACCTGAATGTCATACTCCACAGAACCACCTTTCATGGTGATGAATTGAATATCACTCAGTTCACTCACCAGTGTGTCCCTCTGCTCATCAGATATATAGCCGAAGGCGTTCCTGTATACATGCCTGGTCCTGTTTGATATATCACGCACCGCTGCATCGACGTCATCATTGGCGAGTGCGGTGCGCATGGCTTCCCATTTCTCCCTCAGCAACCCATCCAGCTCATCCCTGTCATACACGACTATACCTATGGTATCGCTGCGCACAATTCCTCCACCTGAAACATCCGCAGAGATGAAACAGATGCCTTCATCAAGGACCTGTACGAGTTTTTCATGGATCTCAGCTCCATCATTGTAGACAATAGTGCCCGAGCTCGTATCTTCCAGATTCACACTGATGATGTCGGTAAATGACTCCACTCTCAGAACAGTATCTAAGGGCGAAATCCCAACATCATCATCCATGGTCAGCGTGACATAGGGCCCTGTCACTTCTGACAATACGGAAATCCGTCGCTCAGTTGAATTCCCTGCGAGGTCCCGGGCCACCACAACAACCTCATTCTCACCTTCCATGAGAGGCACGTGGTTTGCCACGAACTGGTTTCCATAGACCATGGCCGGGCGACCGTTCACGGTGACCCCGGTCTCGTATCCGTACGCATGGCTCATCGTGCCCCTCACAAGCACATCAGGTCGATTGATGATGGAATTCGCGACTGGAGAATCGATGTGCAGCCCTATGACGCTGTTCACCGTGACCGTCACCGCTGCAGTGGATGTCCCGCCCGGACCGGTGGCGGTGATCGTATAGGTGGTGCTCAGGGCCGGCGACACCTGCAGAGACCCGTTCAGGGCCACCGGGCCGATGCCGTTGTCCAGGGATGCTTCAACGGCGTCGGACGATGTCCAGGAAAGGGTTGTGGGCTGCCCAGCATAGATGGACTGGGGCTCCGCACGGATGCTCACCTCTGGCGGCCGGTGCACGCTCACCGTGACCGATGCCGTGGTGGTGCCGCCCGGTCCCGTGGCGACTATGCGGTAGGTGGTGGTCACGTCCGGATGGACCGTGTACGAACCCACGTCGCTCACGTCCCAGCCGAAGGGTTCCAGGATGACGGTATCCGCATCCGTGCACGACCAGCTCAACACCACGGGCCGGCCCGGGGCAATGTCCGTGCAGTCCGCGTTGAAGTACACTTGGGGCGGCCGGTGGACCACGATGGTGACCTGGCCCGACACCGTCCTTCCCTGCCCGTCATGGGCCGTGATGGTATAGGTGGTGGTCTCTGCAGGCGTGACTGCAAAGCTTCCGCTCGATGCGACCCCGCCGATGCCCTGGTCTATGGACACCTCCGCCGCCCTGAGGGTGTCCCAGTGCAGAACGGCTGTTCCACCCAGGGGGATGGCCTCGGGCTCGGCCCGGAACGTCACGCCGAGCAGGACCTCGACATCTGCCACCCGAACCTCGCCGGTAGAGACCTCCACGTCCACGGCCTGCTGCGAGAAGACATGCCCTTCCTGTGCAAACAACAGACGGTAGCTCCCCGCAGGCACATAGAAAAAATACCCGCCGCTGCTGCCAGTGACGAAGGACCTGCTGAAGTGCCCGCCGGAGAGGGTAACCCTGACGCCTTGTACACCCTGTCCTTCGGCTGTCACCCTTCCCGCTATACGCTCGCGGTGTTCGGCGATGAAGTGTCCGCACGTATAGGGATCTGTGAAGCCATCCTCCACCACGGTGGAGATCTCCTGGGACGATGTGTCCACGACGGGAACGGCATTCTGCACCACATCCGGGAAGTACAGGAGCGATCCGTCCGGGGTGAACGCCATATCCGAGGGGTAGTCGACTTCGATGCGACAGGTGCGTTCCAGGGTGTCCGCATCGACGGCGTAGATCCATCCGCCATAGTGATAGAAACTCAGGGAGAGCTCCTGCCCGTCAGGGCTCACGGCGAGGTATGCATCGTCCGGGGTCCGTTCTATAAGGTAATACCTGGAGCCGATGACCTCGTGGGTGGCGGTGTCGATGACCGCGAGCCGGAGCGAGGAATCGGATATTGCATACAGCCTGGTGCCATCGGGGTTCACCTCAATGTCGCATATCGCTGCCCACGGTCCGTCGGCCTCTATGGTGTCGAGCACCTCGAGGCTCACGGCATCGACGACCCTGATGGTGCCGTCCGCGAGGCTCGACACGTAGACCACCGTCCCGTCGGGGTGCACGGCGATGCTGCGCGGCGACGGATCGACGGACACGGACCCGAGGGGTTCGTGTGTGGCCGCATCGATGGCGCTCAGCGTGCCTTCCCCTGTCGACACCGCATAGAGCACCGCTCCGTCCGCGCTCACTGCCACCGTGGCGGCGTTCACCGGGATGGTTGCAGCCACGGTGTTCGAGGCCGCATCGATGACGGAGATCCCCTCCTCTTCGGTGGTGACATAGACCGTGTCCCCGTCCGGGCTCACGTCCACGCCGTATGGGGCATAGCCGGTCCCGATGCGCGATACGACCTCGTTCGTGGCGATATCGACGACCGTCACGTCGCTGCCGCCGTTGTTGGTTATGTACGCGCAGGTTCTCCTGGCCTGCTGGGGGTGGTTGACCTCCACGGTGACGCTCGCTGTCGCACTCCCGCCGGGACCCGTGGCAGTGATGGAATAGGTCGTGGTTCCGCTAGGGCTCACCTCGCAGGAACCTGCAGGGTCCACCACGCCGATACCCTGATCCAGGGAAGCGCTCTCGGCGTGGGTGGATGTCCAGTTCAGCACGGATGCCTCGCCGGCATCGATGGGATTGGGCCATGCCGCGATGTCCACGGTGGGCCGGGGTATCACCTCGACGGTTGCGGCGGACGATGCCGCACCCCCGGGACCCTGCACCGTGATGGTGTAGGTCGTGGTTTCCCCGGGTTGCACCCCCAGGGATCCGTCGGGGGCCACCGGGCCGATGCCGTTGTCCAGCCAGGCGCTCGTCGCATGTTCGGACACCCAGGTCAGGGTGGAGGACTCGCCTTCGATGATGACCGGCGGATGGGAACCAATCATCACGCAGGGAGGCAAGAGCACCGTGACCGTGACAGTGTCGGTGGCTACCCCTCCCGGCCCTGCGGCAGTAATGGTGTAGGTGGTCGTCTCAGCCGGCGAAACGGTCGTGGAGCCGGCTGTCTGCACGGCACCGATGCCCTGGTCAATGGTCACCGTATCTGCATGGGAGGATGTCCACGAAAGTGAAGACATCTGCCCGGCGAGTATGGTGACCGGGTCTGCGGAGATGTCCACGGAAGGAGGCTGGTGCACCATCACGGTGACGGAATCAGTTGCAGTGCCGCACGGACCGGTGGCGGTGATGGTGTAGGTCGTGGTGGCGGCGGGATGTACGGTAACGGTCCCTGAGGAATCTACTGCACCGATGCCGTGATCGAGGTTCGAGGCCGTTGCATGCTGCGAGGTCCAGACCAGGGTGCACGGCTCGCCGGGGAGCACTGCTGAGGGATCTGCCGAGATGTCCACCACGGGCGGCACGCACGACTGTACCGTGCACAGGGCGGTGTCGATGCCCTCTCCCCCCCTGCCGTCACTGACCGTGAGGGTCACCTGATAGGTTCCGGCACTGCCGTATGCATGACCCGGAGTGCTTCCTGTCCCTGTGGTCCCGTCACCGAACTGCCAGTTATAAGACAGCGGGTCGCCGTCAGGGTCCCATGATCCGGTTCCATCGAAACGGATGACCTGCCCCGCTGCAGCCAGGTATGGGCCGCCGGCGTCTGCCACCGGGTCCCGGTTCAGAGAGGGAAGTTCATCCACCTCGACGATGAAGGTCTGGACATGGTACAGCCCCTTGCCGTCCTTTGCCTTGACCACGATCTCGTAGTCCCCAGCCGATGCAGGCTTCCATGTGATGAGCCCGGTTGCTGCTTCAATGGCCATTCCGGGAGGGGGACTCACCAGGATGTATGTGATATCGTCCCGGTACGGGTCGGCGGCATGCACGTCATAGGTGTACTCGATGCCCACGATGCCTGAGACGACAGGCGGCGACCAGATGAGAGGCGGGTAGTTCAGCCTGGGCCAGAGGGTGTAGGGGTGGACGCTTTGGACCTGGGAATACGACCACAGCCCGTCCTTCAGGACACCGATCACATAGACGTACGTTGCATCGCCGAGTCCAGTGTCCGTGTAGAGGAAGGTGGTGGGCGGGAGCTCCGCAACGAGCGCGAAGTCCCACGGCCTGTCTTCGCGGGCCCGATGGACTCGATACCCCTGGGCCCCTTCCCTGTTCGGCCAGGCGATCATCGCCTTGCCGCGCAGCGGCACGGGCAGGATGTCAAAGGCGGGTTCTACGGTGACCTTCAGGATATGCGGCTCCGAGCGCCGACCCGCATCGCAGGTGAACATGGTGACGGTGTGGGTCCCCTCGGGCATGAGAACAGCCCGGTCAGGATCAACCATGAGTCCGAAGGGCCCGTACCATTCGATGCAGCCGGGATCGCCCTGCACATCCGGAAACAGGGATGCGTCGAGGGTCATCTCGCACCCCACAGGCGTGTTCTTCTCCACCACGATCTCCTGGAACGGCTCGGGCGGGCAGGCCACCGCAGCGACCCGCCCTGCCAGGAGAAACAGGAGGGCAAGGGCCAGGACCTCCAGGCAGAGCACCATGAGCAGAGCTATCCTCAGGACAGACCACGAGATACACCGGTACACACGGCACGTGTTGTTCATTGAAGACAACCTCCACATTCCCGCTTTTGCAAAGCGAGGGTAAAACACAGCAACGATTACATGACCACGGTGATACGCTTGAATATCATCCGCTGTCAACGGATTTTTTTGAGGCCCACGCTCTCAGTAGTAAGGAAGACTTCCGCCAGTACCTGCAAAACAGGCTTGACCCGAATAGACTAGTTCATTAAACTAGTTTTATGAAAAAGACAACGACCGTGAGCGCCTTCGATGCAAAAACCCACCTTTCCCGCCTGCTGCAGGAGGTCGAGAACGGCGCCGACATCATCATAACGCGGAGGGGCAAGCCCGTTGCCTGTCTGACACGGCCCGCCACAACCGACGAGGAGATGTCCCGCAAAGACGTCCTGGATCAGTTCGATGCCCTGCGGCGTCGCGTCAGAGGCCGGGGCGGCATCAGGCAGTACATCGCACAGGGCAGGAAATACTGATGCCCTGGGTGGTGGACTGCTCCTTCTCCATGGCACTCCTCCTGCCCGATGAACAGACAGGAGCCGTCAGGGCCTTCTTCGAGGGTCTCGATCCGGATGACACCGTCTGGGTGCCTGCCTTGTGGTGCTACGAAACGGCAAATGCCCTCTCCGTGGCCGTGAGAAAGAAACGGTTCCTGCAGGCCGACGCTTCCAACGCGCTTACCCTGTTCTCCGCGCTGAGGCTGCGGGTCGATCACGCATCCGGTACCGGCTACGCCCAGCGCCTCGTGGAACTCGCCCTGTCATGGAACCTCTCCGCGTACGATGCCGCGTACCTGGAACTCGCCCTCAGGAAAGGGGCGACCATGCTTTCGCTTGACCGCTCCCTCCTCGATGCAGCCGGCCGATGCGGCTCCGGGACCTGGAAGCCGTGACCTGCATCGAGTGTGCACAGGCTTCCATCTACGTCCCGGAGTCCTTGTGCGCACGCGACATGACCGCTTCTGCAGCGCAGCCGTGCCCATGCCCTGCCCGGTGCGTCCGCTACCGGTCGCGGATGAGCGCGATGAGCTCTTCGGCAGAAATGCGCGCGCTCGTGTCCGTGCCTTCCAGCAGGCTGTCCGCCAGGTCGCGCTTCTGGCGGTGCAGGGCGATGATCTTCTCCTCGATCGTGTTCCTGGCGACGAGGCGGTAGACCGTGACGGGCCGGTCCTGGCCCATGCGGTGCGCCCTGGATCCGGCCTGGTCCTCCACCGCCGGGTTCCACCAGGGGTCCAGGTGGATGACGTAGTCGGCGGCCGTGAGGTTGAGCCCCATGCCGCCTGCCTTCAGGCTGATGAGAAAGAGCTCCGCCCTGCCCGCCTGGAAGGCGTCCACCTGCTCCTGCCTCTTTGCCGCCGGTGTCGACCCGTCGAGGTAGCAGTAGGAGACGCCCCGGCTGTCGAGATACTCCCTGACCAGGGCGAGGTGCCCCACGAACTGGCTGAACACGAGGGCCTTGTGGCGGTTCTCCCTGAGCCCCTCCACCACATCGCCGAACACCTCCATCTTCGCGCCCGGGATCGTGGAGTCCGGCACGACGAGCCTGGGGCTGCAGCAGGCGCGCCTGAGCCTCATGATCTCGGCGAGGATGTGGACCCGCTGCCTGGCAGCGGGCATGTCGAGGCCCGAGATCTTCTCCAGGGCGCAGCTGCGCAGGGACTCGTAGAGGGCCGCCTCCTCTGCGCCCATCTCGACCTCGAGCACTATCTCGGTCAGGGGCGGCAGCTCGTCCAGCACGGCCGACTTGAGCCGCCTGAGGATGAAGGGCTGGAGCATCCTCTTCAGTCTCCGCCTCGCCTCGGGGTCCTTCCGCTTCTGGAACGCCTCGGCGAACCGCTCCATGAAGGATTTCCGCGACCCCAGGAGCCCCGGGTTGAGAAAGTGGAACAAGGAATGGATCTCGCCCAGGTGGTTCTCGATGGGCGTGCCCGTGGTGACGAGCCTGAAATCTCCCTTCAGTGACAGGGCGGCGCCCGTCCGCTTGGCCGAGACGTTCTTGATGGCCTGGGCCTCGTCGAGCACGATGGTGCTCCACCGCAGCGAGGACAGCGCCTCCTGCTCCTGCAGGAGCAGCCCGTAGCTGGCGACCAGGACGTCGAACGGCTTCATCTCCCGTTTCACGAGGCTCCGGTCCCGGTTCAGGAGCATGACGTTCAGGGTGGGCGCGAATCGCGCGGCCTCGTTAGCCCAGTTCATGCATACCGAGGTGGGGGCGACCACCAGGGCCGGGCCTGAGCCGGCACGGTGGACGAGCAGGGCCAGGGCCTGTATGGTCTTGCCCAGCCCCATGTCGTCTGCCAGGCACGCGCCCGCACCCATGGCCGCGAGCCGCGCGAGCCACTGGAACCCCTCGCGCTGGTAGTCGCGCAGCTCCGCCTGGAAGGTCGGCGGAACCTCGGGCTCCAGGGACAGTGCCTGCCGGAAGGCCTCGTACCGTGCCTGTGCCGCGGGGTCCATCTCGAACCGCCGCGCTTCGTCCCTGAGCGCCTCCAGCGGGAACAGGGCCAGGGGGTGGAAACCCGCGGCGTCCTTCCTGCGCGTCGCATAGGAGGCCAGGTCCCCGAGCTTCCTGCGGAATTCCTCGGTCAGGGCGAGGAAGGCCCCGTCGTCCAGGGGCACGAAACCGCCGGGGGACCGCTCGATGGCCTCCATGAGCGTCCTCAGGCCGATCACCTCGTCGCCGAGATCGAGCCCGCCCTCGATGTCGAACCAGTCGTGGCGCCAGCTCACTCTGAGCCGGAGACGGTCGCAGGAGGCCACGCCCCTGAGCCTCAGCCCGGCGCCCTCGGGCCACTCCACCCGCACCTGGCCGTCGCTGTTGAGGGGGTAAAGCCCGGCCAGCACGTTCAGGCAGCTCACGGGGTCCTCGAGGTGCCAGCGCATCTCGCCGATCTGGGCCGATGCATGGGTGGAGCACAGCTCGACGACGGTCCGGGCCCGCTCCCGCTCCCGGTCCAGGTCGCGGACGGCCTCGAGCCTTTTCCCGTCGATGTCGGCGAAGACCACGGTGCCGCCGAGGCCGGGCTTGAGGTACGGCCCGGCCGTGGCAAAGGGCCTGACGAAGAGCTCCAGCCTGAAACCCTGGCCCGAGGGGACGATGTGGATGCAGGGCGTGGGGTCTGCCCCGCACTGCTCGACGCCCAAGGAGGCGTCCTCGAGGGATGACTGTACGATCATCTTCGAGGAGAGTTTGCGCACGGCCGCCATCAGCTCTGCGGCGGTCTCTTCGGGCACCCTCAGCCCGTTCCTGCCGAGGATGCGCAGGACCCGCCGATGCGTGTCGTCCAGCTCGATGACCCTGATGCGCACCGGTGATTCGCGGACCACCACCACATCCCCGTCCACCTGTGCCACGGAGGGCCTTACCACGACGAACCGCCCCTCCCTACGCACGAAGACCTCGGGCTCCCCCCTGACGATCTCCACGACGGTCTGCGGCGATTCCTCCAGGAAGACCCGCGGGTGGCCGACGAAGTGGATCAGGAACTCCCCGGTGGAGGACTCCGCGGGAAAGCCGGGCATCCAGGACTCCTGATAGGCGAGCATGGCCCTGCACACCCTCCTGTCGAGGGCGCTGATGCCCTCGTCGTCGCAGCTGTGAGCGATGTCGCGGACACTCATCGCCCGCCCCCCGGTCCAGGCGCCGCTCCTCCTGCTGCGCCTCTGCTCCTTGGGCCGGATGCTCACGCCGTTCCCGTCCATGGAAAGGAGCCATATGAGCCTCCGTTCGTGCCACTCCTCCCGGCCCTCGTCGAGTTCCATGAGCGCATCGAGCCCCCGCCTCCAGACATCCTCGGCCTTGATGTCCGGCGTCACCGCCCTGATTCCCAGGGCCCTCCCGGCCTGGGCCGCTCGACCGACCTCTTCGCCGCAGTCCGCCCCGGCACGATCGAGGAGCGCGGCGATCTCCACGGAGAACCAGTACATTCCGGCCTGCCCGGCCTTTTCCGCTGCCAGCCGCAGCTCATCTGCCAGGTCCCGGTCCATGGCGCCCGTGGCGAGCAGGCTGGCGAGCGCGAAGAAGTAGAGGTCGAGGACACCGGGCCGCTCAGGTCCTTCGGGCAGCCTGTCCGGCGTCCAGGCAGGGTCGCGCAGCATGACCTTCAGGATGCACCTGAGGCACCCGTATACCCCATGGAGCGAGGCCATGACGCGTCCGCTGTCGAGGGACGCCTCGACCGCCGCCAGGGCCTTCCCCAGAAGGGCGTCGTCTCCCGTGGATGCGTGCTTCTTCATGAGGGCCATGATGTAGAACAGCCCCTCGTGGCCGTGGAAGCAGGGCCTCTTTTCCCTGGTCCTCCTGCGCAGGCCCTCGAGGTCGGCCTCGTAATGCGAGATCGCCGCGTCCACGTCCCCGGTGATCAGCGCCATCCAGCCCCTGACCCCGATGGGGATAAACTCGACGGCCTCGTCGAGAGCCTTCGAGACGTCTTCCATCCTGCCCGAGAACAGGAGCAGTCCCACCGCGTAATACCACAGGTTGATCCTTGTCTGAGGGTCCAGGGACCCGAGGAAGGCCGGGTCCATGGCATGGGCGAGGGCACCGTCCACCTTCAGACAGAAATGAAGTGCCTGGCGGAGTATGCAGAAGAGGGCGTCGGTGCGCCGTGTCGGTTCCAGGGAACCGAACCACTCGCCGTCGAACGGGGAGTTGCAGAACCCTGCCACAAGGGCCTCCACACTGAGGCCCTGGATCCGGGCCCTGTACGAGGCCTGCTGGAATGCGACGGAATCCCCTCCATGGAAAGCGAGGCGCAGCTCACGTTCGACGATTTCCGGGTCGGTGCCGTGATCACCGGCGTGCCTGTTCACCGTTTCCGCCAGGCAGCGGAAGTAGCCGCCCGGCAGCTCCGCAGCCCGCGAGGGTCGCTGCCTCCGTTCATGGTGGGGATAATAGCGGGCTTGGTGCGCCTCCTCCCTGACCTGGCTGTCCGCATCCCTCCCGAGTACGGCGAGGGCGTCCTTGGCCCAGCGATGTTTCTGTGCCCTCCCGGCAGCCCGGGCGAGGTGCCTGCGTATCTCCGGATCGGGATGCTGGAGGCCCCGCAGGAGCAGGTTGTGGAAGACCCTGTCGCTCGTATCGATCTGGGATGCCGCGTAGATGCAGTTGGCCATGAGCTGCCAGGGCTCCTGCCGGCACCGCTCGAGGAGGACGGGCATGACGGGCTTCCCGATGGCCACACACGCGTCCATGGCCGCCTGCCGTATCAGGCCCGCCATGGGCGACTCCGACACATACCCGAGATTGTCCACGATGCAGCCATGGAACGCCGTCCAGGCACCGGCGGTCTTGCCCGGTGCACTGGACGCGTGTGCGAGCACGGCGAACCTTTCGTCGTGCGGCCCTTCGGGCCCGAGGGCCTGGATGATGCGCCCCGGAGGCCAGGCCGCGACCTCGCTCGCGTCGAAACCGCCCCTGAAGATATCGAGGGCGCACCTGGCGCAGACCGTTCCGTACCGTGTTCTGCACCCCAGGGTCTCATGACCCGTGCAGCGTATGCACCGCCCCGCCTCAGAGGACCAGGTGCCCTCGTCGGCGAGGTCGCGGGGCGTGAGGTCGCCGGGCATGGTCAGCCGTCTGGCCGCGGCCTGCCGGATCGCAATCTCGGCTATGTCCGGGTGGCAGCGATTCCGCCCGTCCAGGAGGCCCTGCCCCCGCAGCTCGGCGAGACAGGCCGAAAGGTCTGACCGCGAGAGGGTCTTCCACGCGAAGAACCCGGGACCCAGGTCCTTCATGCAGGCCTGGAACACGCGCCCGTCCGCACCGGTATAGATGGCCGACGCGAGCTCCAGGACACGCCGCTCAACCTCACCCAGGGCATGATACCGGTCGATGAGGTCGCGTTCGGGTACCTGTACCATGGGATGAATCCATAGCATGGATGCGGGGCGGGTGTACACCGTCCGGAAGGACCCGAGCAATGATATTCCGCAGCAGCGATATGCCCCCCCCCTTGACAGACCATGCCCATTCCATTATGATTACATTACATCATTATTTGTTATCATGCTAAAGGAGCTCTCATGGTCAGGACCCAGATCCAGCTCTCCGAGGAACAGGCACAGATCCTCAAGGAACTGTCCCTGAGAAACAGGGAATCCATGGCCTCGCTGATCAGGCAGGCCATTGACCAGTACATCGCCGCCGGTACGAACAACAGACCGGGGCTCTATCGTCAGGCCCTTGCCGTTGCGGGGAAATATTCCGCAGAGAACCCGGACATATCGATCGAGCACGACAAGTACCTGGACGAGGACTATTCCTCATGAAGATCTTCGCCGACACCTCGGGCCTGTTCGCCTTCATGGTCGAGAACGACTTCATGCATGTCCGTGCCAGGGAGAACTTCAGGTACTTCGCTCAAAGGAAGGCAAGACTCCTGACGAGCTCCCTCGTGCTCGTCGAGACAACAGCCCTCCTCCAGCGCCGCATCGGCATGGGGGCGGTGCACGACTTCAACCGTTCCATCGTGCCCCTCATGGATGTCGTATGGGCTGACAGCCCGTGGCATGAACGGGCCATGCGCCGCCTCTTCCTGATCAACCGGAAAGACGTGAGCCTGGTGGACTGCCTCAGCTTCGAGATCATGGATCACCACGACATCGACTGCGCATTCACCTTTGACAGGCACTTCGAGGAACAGGGCTTTCGAATGGCCGCGTTCCATGACCTCTGACAACTGACACAAGGCACCACCTGCTGCCACACCGTCAGGGCTTGGGTTTCTCGTAGTGGCCCAGCATGGCGCTGGAGATTTCGGAAGATGTCGGCCAGAGCCCTTTCCGCGATCCCCGTCGCCGCTGGTACTTTTGCATATGGTCCAGGTCAGGCTGCACGGGTTTTTCATCCTCCAGAAAGACAACACCGACATCATCACTCGGGATACGGCTTATGAAGCGTTCAGCATCTGCGATCATGTCTCGTATCCGGCGATGCAGAGCGGAGACATCGATCGTATGCTCCATGGCGAGCACGCGAAACTCCTCTGCAGTGAAGCGGCTGTGGCGCGTGATATCAGCCAGCATCTCCTCGGGGCTTTGCCCGGGAAACCGCCCGACTGCAGCGCATACCACGGCACCAAGGGGAAGGATGTCTTCATGAATGGTTACCAGATCGACTATGTCGCGTGGGGTCCGACGGTCAGCCGCAGCAGCTGCCTTGTTCACGGCCAGGTCAACCGGGTGCAGCACATAACCGAAAAGGTCGTCCCGCACAGCAGGGAAAAATCGAAAGTCACTGTCTGCAACCCACTCCAGCTGCATGTTCTCGCCAAGGCCCTCGATAAGGGCGGTTCGCCTGCCAGTCTGGTTCTTCAGCCAGGTAAGCCTGAGGCCGGCACTGATCAGGGCATGTGCATCCGATTCGGCTTCTGTCGAGACACGCTCTTCAGAATCCTTAAAAAATGTGGATATCGCTCGAAAACCGGGGGGCGTCACGGTTGAGGGCAACGCCACCTGCAATGTAGCTGTCGGGACTGCGCTGTGCAGCAAGGATCCTGAGTGCATGGGATTGCAGTTTAGTCAGAGGCACGGCAGAGCTCTTCGATCCGTTCCGCCAGACGACGTCCGGCCATGCTGCCGTACGTCCTCAGTGCCCTGGTGATTGCAAGCGCATCAGCGGGGGTGGGCTGCTCGACAGGGCGCATGTTCCAGAGGGCCACGGGGCCATACTCATTGAACGCCTGCCGGTACAGCTTCTGAATTTCCTTGGCCTGCGCACGAGCCGTCATGACTTCTCAACTCCTTGGTTGGATTATAAGCAAAACATTCGGGCATTTCCAATCTGGAAGTAAGCATCTTCGCCCCAGGAGTTAGAGAACCGCCCCCCCACTCATTGGGCAATGCTTTTCATGACTCGAACTCGGTTCTTGGCAATCCGGACTGGCGGATTATTGATTGGAGCGTCCCGGTTCGTAAATCTGCATGGTCCGGAACCGGTATGGTGACCGTTGTATCAGGGAGTTTTTTCTGCATCACGATATGACTGCCTCGCTGACGCACCTCGGTAAACCCGTGCTGCACAAGAATTGTGCATACTTGTTTTCCCGAAAGGTGGCGGAGCTTACCCAACTGCAACCTCGAGTCGGGTCACATACACTTCATCATGCAGGCGCGTCTTGATCTCACTGGGAGAAGCGGTCTCGAAGAACAGCTCAAGTGCTTCCCGAAGATTCTCGCGAGCTGCCTCGATGGTATCACCTTGGCTCACGATATCAAGTTCCGGGCAGAATGACACGTACCCATCCCCTTCACGCTCAATAATTGCTGTGAGTTGTTTCTGCATAGCCTCAACTCCAATTCCCCAGACGTATCGTTCGACGCGCATCGAACAATTGAGATACATTATAACACCAACCCTGCTTTTCCACAACGTACCCGAGGGGTCCACTATAGTACCCTTTCTCCCCTTCTTTCACTGGTTATCACAATAGCCATAAGGAGGTGGGACTATGCTTTTCTTTTTCCCGACAACTCATTCATGCAACCCTTTGAGACAGGACCTTCTTGTCGAGCTCGAGCTGATAGGAAAGAATCGTCGTGATGTCGATGCGCTTGGATGCATTCAGGATCTCGATTCCGATAATCTTTCCTTTCGTGGTCGTGTCGAGGTTTATCCCCTCCGAGAGCTCTACAACACCATCAGGGGATTTTGTGCCGAGTTTGATATACAGGGCGTCCACCTTTTTGTCGTTATATATCTTCATCGTATCCCACCCTTCCTTCACATGGGTCAGTAATGATACCTGGCCTGGAGAAAGTCTATCCGGTCATCCGAGACCAGGTAAACGATGCGGTGTTCCTGGGTAAGTCGTCGGGACCATGCGCCCCGGGCGAGATATTTCAACGGCTCGGGCTTTCCTGTTCCCGAAAAGGGGTCACGTTCGATCGCCTCAATGAGGTCAAAGGCCTTCAGGGCGATCCTGCGATCCGTTTCCACCCACCAGCGGAGATCATCGATGAATTCCTTGTGAAAAATCGTGTCGCGACGGCGCCCGGCAGGTTTTCCGGGCTCATCTCTTCTTTTCAAGCCCGACGGACCTCTTCACGTCCCCCACTGATTGAGGTTCGACTGTCCTCGAATGTGCACGATCCAGTGCACTCAGCAGTCTCCGGGCATTGCGGGGAGATCGCAGCAGGTGAGCGGTCTCCTGGAGACTCGACAGCTCTGACGCGGATATGAGCGCCACATCCTCTGAACCCTTGCGGCTTATGATGACGACCTCGTGGTTGTCAACGACCTGATCGAGGAGTTCCGCCAGGTTCGCCCGGGCATTGGTATAGGTTCTCTGAATAGGCATGCGTAATCGCTCCCCCTGCGTTACCTGTACAGGTAGTCTGTACAGATTATCGCCTCTTGTCAACCTCTTTTCCTTTACCCTGTTCTCGTTCAATCTGCCCTCCTTATCGTAATGCCAGCCACATGGATCCAATTGATAAAGAAATACGACTCCTGCATATCTACCTCACCGAAACCGGCCCCCTCCCCGGATGAGGGTATGGGGAGAAGGCCGTGTAGAGAGGGTCTTCCATGTCCGGTGACAGGTCGGACTTATTTCTCCAGCCTGAACTCGCCCGTGTCGATCCACTCGTTCTTGAGCAGGGTCCACCAGTCTTCGGCCAGGCCCTTGAGCACGTAGTCATACGGGAGCCAGCCATAGCCCTTGTTCCCCCAGTCCTTTCCCCAGGAGTTGCGGATCATGATGGCACCCTTTGTGGCCTTGCCCGTGGAGGCGTTCACGATCTCCAGCTTATCGTCATAGCCCACGGCCATGACCGCGTGCCCGCCCAGCACCTTGTCCCTCGGGCCAGGAAAAGGTATCCTGCCGTCTTCGGCATCGTAGATGGAGTCGTACACCGTGAAGCCGAACATGGCCGGGATCTTGGCGGCCAGGCTGGTCCTGACCGCCTTGAGCACATCCTCCCGCGACAATCCGGACGGGTCGAGGCGGATGTACTGCAGGGCCTGATAGTTCTGCGCAAAGGCATAGCAGAAGGCCGAGGGCTCGACGTCGAAGCTGCCCGTACTGTAGGGCCAGTACTCCTCGGGCGGAACGCCGAAGAGCACCATGGCCTCCATGGTGGAGCGGATGTAGGCCCCGGTGTCCCCCTTGAGCCGCAGGAGGTTCCTCGTGGCCTTGTAGAGGAACAGCCGAGAGGCGTCGATGTGCCTGCCGAAGGCCTTGCGCTCGCAGTACTCCAGCAGCCCCACCCCGGCGTTGGCCGTGCACGACCCCAGGTCGCCCTGGTCCTCCACCGGCGAGCACCACTTCTTCAGGCTCACCGATGCGGGCAGCCTGGCCTTTGCCGGGTCTGCAGCCCCTGCCTTGACGAACATGGCATGGGGCGAATCCTTCTGCCCCAGCGCTGCAAGCCTGTTCGAAACGCTCCTGGTCCCCACGGTGTAGTCACGGAAGTCCGGGTAGTCGGGGAGCCAGCCCATGGCCCTGAACACACGTCCGCTTGTCTGGTTCGATTCCATTCTGATCCTCCTTATGTATATAAAATAGCAATAGTTTCAAATGGTTTGCGGCTCTCGGATGAATGAAGCTCAATGGATGACGCCACCCATTATACTGATCGACTCATGATATGCAAGTGTACTTTTCACGTTCCCCCTCCCCTGAGTCCCCTCCCCCCTTGGGGGGGAGGGCCAGGGAGGGGGCGCCTGAAATACATCAATGAAATCCAAACCCCTGCAAAATGGCTTTGCTAATGTTCCGGTTTCGGTATACCGATAGAGCAGGATATCGCAAAGGAGGTTGGCGCCCATGAAGTGTCCCAAGTGTGGCTATGTGAGCTACGACTACCTGGACAGGTGCAAGAGCTGCGGGGAAGATCTTGTCCCGGCCAAGATAAAGCTGAACATCTACACCAAGCAGCCCGAGATCGAGGTCAATGACGACGGCTTTGCCGTGGACAAGGTGGAAGAAGACCGCAAGGACCTCCTCGGCAAGGATGCCGCCCCCAGGAAGGGCAAGGACGTCTCCATGGAAGACGTGCTCAAGGAAGGCGGAGAAACCCTGGAAAGCTTCGATTTCAGCGAAGACGAAAAGTCTTGACAAACCTACCTCAAATTCACTACACAACCAGACGGTTGCCGAGGTAGCTCAGTAGGTAGAGCAGGGGACTGAAAATCCCCGTGTCGGCGGTTCAACTCCGTCCCTCGGCACCAAGTCCTGCGAAACCTTCTCTAAGTACACATGTTGGGAATGCCCCTCATGCACAGGAAGTATGCACGTCGTGTCATATATGTCAGAAATCGAAAAACCAGTCATTTCTGCAGGGCGCGCATGATTATTTTTTTGACTTTGTACGGCCACCTTCAGTATTTTCAGAACACTTCCGGGTATCTCATGACATGAAAATCGTGCATGGGGAAGGCAAGCCTGAACAGTACTGCAGATCGAACCAGGAGACGGTATGAAAATCTGTATGATAGGCAGCGGATATGTGGGTCTGGTAACAGGGGCATGTCTCGCAGAGATGGGGAACGACATCATCTGCGTTGATGAGAACCAGGACAAGATCTCCATGCTCACCAGGGGTGAAATACCCATCTATGAACCGGGTTTGAAGGAACTGGTGTCCCGCAATTCCGAGGAGGGCAGGATACGGTTTACCACCGACATGAAGGAAGCCGTGCGCAGCAGCCTGCTGTGCTTCATCTGCGTGGGCACACCCCAGGACAAGGACGGGTCGGCCGATCTCACCTATGTCCTCGACGTGGCCTCTCAACTGGGTGATGTCATCGAGGATTACAAGATCATCGTGGACAAGTCCACGGTTCCGGTGGGAACTGCCGAACAGGTGCGCGATGCGGTGCGAAGCAGGCTCGATGCCAGGGGCCTCTCCGGCGTGGAGTTCGATGTGGTGTCCAACCCGGAATTCCTCAAGGAGGGCAACGCCATACAGGACTTCATGCGGCCGGACCGGGTGATCATCGGCACGGACAACGTGAGGACCGCGGAGATCCTCAAGGAGCTCTACCACCCGTTCACCAGGACAACAAACAACCCCATCCTCGTCATGGACATCAGGAGCGCCGAACTGACGAAATATGCATCCAACTGCTTCCTCGCCACCAAGGTCTCCTTCATCAATGAACTCTCCATCCTGTGCGACAAGATGGGGGCGAACATCGACCTCGTGCGGGAAGGCATGGGCTCGGACGAACGTATCGGCCCGCGTTTCCTGCTCGCCGGACCTGGCTTCGGCGGCTCCTGCTTCCCCAAGGACGTCCAGGCGCTGATCGCCACATCCAGGAAAAACGGACATACCCTGGAGATCTGCGAGGCAACATGGCGGGCGAACCAGCGCCAGAAGCGGTATGTCGCGGACAAGATACTCCGGGTCTTCCAGGGGGAAGACCTCAGGGCCGTCACCGTGGCGATCTGGGGTCTCACCTTCAAACCCAAGACGGACGATGTCCGCGAATCCCCGGCCATCGATATCATCAACTGCCTCCTCGAGCAGGGCGTGAAGGTGAAGGCATACGATCCCAAGGGCATGGAGAATGCCAGGGAGACCTTCTCAGACCGAATCGAGTACGCCCACGATGCCTATGAGGCGTTGGCCGGCGCCGACTGCCTCGCCATCGTCACGGAGTGGAACATGTTCAAGAGCCCGGATCTTGAACGCATGAGGTCCCTGCTGAAAAGACCGGTCATCATCGACGGGAGGAACATACTGAATCCCGGAGAACTCAGGGCGATGGGATTCACTTATTTCGGCATCGGGAGGTCCTAGGGAAACCGGGACGCGAGAGTATCTTGTCTCTCCATTCAGGGGACCGTATTCCCTATGTCTGAAACCCATGCCTGAAAAAAGAAAGCCGGGAGGGTTGTTACTAATACAGGAGTTTCTGGGATGTTCGCTACTGATTGACTGCCGGTTAAGGCCTGGAGCCGATCTAGTTACGTTGAGATTGTAAGCCCCACCGAAGTGATAGCCTGTCTGCCTGCGAATCATCACAAAAAGCCA
>CAZNGL010000045.1:0-20597 GCA_964572405.1 uncultured Bacteriovoracaceae bacterium
AGCCGGCAAAGGCCTCGTTGATCTCGAAGAAGTCCACCTGGTCGATGGTGATGCCCTCCTTCCTCAGGACCTTGGGAATTGCAAGGATGGGGGCCACAAGCACGTACTTCATGTCAAGCCCGGCGCTGGCCTGGGCGCCCAGGGTGGCAAGTACCTTGCAGCCAAGCTCGTTGGCACGCTGGCGTGACATGACCACCACTGCGGACGCGCCGTCGGAGATGACCGAGGCGTTGCCCGCCGTGGTGAGACCGCCCTTCTTGAAGGCCGGGGGCATGGCGGCGAGTTGCTCGTAGGTGGTCTCCCGCGGGCACTCGTCCACGCTGAAGATCTTGGGCTCACCCTTGCGCTGGGGGATGGTCACGGGCACTATCTCTGAGGTGAACTTCCCGTCACGGATGGCCTGCATGGCGAGCCGGTAGGATCGCTCGGCGTAGCGGTCCTGGTCTTCGCGGGAGATGTTGTACTTCTCCGAGCACAGCTCGTTGGATATACCCATGTGGAAGTCGTTCACGATGTCCCACAGGCCGTCGTGCACCATGTGGTCCTCTATCCTGCCTGGCCCCATGCGGAACCCGAAACGTGCCTTGTCCATGTAGTAGGGGGCCATGCTCATGTTCTCCATGCCGCCCGCAACGACCACGTCGGCGTCACCCACCTGGATGGCCTGCGCGGCGAGCATCATGGATTTCAAAGCGGACCCGCACACCTTGTTGATGGTTGTGCACCCGACTTCCCAGGGCATGCCGGCCAGCACGGCGGCCTGCCTGGCGGGGTTCTGGCCGTAGCCGCAGGGCAGCACAATGCCCATGATGACCTCGTCCACCTGATTTTTCTCAATCCCGGAACGTCTGACGGCCTCTTCAATGGCAATGGCGCCGAGCCTGGTGGCGCCCGTCTGCGCAAGTGACCCGTTGAAGCTGCCGTTTGGTGTCCTGACCGCCGAGGTAATGACGACTTCCTTCATTCAAGCCTCCTCTCTCATCCCGGACATGCAGGGGATGCCCTCCCAGCGGGGAAGGATATCCATATGAATCGGGATGGATAGAACAAACAAGGGGAAAAAGCAAGGATTACCTTGCACTCAAGGTGTTCAACCCTGTTCGGGATTACATTGACACGGGCGGGTATCACCGTATACTCATACAGATGGAATGAGATTCCCGCTGGAGGGGCTGCGTGAAGGTGCGATCCTCGACATCCGGTGATCCTGTTGCAAAGATTCTCACCTGTCTCCTGCACGGCAGACTCCCGCCTCCGGGGTTCTTCCCGCCCCGACTGCTGGACGCGGTGGCATCGGTTTCGCATACAAGGGGCCGGTTCACGCCCCTGACCGCCATCGAGCGCCTCATCACCACCCTGCGACACAAAGAGCCCGACGTTGTGCCGTGCTCGCCCTTGGTCATATCCGGCGCACGGAGACTCACCGGGGCAACCCTTGCGGAGTTCGCCACAGACCCGAGTACGGCAGCCGACGCGCTGCTGGCCGCATTCCACCTCATCGGCGGGGAGATTGTCATCCCCATGCTCGACCTGTCCGTGGAGGCCGCCGATTTCGGGCAGAAGCTGGTCTATCCGCCGGAGTCCACTCCGCATCCCGATTATGGCGATCCCTTGATACGTGATCATACGGGATACCGGAAGCTCAGGAGGATCGAGATCCGGCAGGCCCGCCGGATGCAGACAGTGCTGGAGATCTGCAGGCTCCTCGTGGAACGGATCGGCTGGAGGGGTGTCGTGTCCGGGTTCTGCTTCGGGCCCCTTGGCGTGCTCTGCATGATGCGCGGGGCGGAGCACCTCTTCAGGGACTGCGTCCTGTACGCCAACGAGGTCAAGGCGGCCCTGGAGACCATCACCGGGGTGCTGGCGGAGTATGTGGACGCCCTGTGCGGGACAGGGGTCCTCGCCGTCACCCTGGACACGCTGTTCGCCTCGTACAACGGCCTGAGCAGGGAACTCTGGGAAGACATCGAAGGCCCGTTCGTCCGGGACCTGGCCAGGGCCATTCACGCACGGGGCTGTCTCGTGGGGGTGCACAACTGCGGGGACGGCATCTACTTCGATTCGCAGATCCGCTTCATGGAGCCCGAGATCATCTCGTATGCACAGCTGCCCGAAGACTGCAGGGACAATAAGGAGCTGAAGAGGCGCTACGGCGGCCAGGTGGTGCTCATGGGCTCCGTGGACACTGCCCTGCTGGCCCGAGGCACGCCCTACGAGGTCATGGAGCACTGCAGGAGACTCATGGACGATCTCGCGGACGGGGGAGGGTTTATCCTGGCCCCGGGGTGCGAGTACCCTCCCGGCATCCCCCTGGAGAATGCCTGGGCCATGGTCAGGGCGGCCCGGATATACGGAAGGAAATGAGGTCGGCGCCATGCGGAAAAGGGTAGAGGAGTTCACGGGCGCATGCGAAGGGGCCGTGCATGCAGGGGACCGGCAAAGGCTGGCCAACCTCGTCGTGCAGGCGTACAGCGAGGGCATGAGCCCGGCAGGCATGAGGGAGGGTCTCCTCAATGGCCTGGAGCGGGCCCGGCGCGAACTCATGACGAGCAGGCTGTCCCTGCCCGAGTTCCTGCTGGCCATGGATGTGGTGAATCACGGCATGGAGAAGATAGCCGAATTCGATGACCCCGACCGCGACGATGCCGGTATTCCCCTTGTCATCGGCGTGGTCCAGGACGACCCGCACGACCTGGGAAAGAATATCATAGCAGGCGTCTACCGCGCCTACGGTTACCGGGTCGTGGACCTGGGCAGGAGCGTCGAGAAGGAGAGGTTCCTCGAGGCGGTCAGGATCCACGGGGCCCGCATCCTGGCGCTCTCGGCCATGATGTCAACCACCACGCCCTTCATGGGAGAGGTCATCACGGCGGTGCGGAGCCGGGGTGACAGGGTGGTGGTCATGGCGGGCGGTGCGTTCATCGATGCCGCCATGGCGGCCCGGTTCGGGGCGGACGGGTATGCGGAATCGGCGGTGACGGTCATCGAGAAGACGAAGGAGGCGTACGAGAGGGTGTTCGGGGGGAAGAGGTAGGAGCGGCGCCATGCCGCCCCCACCTGTTGCCGATTATTTCTTCACGCTGTAGAGCACGTCCCTGCCCCGGAATACGGCAGCCGCGCCGAGCTCTTCCTCGATGCGCAGGAGCTGGTTGTACTTGGCGATGCGCTCGCTGCGGGAGGTGGAGCCGGTCTTGAGCTGGCCGGCGTTGGTTGCCACCGTTACGTCTGCCAGCCACGCGTCCTCGGTCTCGCCGGAACGGTGGGAGAAGACGGTGGTGAACCCCGCCCTGCGGGCCGTTTCGATGGTCTGGATGGTCTCGGTGAGCGTGCCTATCTGGTTCACCTTGATGAGGATTGAGTTGGACGCCTTCTCCTTGATGCCCCGGGAGAGGTATCTGGAGTTCGTCACGTACAGGTCGTCGCCCACGATCTGGATCTTGCCGCCAAGGCGTTTCATGAGCTTCTTCCAGCCGTCCCAGTCATCCTCGGCAAGGCCGTCCTCGATGGATACGATGGGGTACTTGGCCACGAGACCCTCGTAAAAGTCGATCATTTCCTCCGCCGTGCGCTCCGGGTCCTTCTCGGAGGCCAGGATGTACACGCCGTCCTTGTAGAAGGAACTGGCCGCGGGATCGATGGCGATGGCAACGTCCCTGCCCGGCTTGTAGCCCGCCTTCTCGATGGCCTGCACGATGAGGTCGAAGGGCTCGGTGTTGGACTTCAGGTTGGGCGCGAAGCCGCCCTCGTCGCCCACGCCCGTGGCGTAGTCGTTCTTGATGAGGATGTCGCGGAGCGCGTGGAAGGTCTCGGCCGCGTAGCGGAGCGCCTCGCGGAAGTCCGGCGCGCCGATGGGCATGATCATGAACTCCTGGAGGTCCACGTTGTTGTCCGCGTGCTTGCCGCCGTTGATGACGTTCATCATGGGAACCGGGATCTCCCGGGCAAAGGCGCCGCCAAGGTAGCGGTACAGGGGCAGACCCAGGAAGTTGGCAGCGGCCTTGGCCACGGCCACGGACACGCCGGTGGTGGCGTTCGCGCCGAGCCGGGACTTGTTCTCGGTCTCGTCCAGCTCCAGGAGGAGGCTGTCGATACCCACCTGGTCAAGGGCGTCCATGCCCACCAGGGCGGGGGCCACCTTCTTGTTCACGTTGTCCACGGCCTTGGTGGTGCCTTTGCCCTTGTAGCGCTTGGGATCGCCGTCACGGAGCTCCATGGCCTCGTTGGCGCCCGTGGACGCCCCCGAGGGAACGGCAGCCCGGCCCATGTCGCCGGTGGACAGAAAGACGTCGACCTCAACGGTCGGATTTCCGCGTGAATCCAGAATTTCCCGTGCTACGACATCGAGTATCTCGCTCATGATCATTCCTCCTCGTATGGCGGTCTTCGGTAACAGTTCAGGTTCGTGCTCAGGCTGTTCCGTTCCGGACGGTATAGTAGCAAAGAAAAGGAATCTTTTCCATGCTCAAGGTGAGATGGTGTCCAGGGGTGCTCTCGTCGGGGGGAACAGGGACCACCAAGCAGGGTGTCGAAAATTCCTACACAGAGCCCGGAGAGGCTGTTGAACAAAAAAGCATGGATATCTGGTGTGTTGTCTGATCTACCCCGCGTACCCACGGAAGTTTCGCGTGTCGGATGTCTTTACACATGAATGTGTGGATTCAAAAGGCATGTCCTGAATTCAATGACTTGTTCGCCTGGCGGATAATTTGCATTATTTATTATTTTGCTTCGTGCTGCACATCTATGTCTTGCCATAGATGCACTATATTCAAGAAGGGGGCGTTTATGCTGAATCAGGGAATGCATCATCGGACAAAGCGGTTCTTTCTCACAGGTATCCTCTTCATATTCCTCATGGTGCCCGCAGGTGTCTGGGCCCTTCCGTACGGCAGCGTCATTTCGTTCGGGGACAGCCTCTCGGACAACGGCAATGCAGACGGCTACGGCATCACCCGGTTTTCCAACGGCCCGGTCTGGGTGGAGTACCTGGCCGATGCGGACCACCTGAACGCGCCACTCTTCGACATGGCCTTCGGCGGTGCAACCACGGGGTACGACAACCCGGGTGCGGGCCTTTCGTACACCGGTCTGAACTGGCAGGTGGACGTCTTCCTCGCCAATTACTCCGGCATGATCGCATCGGACGCGCTGGTGACGGTGTGGGCCGGTGCCAATGACCTCTTCAATGGACGCTCCTATGACCAGGCAGAGGATAATGTAGCCCTGGCGGTGGCCAAGCTCGCCGAGGCCGGGTTCCAGAACTTCCTCATCATGAACCTCCCGAACGTGGGCGTCACGCCGGGGTTCAGCGGCACACCGTCCTCGGCCTATGCCACGTGGTGGAGCCAGGAGTTCAACGCCGACCTCGAAGAGGACCTGGCGGGGCTGAAAGAGGCATATGCCGGGGTGAACTTCTACACCCTGGATACCTACAACCTGCTCACCCTGGCCATGGCGGATCCCGCTGCCTACGGGTTCGACAACGTGACGGGCATGTGGAGCACCCGACCGGAAGGTGACACGGGGACCTACCTCTTCTTCGACGGCGTCCACCCCACCACCGAGGCGCATATGCTCATCGCGGAAAAGGCCATGGCCGCGGCAGCACCGGTCCCGGAGCCTGCGACCCTCATGCTTCTGGGCACAGGTCTCATCGGTCTCGCCGGGTTCAGGAAGAAGCTGCGCGGATAGTTCCGAATGGAGAAGGGGGCAGGGATCACGACCCTGCCCCCTCTTTGTCTGTCACCGGAGTCCTGCGTTCTCAGAGCCCCACCACGAAGCAGGTGAGCCCCTGCGAGGTGCACTTCTGCTCGTGCGACTTGGCCAGGTCGAGCGTGGTGAACGCCCCGTACCGCACGCGGTACACGGTTCTGCCGTAGACGGTGGCCTCCTCGATGCTGGGGGTGTACCCCCTGGCCTCGAGCGTTCCCGCAAGCCTCCGGGCGTTCTCCCGTTCCGAGAAGGACCCGAACTGGAGGGTGTACCTGCCGCCGGAATAGTACCGCGGCATCTCCAGGACCTCCACGCGGACCCGGGCGAGGCCCGCGTCCACCATGCCGAGCTGGCGGGCGGCCCCGTAGGACATGTCGATGATCCGGTCCCCCACGAAGGGGCCCCGGTCGTTGATGGGCACGATGACCTGGCTGCCGTTGCCCAGGTTGGTCACCCTCACGCGGCACCCGAGCGGGATGGTCTTGTGCGCCGCGCTGATGCCGTACATGTCGTACGGCTCTCCCGAGGCTGTGGGCTTGCCGTGGAAGTCCTCGCCGTACCACGATGCCGTGCCCGTCTCCACCCAGCCCGTGCCGGGCTTCTGGTATCGGTGGGCGCACCCGCTCAGGAGCAGGGCGGCCAGCAGCGCCAAAAGGACGCTATGTCGCAAGGTAGCCTTCGATCTCACGCACCAGTTCCTTCATGGCCTTCTCGTCGATGATGCGGTACTTCTCATCGATGAGGCCCTTTGTCCTGAAGCTGTCCAGAGCCCCCTTGTACACCGGCAGGCAGAGCGACTCGAAGCGCTTGATCTCGCCCTTCTTGAACATCCTGGTGGCATGGCGGTTTATGGCCTTCAGGATGTCCCTGCCGCCCGAGTCCCGCACCTTGTCGAGATTCCTTGCCACGCACAGGTAGGACTCCAGGTAGTTCTCGATGAGCCCGTCGAACATGCCGAGCACGTCCCGGGCATCGCCGAGCGCCGTGTACGTCCCCTTCTGCACCGTTACGACCCCTGTGTCGGTCATGAACGCGATCGCCTTCATGAAGATCTCGAGTTTCAGGATGAACTCGTTCTCCATGAGCGATGCCAGGCCGGCGACCTTTTTCTTCAGTGCCTTCTCGGCAATCCCCTCCCGGTTCTTGAGGAGGACATTGGCGATGAGCGAGGCGGGCACGAAGAAGTTGAGGATGGTGTTCTTGTAGTACTCCAGGTGGATCCGGTTCTCGTCCTCCACCATCACGAGGTTCGGATCGTTCTCCGAGGTGCCCGCGTCGATGCTGACGAGTCCCTTATCCTTCAGGATGGCAAGCACGTCCCGGAAGGCCTCGTCCTCGTTGGAAAGACTGGACGACAGGTTGCATCCGAGGCGCTTGAGGTATTCCAGGAAGAAATGGAAGCCCTTCTTCAGGGCCTGCTCCTCCATGGCATCCCCGGAGCTCAAAAGCACGCAGGACATGACGGCAAAGGGCGTGGCAACGGTCTGCTGGTAGATGGACTGGATGATCGTGTCCGCCACCTTGTCGTACAGGGATTCCTTCTGCTCCGAGTCCATGTCAGAATAGGCGATCTGCGACTCCTGCATGTACCGGTTCAGCGACAGCGGTTTGGAAAAACGGATGTAGACCCTGCCGTAGCGGTTCTTCAGGATGGAGCCTGCCTTGAGCAGCTGCCAGAAGTTCTCCTTCTCCTTGGGAGCGCCCGTCATCTCCCGGATGTAGGAGTTCTCCTCCACCACCGTGTCGTACCCCACGTATACCGGCACGAAGATGACATCCCTGCTCACGCCGGACTCCCACCCCTGGATGATCATGGAGAGCAGCCCCTTCTTGGGGAGCATGAGCTTGCCCGAGCGGCTCCGGGTACCCTCGATGAAGAACTCCATGGGGATGCGCTCCCCGAGCAGGGTGCGCACATAGGCCCCGAAGGTCTGGGCATAGAGCGGGTTGTCCTTGAAGGTGCGCCGCATGAAGAACGCGCCCCCCTTGCGGAGCAGGGTCCCGATGGGGAAGAAGGCCAGGTTGATGCCCGCCGCGATGACCGGCACGCTCATCCAGTTCTGGTAGAGGCAGTAGGACAGGATCAGGTAGTCGATGTGGCTCTTGTGGCAGGGCACGTACACCAGGGACCCTTCGCGCGCCATGTCCCGCACGGCCTGGAGCCCTTTCTCGTCCATGTCCACGCCGTCGAAGATGTTGTTGAAGACCCAGGTGAGGCTCCTGTCCAGGAAGGTGATGGCAGCAGGCGTCAGGTCCGCGGCGATCTGGTCGAGGTGGCGCTTCATTGTGGCCTCCACCTCCGGGACCGGCCTGGCGTTCGCCTGGGCAAAGGACCGCGCGAAGGACTGGAGGACCGGGTCGCGGAGCGTCTTCTCGATGAGGAAGGACCGCTCGCGGATGGGAGCGCCGGAGATGTTGCTGCCGAGCACCGCGAGGCGGTGCCCGAGCTCGCCCCGGATCTCGGGAGCGAGCTCCTCGAAGAACTTGCGGCCGGACAGGGCCCGCTTGAGCTCGTCAGCGAGGTTGACGGGCTCGCCGTGCTCCACGAACCCGTGCTCGCGTCCCCGCAGGAGCGTGAGGAACTTCCGGAACCCCGTGACCTTGACCTGCTCGTCGTCGGAGGTGTCCTTGAGCTTCAGCGGGGCCCGCTGGTACACGATGCGCTGGGGCACGAGGAAGATGGGGCGCTGGGTCTCGCGCTGGATCTTGAGCAGCTCCAAGATGGGGTCGGGGTGGTACCGGGTGGGCTCCCGGTCGAGGTAGAGGAGCGACGCGTTGCGCGGGTTCTCCATGAAGTCCCGGTAGCGGCCCCCGTCGAAGGGCGTGGAACGGAAGATCTTTCCCATGAGCCGCCAGATCGCCCTGGTGACGGGCTGGAACAGGGGGAAGGTGCTGCCGAAGACCAGATTCGGACCGGGGAGGCGCTCCTTCCTGAGGCGGTAGTTCAGCAGCAGTGCGTCCATGGTGCTCTTGGCGGCGTGGGCGTACACGATGTGCCCCTGCTCCGCCAGGGCGCCGATGGATTCCTTGTAGAGCTCCGGGACGTTGATGGGGGAGAAGAGCCGCTTCATGAAGGGCCGCAGGAGCGGGCCGTACCTGCCCGAAAACGTGAACGGCGAGGCCGTTTCCTTCTCAGTCTCATTCATGCGGAGCGATTATAGATCAGTGTCGCGGGAATGGGAAGCAATGACTTCGCCCTGTGAAAGGAAGCCCACCACGGCCTTTCTGTCCCGCGCGGACAGGAGCGGGCACCCCCTGAGGTCATCTTCGGTGATGCGGGACAGGTCCTGCAGGCCGGCGGTGTGCCTGAGCAGGGCCCTGGCCTTCTTCGCTCCGATGCCCGGTATGTCGTGAAAGGGGGTGCGTTTTCCCCGGGAGCGCAAATGCCGGTGGTACTTCACCGCGAACCGGTGGGCCTCGTCCCTGAGGCGCTGGAGGGTGCGCAGAGCAGCGCTTCGTTCGCTCAGCCGCACCGCGTCCTTCCTCCCGGGCAGGAAGAACCGGTCGTGGCCCTCGCGGCGGGCCTTGGCCATGGCCACAAGGGGGAGACCGGTGATGCCGAGCTCCTCCAGCACGCGGACGAACACGCTTAGCTGGCCCTTGCCGCCGTCGATGACGATGAGGTCCGGCCGGCTCTCGTCTCCCTGGAGCCTCCGGGTGAAGACCTCCCTGAGCATGGCGAAGTCGTCCTGGCCATCCACGGTGCGGATGCGGTAGTGCCGGTAGAGCGTCTTGTCTGGCTCGCCGCCCATGAACACCACCCGGGATGCGCCGGAGGCCTCGCCCTGGAAAGTGGAGATGTCGTAGCACTCCATGCGGTAGGGGATGGAGCTCAGGCGGAAGGCCTTGGCGATTTCCTCCAGGGCCGAGCCTTGGCCTGCGCGGGCGTGGGTGCGGGCGTTGTCCATGGCCATGGACAGCCAGCGCAGCGGTGTTCCCCGCGAGGGCCTCACGATCCTCACCCGGGAACCCCTCATGTCCCCCAGGACGTGCTCCAGGAGGGAGCGGTCCCGGGGCAAGGCATCGGTGTAGATGCACCCGGGAACGGGGGTGCCGCCGAGGTAGAACTGAAGGATCACCGCGCCTGAGAGGTCCTCGTCGCCGGCATGGCGCACCGTGAGGTTGCGGCTGTCCAGCAGCGTGCCGCCTGACATCTCCATGATTGCCACCTGGAGGCGATCCTGGTCGCGGAAGGACGCGAACACGTGGCAGTCTCCTCCCTTGTGCCCCACCACCACCTGGGGCAGCAGCGTGGTGCGGATGGCCGCGATCTGGTCGCGGATGCGGGCCGCCTGCTCGAAGTTGAGCAGGTCGGATTCGTAGCGCATGCGGTCTTCCAGGAGGCTCTCCAGGTCGCGGTTCCTGCCTTCAAGGAAGGCGAGAAGGTCCCTCACCGCCTGGTCGTACTCGGGCTTCACCCCGGGGAACACGCAGGGTGCCAGGCAGAGCCCGATGGAGTGGTACACGCAGGGACGGGACCGGTTGGCGAACTCGGTGTCCTTGCAGCGCCTGACGGGGAAGATGCGGCCGATGGCCGAGAGCGTCCGGCGGGTGGCCTGGGCGGACGAGTAGGGGCCGAAGTACCGGGACCCGTCGTCCACCACGGTGCGCGTGATGGAGATGGCAGGCCACTCCTGGCGGGTGGTCACCCTGATGCGGACGTAGCTCTTGTCGTCCTTGAGGTCGATGTTGTAGCGGGGCCGGTGGGTCTTGATGAGCTGGTTCTCCAGGAGCAGGGCCTCGGCCTCGGTGTGGGTGAGGATGTAGTCCGCCTGGTGCGTTTCCCGGACGATGCGCGGGGTGAAGGGCCGGTCGTCGCCGGAGAGGTACGACCTGAGCCGTGCTCTCAGGTCCTTGGCCTTGCCGATGTAGATGATCCTGCGCGAGGAGTCGCGCAGGAGGTAAACCCCGGTGGCCCGGGGCAGGGTGGCGATGATGTCGTCGGTGAGCGCCATGGGGGGATCATAGCATGTTTGGCGCGGGATGCATATTTTAAGACCTTGACAGAGCGCGCGCGAGGATTCACATGATACCGGTACGGATGAACACGGCTTTTCAGGGCGGCGCGATGAAGGTGATCTACGGTCTTGGCAACCCGGGCAGGCGCTACGAACATACCCGCCACAACGTGGGGTTCATGGTGGTGGACCGCCTTGCGCGGGTCTGGGGTGTTGCGGTGAAGAAGACAAAGGCCGACGTGGTGTACGGGACCGGCAAGGTGGCGGGCGTCCAGGCCATGCTTGCCAAGCCCCAGACCTTCATGAACCTGAGCGGCGAACCGCTGAATCCCCTGGGAATACGCGCGGACGACCTCATCGTGATCCACGACGACATGGACATACCGCTCGGCCAGGTGCGCGTCAAGACGGGGGGAGGGACCGGCGGGCACAAGGGCCTGAACTCCATCAAGGCGGCATTGGGAACGGGGGACTTTATCAGGGTCCGCTTCGGCATCGGCAGGCCGCCTGCGGAGTGGGACCCCAGCGACTATGTGCTCGGGAGGTTTTCCAAGGAGGACCACGACGCTGTGCAGGAGCAGATCGTCGCCGCCTGCGAGGCAGTGGAACTCTGCCTGAAGGGCGAGGTCACCAAGGCCATGAACGCCTTCAACAGGAGACCTCCGAAACAGGCCGGGGCGGAGTGAAGAGTGCCGACGACTCCTTGCAGCACCAGTTGAGCACGGATCACTCCACAGGTTGAAGACGTGATGGAGGGTCTTCAACCCAACTCCGGTTCACAGTTCCCATTACGGCTGCACCATGTCCATGTTGAAGCTCACCCCAGCATCCCCATCTCGGCCGAGGTGGCCATGGCTGCGGGCAGGTAGAAGCGTTCGGCATAGTCCTTGACCATGCGGTCCGCGTTGAAGCGCCAGCCCAGGCTCTGCATGGCGTGCTTCATGCGCTTTACCCACAGGGAGGGGATGCCCGAGATGTCCCGCTGGTAATAGAGCGGGATCACCTCCTTCTCCAGGGTCTCGTAGAGGTACTCCGCGTCCCTGGCGTTCTGCACCGCAAGGTCGTTGTGCATGCCGCCGTGGCCGATGGCGAAGCCGTTCCTGCCGTCATAGGCCTCGTTCCACCAGCCGTCCAGCACCGAGAGGTTCAGGCCGCCGTTGAGCACCACCTTCTGGCCGCTGGTGCCGCACGCCTCCAGGGGCCTGCGGGGCGTGTTCAGCCACACGTCCACCCCCTGCACGAGGTGGCGGGCCACGTTGTAGTCGTAGTTCTCCACGAACACGATGCTCGACCGGTACTGCTTGCTGTAGCAGAGCTTCGCGATGCGCTGCAGGAGCTCCTTGCCCTCGTTGTCCCGGGGGTGGGCCTTGCCGGCGAAGATGATCTGGATGGGCCGTCGCGTGTCGTTCAGCATGCCGGTGAGCCGTTCCATCTGTGACAGTATGAGGTCGCCGCGCTTGTAGGTCGCGAACCTCCGGGCGCACCCGATGGTGAGCACGTCCGGGTCCAGGATGTGCTCGATCTGCTTGAGCATGTCCCGCATGCCCAGGCGCTCCGCCTGGATGCGGAGCCTCCTCCGCACGAATCTGATGAGGCGCATCTTCAGGCTCTGGTGGGTCTCCCACAGCTCGCCGTCGTCGATCTCCGTGACCTTCTCCCAGATGTCCGGGTGGACCATGCGCGTGGCCCAGTCCTGGCCGAGGCGTGTCTGGAAGAGCTGGTACATCTGGGGAGCGAGCCATGACAGCACGTGCACCCCGTTGGTGATGTGTCCGATGGGCACCTCCGCCTCGCTCTTTGCGGGCCAGAGGCAGTTCCACATGAGGCGGCTCACCGTGCCGTGGATGGCGGACACGCCGTTTGCCCTGCGGCAGCTCTTCAGGGCGAGCACGGTCATGCAGAAGGCCTCGGCGCTGTCGGCGGGGTTCACGCGGCCGAGCGCCATGAAGTCCTCGTGACTGAGCCCCATGCGTTCGCGGAACAGGCCCAGGTGTTCCTCCACCAGGTCTGGGGAGAACCGGTCGTGGCCGGCCGCCACGGGGGTATGGGTGGTGAATATGGTGTACAGCGAGACCCGCCGGTGGGCGCGCCTGAAGGGGATGCCGTCGTAGTCCATGATGCGGCGCACCTCTTCAAGGATGGCGAACGAGCTGTGCCCCTCGTTCAGGTGGAGCACCCCGGGGAAGATGTTCAGGCCCTGCAGGATGCGGGCGCCGCCGATGCCCAGGAGGACCTCCTGGCGGATGCGGAGCTTGGAGTCGCCTCCGTAGAGCCGCGAGGTGAGCTCGCGGTCCTCCAGGGAGTTGCCCTCGATGTTGGAGTCGAGGAGCATGAGGCGGATGCGTCCCACCTGGATCTGCCAGGCGCGGGCCAACAGGGGCGTGCTCCGCGTGTCCACCCTTACCACGAGGGGCTGGCCCGAGGCATCCAGGACCGGCTGGAGGGGGAGCGTGGCGGTGTCGAGGTTGATGTAGTTTTCCTCCTGCCAGCCGTCCTTGTCCAGGTACTGGCTGAAATAGCCCTGCTGGTAGAGCAGGCCGATGCCGATGAGCGGGATCCCGAGGTCGGACGCGCTCTTGAGGTGGTCGCCGGCAAGGATGCCCAGGCCGCCCGAGTAGATGGGCAGCGACTCGTGCAGGCCGAACTCGGCGGAGAAGTATACCACGGGCCGGTTGTTCAGGTTGCCGCAGTGGAGGGCACCCCAGGTCTTGGGCTGCTCCACGTACTCGTTCAGGCGGCGGAAGGCGTAGTTTATGCGGCTGTGGAGCACCAGCTCGGCGGCACGCTCCTCCACCTGGGCCGGCGTGATCCGGTTCATGAAGGCCACCGGGTTGTGTTCCACCTCGCGCCAGAGGTGCGGATCGAGGTCGGTGAAGATGCCGATCACCTCCGGGTGCCAGGTCCACCAGAGATTGTCTGCCAGTGCGCGAAGGCGCTTGTGAAGGTGGGTGCTCGATTCAGCCATGGGCGGATACCTCCTTGGACAAGATACATATACCGGAAAAGAATTTCCGGGTACATAGCGTTTCCCCTGCCATGTGCGGTGCCCGGTAACCCCTGGCAGGGGATGTGTCGATCTATCGGGTTTCGCTCACCCCGTGTTGTCGTGTATACTCGTCGGGTATGATACCACCTCGGAGGTGAGAAAGCACATGTCCTTGAACAGGGAATTCGTCCGCTTCGTCCTCGACCAGCTGAGCCCTCTGGGTCCGGTGAGCTCCCGCGCCATGTTCGGGGGCGCCGGGGTGTTCCTGAACGGTACCATCTTCGGCCTCATCGCCTACGACACCCTCTACCTCAAGGTGGACGAATCCAACCGGGGCGACTACGAGGATGCCGGCATGGAGCCCTTCAGACCCTTTGAGGACAAGGTGTCTCAGATGAGCTACTACGAGGTGCCCGTGGACGTGCTGGAGGACCGCGACGAACTTTCCGACTGGGCGCGCAAGGCCCTGGCCGTTGCGAATAAGGGCGCCTCAGGGAAGAGGCCGGGAAAGAAAAAGAACTGAACGTGAATACGTAAGAAATGAAGAGGGGCGGGTGGCAGCATTTTCATCGCATACTACACGAGGACGGGAAACACCGGGAAGGTTGCCGGGGGCATCGAGAACGCCTTCGGCATCGCAAAGAACACAAAGGTCCTCGACACGTTCACCTGCGGGGGGCAGGTGGAGTCGCGGATCATCGACGAACTCATGCACAGGCCCGGGCCTCACAGCAGGTCGGCCAAGCAAGAGATGCAGGGGATCGAGAGCGGCCCGGGGGCAGACCCCGGGCCGCTCTCTCATGAATACAATGGGAATCCACCCTCCCTGTCACCCCGGTGCGTTTGCATAGATCGTGAGGAATGTGCTAACACTGTCCTGCTATGATCGAGAAGATACCCTTTCTCCACCGGCAGCGGATGTACAACATCGTCATCGAGGAGGACATCACCTTCGTCGCCCTGCACGGCATCCTGGACGACCTCATCGGCCAGGGCGCCTTCGAGGCGGACGAGGACTGCGGCGAGCTCTACCTGGTGGCGCACGGTGACGTGCAGTACACCGTCGGCGTGGACGGGATAGACGTGTTCATCACCGTCAAGTGACAGGCCCCCTGCACACCGTGACCGACATCCACATCTGCCAGCCCGACGAATCCAAGTCCTGCGCCGCCTGCTGCGGCATCTACAACTACGTGGAGAACACCAGGGAGGAGCTCGCTGCGCGTTTTGCCTTCCGGACCGGGCTCTTAGCCAGGGTGCGCCAGAACAGGATGTCCATCGAGGATTACCGCGAGGTCATCCGGCACCGGGAGAACGCCAAGCGCATCTATGCCACCATCTACACCTGCGAGTTCGTGGGCTTCCTGAACGATGCCCGCACCCGGGTGGGGTGCATGCTGCACCCCCTGGTGAACAACGGCCGCGACCTGCGCGGCATCAGCTTCTACGGCCGCGACATCTGCGAGGGCCACTTCTGCCCCAGCTACCAGAAGCTGGAGAACCACGAGGTGCGGATCCTGCTCGCCGCGCTCGACGACTGGTACCTCTACGGCGCGACCGTCACGGACATCGACTTCGTGAAGACCTTTTTCCACATCGTGCAGAACAGGCTCGGGGAGACCCTGGATGCGGGAAAGACAGCAGGGCGGCCCGAGCTTCTGGACATATTCAGGAGGTACTGCTCTTTGAAGACGTCCTGGCCATTCCGCGACACCTCGAGGCCCCGCTTCGGCAAGTACTACTTCGTGGGAGAGGAGTACGACATCGCCCGCATCGACTACGCCGCCCTGGGTGCGGATCCTTCACCCTTTGACGCCATCTATGCGAGCCTTGCGACGTTTTTCAAGAATTCTGATGAGCTCCACCGGGCTGATCTGGTAATAGAGGGGATCATGGGGGATTTCTGCCGTGCATACGCAGACGCTGGTAGATGAGATCATCAGGCTCGCCCTCTTCGAGGACGGCCGGGACATCACCTCGGAGGCCGTGTTCCCGGAGCAGGCCCGCCTGCGCGCCGTCATGACCGCCAAGGCGCGAGGGGTCATCGCAGGGCTTCAGGTGGCCCGGAGGGTTTTCGAGCTGACCTCCCCGGACATCGAGTGCGCCCTTGACGTGGCCGACGGTGCAGTGGTCTGGCCGGGCACCCGCATCGCCACCGTCACAGGACCCGCCCGGGGCATCCTCAAGGCCGAGCGGGTGGCGCTCAACTTCCTCCAGCGCATGAGCGGCATTGCCACCGTCACCGCGGCCTACGTGGACGCGGTCAGCGGCACCAGGGCCCGCATCCTCGACACACGCAAGACCGCGCCGGGACAGCGCGTGCTGGACAAGGCGGCGGTCAGGATCGGCGGCGGAGAGAACCACCGCATGGGCCTGTCCGACATGGCGCTCATCAAGGACAACCACATCGATGCGGCCGGGTCCATGGAGGAGGCAGTGAAGCGGGTGAAGGACGCCTTCCCGGGCGTGCCCGTGGAGGTGGAGGCCCGGTGCCTTGCCGACGTGGAGACGCTGCTCGGCCTGAAGGTGGACCGCATCATGCTGGACAACTTCGACCTCGAGGCCATGCGGCAGGCCGTGGAGTTGGCGGCGGGGCGCTGCCCCCTGGAGGCATCCGGCGGAATCACCCTCGACACCGTGCGGGCCGTGGCCGGGACCGGGGTGGACTGCATCTCCGTGGGTGACATCACCCACTCGGTGAAGGCCCTCGACATATCCATGACCATCCAGGGGGAACCATGACCGACGATGAGGCACGGGATATAATCAATAAGGTGAAAAGGGACTTGGGCACGCGGCTCATCATCCTGGGCCACCACTACCAGTCAGACGACGTCGTCGCATTCGCTGACTTCACCGGGGACTCCCTGGAACTCGCCCGCAAGGCGTCCCAGGTGCAGGACGCGCAGTACATCGTGTTCTGCGGCGTATTCTTCATGGCGGAGACCGCGGCCATCCTGGCCCCCTCCAAGGAGGTTTTCATCCCGGATGTATCGGCGGGCTGCCCCCTGGCGGACATGGCGCCGGTGGACCAGGTGGGGCAGGCCTGGAAGGTCCTCGCGGCCCTGGAGCCATCCCTGGTCCCGGTGACCTACGTGAACTCCACCGCCGCGCTCAAGGCCTTCTGCGGGGCCAGAGGCGGCGCGGTCTGCACATCGGCCAATGCGGGGAAGGTCGTGGCGTGGGCGTTTTCCAGGGGGGCGAAGGTCCTGTTCATGCCGGACATGAACCTGGGCAGGAACACGGGCCGGGCCATGGGCATGGGGGATGACGAGATGGTCCTGTGGGACCCCGCGCTTCTCGGCGGGGGTCTGAACGAGGCGGCTGTCCGGCGGGCCCGCATGGTCCTGTGGAAGGGCTGGTGCCCGGTGCACTGCCCGGTGTTCACGGAAGAGGACGTCCTGCAGGTGCGGGAGCGGTTCCCGGGAGTACGCATCATGGTGCACCCCGAGACCGATCCGGCCACGGTGAAGGCGGCGGGCGAGGCGGGTTCCACCTCCCAGATGCTCTCGGCCATCGACGCGCTCCCTGACGGGGAACGCCTCGTGGTGGGCACCGAGGCACACATGGTGAAGCGCTCGGCCAGGATACACAAAGGCCGTGTTGAGATTGTTCCCCTGAAAGAGGTATACTGCGACGACATGGCCAAGATCACCCTTCCCAGGCTGGCCCGGACGCTGATGAACCTTGATTCGGGCCAGGGCAGAGTGGTACTGCCCGAAGGGGTTGCCACGGATGCGCGCAGGGCGCTGGAAGCCATGCTGAGGCTGTGACATGAGTACGACACGCAAAGAGACCGAGTGCCTCGTCATCGGCACGGGCATCGCCGGCGCCACCTGTGCGCTCATGGCCGCACGCATGGGCATCAAGGTCTGCCTGATCACCAAGCGCTCCGACATCTACGCCACCAACACCAACCGAGCCCAGGGCGGCATCGTGTACCGGGGATGCGGCGACACCCAGGAGATGCTCGTGGCCGACATCATGAGGGCGGGCCGTGGCATCAACTCGGTGGAGGCGGTGGAGTTCCTGGCAGAGAGGGGTCCCGCGGTGGTGAAAGAAGTGCTCATCGACGAGCTCAAGGTGGACTTCACCCACCTCACCGGCGCCCAGGACGAGGACTTCGACCTCACGCGGGAAGGCGCCCACTCGGTGAACCGCATCCTCTACTCGGCGGACAACACGGGAGAGGTCATCGAGAAGGCCCTCATCGCCGCGGTGAAGGCCCAGCCGAACGTGGAGGTCATCACCGAGGCCACGGCCATCGACCTCATCACCCTGCACCACCACACCACCGACATCCAGGCATCCTACCAGCTCGACAACCGCTGTTTGGGCGCCTATGTGTTTCTGAACAGGAAGAAGGAGGTCATGCCCGTCCTGGCCCAGTACACGGTGCTGGCCACGGGCGGCCTCGGGGATATCTACCTGCACACCACCAACGAGAAGGGCACCGTGGGCGACGGCATGGTCATGGCCCAGCGGGCAGGGGCACGCATGATCAACATGGAGTTCATGCAGTTCCACCCCACCACGCTCTACATCCCGGGAGCCAGGAGGTTTCTCATCTCGGAGGCGGTTCGAGGCGAGGGGGCGAGGCTCAGGAACCTGCGCGGCGAGTACTTCATGGAGCGTTACAATCCCGAGCTCAGGGACCTTGCGCCCCGCGACGAGGTGGCCAGAGCCATCTGGGAGGAGATGATCCACAACTCCGAGGACCATGTCCTGCTGGACATCGCACCCTTCGTGGACGAGGACATCCCCACGCGCTTCCCCACCATATACGCCACGTGCAAAGACGCGGGCATCGACATCACGAGGGAGGCCGTTCCCGTGGTGCCCGCAGCCCACTACTTCTGCGGCGGCGTGCACGTGGACGTGAGGGGCCGCACATCGCTCAAGGGGCTCCACGCAGTGGGCGAGGTGTCCTGCACCGGGCTCCACGGCGCCAACCGCCTCGCCTCCACGTCACTGCTCGAGGGACTCACCTGGGGCTACTACGCTGCCGTGGACATCACGGAGCGCATCAATGCGGGAAAGACCGTGAGCCCCAGGGTGCTGGCATCCGCCCGCGACTGGATCTTCACGGGCAGCATGGAGAACGAGGACCCGGCGCTCATCGCCCAGGACTGGATGTCCATCAAGAACACCATGTGGAACTACGTGGGCATCGTGCGCACCGCGTCCCGCCTCAAGCGGGCCATCGAGGACATGCGTCACATGTACCTGAGGATCGAGGAGTTCTACAGGGAGACCCCGTTGTCCAAGGACATCATCAGCCTGTTCCAGGGCACCCAGTCGGCCATCATGGTGGCCGAGGCGGCGCTCAGGAACCGCACCTCCATCGGGTGCCACTTCATCGCGCCCTCTCAGGGGCTTGAGGGGAGCTACCCTGCCATCAGGTAGGGTGGTTCAAGGCTCCCCGCGTCGCACGCCGCCCCTTCTGCGGCGATGATGCAGGATGGCTGCCAGCACGGACACGCACCGGCTCATCTCGTCGAAGGCCGGGATGCCGACCTCCTCGAGGCCCGTCCTGAATGCCTTCAGGCCCTCCCCCATGCCGGCGAGCCATGCCACCACGGGCTTGCCCAGCTCGTTCCTGAGCCGTGCCAGGTTTGCGAACAGGGAACTCTCCACCATGTTGGTGAAGATGTGCACGATGACTGAGTCCACGGCCGGGTCGCGCATCACGGCCTCGCTGACCGTTCCGTACACCTTCCGGATGCCTGAATGCTCGATGGCGGGCCAGATGTCGGCGGGGTTGGCCGGGTCCATCCATGGCGGGTACACGGCCTTGAGGGCCGTCAGGGTTTCCCCGCCCAGCTCCGCCAGGCTCAGGCCGGCTTCATGGAGCAGGTCCGAGGTCACGATGCCGCCGCCCCCTGAGAAGGTGATCACCGCGGTGCCCGCATTTTCACGGACGCTGCAGGTCGGGGTCTTGGAGAACCCCCTGAGCACGTCCATGAGCTCGTTCACGTCGGTCACCTCGACGATGCCCGCCTGCCTGAAGGCCGAACGCATGACGGCATGATCCGATGCCATGCTGGCGGTGTGGCTCATAGCGGCCCGTGCACCGCCGGGGCTGCGGCCGCCCTTGAGGACCACGATGGGCTTGTCCGTCTTCGAGGCAAGGTCCAGAAACCCCCTTGGGTCCGCGATGGACTCGGCGTACAGGCCGATGACGCGGGTGGCGGGGTCCTGGATGAAGTACTCCAGCAGCTCGGTCTCCTGCACGTCGCACTTGTTGCCGATGGAGCACATCTTGCTGATGCCCAGGCCGCCGCGCTCAAGGATCATCATGAGGAACCCGGCCGAGAGCATGCCGCTCTGCACGGACATGGACACGTCTCCGGGTTTGAGCAGGGTCTTCCACGCGTCCGTATACATGAAGGAGAACACGTGGCGCCGGTGGGCGTCCAGCAGGCCCATGCAGTTTGGCCCCCACAGCCTGATGCCGTGTTCCCTGGCAAGGGACACGCACTCCTGCTGCAGGGCCCGCCCGCGCTCGCCCACCTCCGCAAAGCCCGCCGACTCGATGATGATGCCCTTGACCCGTTTCCGCGCGCATGCACGGATAGTGTCCGGCAGTGCGGGTGCCGGCACGAAGAAGATGGCCAGGTCGAAGTCGTCCGGGATGGACGAAACATCGGGGAAGCAGGGCCTGTCCAGGAGGGAGGACAGACGGGGGTTCACGGGATAAACCGGTCCCTCATAGCTCTGAATGGTGTTCCGGAACAGGTGGAATCCGCCCCTCGCCTGGTTGTCGCTTGCGCCGATGACCGCTACGCCACTGGGATTGAAGAAGAACTCCATGGATGTACGCCCCTCGCATGGTGCCTTGTGATGGGATTCGCTAGGAAATGATTAGAGGATTTGCCAGTGGTTGTCAATTATGGCCCCTGCACCACACTATGGTGCAAAAGCATAAGGGGCACGGGCAA
>CAZNGL010000046.1:0-20522 GCA_964572405.1 uncultured Bacteriovoracaceae bacterium
GCGGCAGGACCGTGGCCTCCGGCGTCATCGTCAAGGTCATCGAGTAAAGAGAACAGGAGCGAGAGAGCAATGGAGACCCAACGGATACGCATACGGCTGAAAGGCTACGACCACAAGCTCATCGACCAGTCCGTACAGGAGATCGTCGATGCGGCGCGCAGGACCGGCGCACGGGTTGCCGGGCCCATCCCGCTCCCCACGAAGATCGAACGCTTCTGCGTTCTGAGGTCTCCCCACGTGGACAAGAAATCACGCGACCAGTTCGAGATCCGCACCTTCAAGCGGCTCCTGGACATCCTTGACCCGACACAGCAGACGGTGGATTCCCTCATGAAGCTGGATCTGTCGGCCGGGGTGGATGTGGAGATCAAGCTCTAGAAATGTCGGAGACAGCCATGATCAAGGGTATACTCGGAAAAAAGCTCGGCATGAGCCAGATATTCAACGAGAACGGGGAGATCGTCCCCGTGACGCTGATCCAGGTGGGCCCATGCTATGTGATCCAGAAGAAGTCCAAGGACCGTGACGGCTACGACGCCCTGCAGCTCGGGTTCGGCGCCAAGAAGGAGGCCCGGGTCAGCAAGCCCGACAAGGGCCACCAGGAAAAGGCGGGCAAGGGGTTTTTCTACCACCTCCGCGAGGTGGGCTGCGACGACGTGAACGCCGTCGAGGTGGGCCAGGAGGTCAAGGCCTCCGAGATCTTCGCCAAGGGTGAGGACATCAGGATCACCGGCATCAGCAAGGGCAAGGGCTATGCCGGCGTGGTCCGCAGGCACAACTTCGGGGGTCTGCCCGCCAGCCACGGCTCGCTCATCCTGAACGAGACCGGGTCCATCGGCACCAACACCTCTCCCGGAAAGGTCATCAAGGGCAAGAAGATGTCCGGCCAGCTGGGCAACAAGCAGGTGACGGTGAGGGGGCTCAGGGTCGTGGACATCTACGAGGACAGGAACATGATCGCCATCCGCGGGGCGGTGCCCGGTAACAAGGGAGAGCTCGTCATACTGCGGAAGCAAGAGGGATAAGCCATGCCGGTCATTGACGTGTTCAACATTGCAGGCGAAAAGGTGAGCGAAATCCAGCTCGACGATGCCGTGTTCGGGTGCGAGGTGAAGCCCCACCTCCTCCACGACGTGGTGGTGTGGCAGCAGGCCAACCGCAGGGCGGCCACGGCAAAGACCAAGAGCCGTTCAGAGGTGTCCGGCGGCGGCAAGAAGCCGTGGCGCCAGAAGGGCACGGGCCGCGCCCGGGCGGGCACCAACCGTTCGCCCCTGTGGAGGCACGGCGGCGTGGTCTTCGGACCCAACAACAGGAGCTATGCCATGGACCTTCCCAAAAAGGTGCGCAGGCAGGCCCTGTGCTCGGCGCTGAGCATGAAGACGAATGAGAACATGCTCAAGGTCGTGGACTCCCTCGCCATGGACGACCCCAAGACCAAGCAGTACGTGAAGGCCCTGGACGCCCTGGGCATGGAGAACTCACTGGTCGTGCTGGGCGATGCGAACGACAACACCGCGCTGGCTTCCAGGAACCATGCCAGGAGCAAGCTGCTGAACGTGAGCGGTCTGAACGTCTATGACATCCTCAAGTACAAGGGGCTCGTCATCGACGTGAAGGCCGTTGAGCTAATTGTAGAGAGGCTGAAGTCATGAAGGACATAACCCGCATACTCAAGCGGCCCCTGGTGACCGAGAAGGGCACCATGCTCAGGGAAGAAGGGAACAAGGTGATCTTCTCCGTGGCCCCGGACGCCAACAAGATCGAGATCAAGAAGGCCGTGGAAGAGCTCTTCGGCGTGCACGTCGAAGACGTGCGGACCATGAACATGAAGGGCAAGGCCAAGCGCTGGGGACACAGAAGCTTCGAGCGGTCCGACTGGAAGAAGGCCATCGTCACGCTGAAGGCCGGCGAGAGCATCGAGTTCTATGAAGGGGTGTAACCGATGAGCATACGAGGATTCAAACCCACATCGGCAGGCAGGCGCACCATGACGGTGTCCACCTTCGGGGAGATCACCACCGACACCCCGGAGAAGTCGCTCACCTTCTGCCTCAAGAAGAACAGCGGCCGCAACAATCTGGGCCGCGTCACGGTGAGGCACCAGGGCGGCGGGAACCGGCGGCTCTACCGGATCATCGACTTCAAGCGCGACAAGGTGGGCGTCCCCGGCACGGTCATGACCGTGGAGTACGACCCCAACCGTTCCGCCAGGATATCCCTGGTTCAGTACTCAGACGGCGAGAAGCGCTACATCCTCTGGCCCGAGGGGCTGAGCGTGGGGAGCACGGTCATCACCTCGGAGGAAGCCGAGATCAGGCCCGGCAACGTCATGAGCCTGAAAATGATCCCGCTCGGCACCAATGTCCATAACGTGGAGTTCAAACCCGGCAAGGGCGGGCAGATCATCCGCTCGGCGGGTACCTACGGCCAGCTGCTGGCCAAGGAGGGCGACTACGCCCAGATCAAGATGCCGTCCGGCGAAGTGCGCAAGGTCTTCGCCGGGTGCAAGGCGACCATCGGCCAGGTGGGCAACGTCAGCCACTCCAACATCACCATCGGCAAGGCCGGCCGCAAGCGCTGGCTCGGCATCCGGCCCACGGTGCGCGGCGTGGCCATGAACCCGGTGGATCATCCGCACGGCGGCGGCGAAGGCCGCGTGAAGGGCAACCACCCCACCACGCCGTGGGGCATCTCCACCAAGGGCCACAAGACCCGCAAGCGCGCAAAGGACACCAACAAGTATATCGTGAAGAGGAGGAAGTAAGCCGTGTCCCGTTCATTGAAAAAAGGGCCGTTCGTTGATGACCATCTGCTGAAGAAGGTGCTCCAGGCACAGGAGTCCGGCAGCCGGAAGGTGATCAAGACCTGGTCGAGGCGTTCGGTTATCCTCCCTGAGTTTCTGGGGCTGACCTTTGCCGTGCACAACGGCAAGAAGTTCGTCCCTGTCTACTGCACCGAGGAGATGGTCGGGCACAAGCTCGGTGAATTCTCGCCCACGCGCACCTTCTTCGGCCATGCGGCCGACAGGAAGGCGCAGAAGAAGGGGTAGGCCATGGAGGCAAAAGCAATACTCAAACACACGCGGGTTTCTCCTCAGAAGACGAGACTGCTGGCCGACCAGGTCAGGAGCAAGCAGATTGCGGACGCCCTGCGCATGCTGAATCTGCTCGGCACCAAGCGTGCCCGCATCATCGCGAAGCTGCTGAACTCGGCGGTGGCGAACGCCATGCAGACCGGTATGGTGGACGTGGACAATCTCTACGTGAAGTCCATCCAGGTGGACGAGGGCCCCATGATGAAGCGCTGGAGGCCCAGGGCACAGGGACGTGCGAATCGTATCCTGAAACGGACCAGCCATATCGCAGTCGTTCTGGAAGAGCTCTAGGAAAGGGGTCGATCAGTGGGACAGAAGATTCATCCATACGGGTTTCGGCTTGGGGTTACCAAGGACTGGAAGGCCAAGTGGTACGCGGAGAAGACCTTCGGCCATCTGTTCGTCGAGGACCGCAAGATCCGCAACTTCATCACCAAGAACCTGAGCCATGCAGGGATCTCGAACATCATCATCGAGCGGGCCGCCAACAAGGTGAAGCTCGTCATCTATACCGGCAGGCCCGGCCTTGTCATCGGCAGGAAGGGACAGGGGGCCGAAACCATCAAGAACGATCTCGCCAAGTTCGTGAACAAGGAGATCATGCTGGAGATCAAGGAGGTCAGACGTCCCGAGACCGACGCGCAGATCGTGGCCGAGGGCATTGCCAGCCAGCTTGAGCGCAGGGTGGCCTACCGCCGCGCCATGAAGCGGGCCGTGAGCCAGGCGTTGCGGATGGGTGCCCAGGGCATCAAGGTGGCCTGCGCCGGCCGCCTGGCGGGCGCCGAGATCGCGCGGAGCGAGTGGTACCGCGAGGGCAGAGTTCCCCTCCACACGCTGCGCAGCGATGTGGACTACGGGTTCAAGGAGGCCTTCACCATCTACGGGGCCATCGGCGTGAAGGTGTGGATCTATCACGGCGACATCATGAAGAAGGCCGAAGAGGCGAGCGCCTAAAGGGAGTATGCAGTCATGTTGATGCCAAACAAGGTGAAGCACAGGAAACAGATGCGGGGCCGCATGACCGGGAGCCCCGAGCGGGGGGCCCGGGTGTCCTTCGGGACCTACGGGCTGCAGAGCCTGGAACCCCAGTGGATCACGTCCAGGCAGATAGAGGCGGCACGTATCGCCATCACCCGTTTCATCAAGAGGGGCGGCAAGGTATGGATCAGACTGTTCCCGGACAAGCCCATCACCAAGAAGCCCGCTGAGACGCGTATGGGCAAGGGCAAGGGAGCACCGGAGGAGTGGGTCGCTCCGGTGAGGCCCGGCAGGATCCTCTTCGAGATCGACGGCGTGACCGAGGAGCAGGCCAAGGAGGCCTTCCGCCTTGCATCGCACAAGCTGCCCGTGAAGACAAGGTTCGTCACGAGGGAGGGTGCCCTATGAAGGCCAGGGAAATCCGAGAGAAGAGCATCGCCGAGTCGTCGCAGCTCAGGATCAAGCTCGAGCGCGAGCTCATGGACGCCCAGTTCAAGAAGGCCACGGGACAGCTCAAGGACAAGAGCCTCATCGGCAAGCTGCGTCGTGACATCGCACGGATCAATACGATCATCCGGGAGAAACAGTAATGGCAGAGAAATCGAGGAAGCTGGATTTGCTGGGGGTGGTCACGAGCGACAAGATGGACAAGACCGTGGTCGTGACCGTCGAGCGCCTGGAGAAACACCCCGTGTTCGAGAAGTATGTCCGCAGGCGCGCCAGGTTCAAGGCCCACGACGAGCGCAACGAATGCAGGCAGGGCGACACGGTCCTCATCCGTGAATGCAGGCCGCTCAGCAAGGACAAGAGCTGGAGGGTTGTGAAGATCCTCGAGAGGCAGGAATAGAAAGGTAGCGGTGGCGGAGGCCAATCATGATCCAACAGCAGACTAGACTCAAGGTTGCGGACAATTCGGGTGCGAAAGAGGTCATGTGCATCAAGGTCCTGGGAGGCACCAGGAGGAGATACGCCTGGCTGGGCGACGTCATCGTGGCGAGCGTCAAGGAGGCCATCCCCCGTTCGAAGGTGAAGAAGGGCGATGTGGTGAAGGCGGTGGTGGTAAGGACCACGAGGACCCAGAAGCGCGCCGACGGCACGAGCATCAGGTTCGACGAGAACTCGGCGGTCATCCTCAACAACCAGAACGAGCCCGTGGGCACGCGCATCTTCGGGCCCGTGGCCAGGGAACTCAGGACCAAGAACTTCATGAAGATCGTCTCGCTGGCACCGGAAGTGCTTTAGGAGTGGACATATGGCAGTGGCAAGGCATGAGACAGGCAGGGTGAAAAAGGGCGATACCGTGGTTGTCCTCGGGGGCAAGAACAAGGGCAAGCAGGGGCAGGTGATCCGTGTGGTCCACAAGAAGGACCGCGTGGTGGTGGAACGGGTGAACCTCATCAAGAGGCACACCAAGCCCACCCAGAACTCCCAGGGCGGCATCGTGGAGAAGGAGGCGAGCATCCATGCGTCCAACGTGGCGCTCGTGTGCCCCAAGTGCAGGAAAGGCGTGCGTATCGGGTTCAAGGTCCATGAAGACGGCTCCAAGGTGAGGATCTGCAGAACCTGCGGCGAGGAACTGGATAAGTGAGGTCGGAAAAGATGGCAAGGTTCAGGGAACACTACGTCAAGGAGATCATGCCCGCGCTGAAGGCGGAATACGGGTACACCAACGTCAACCAGATCCCCAGGCTCGTGAAGATTGTGCTGAACATGGGCCTCGGCGAGGCCGTGGCCGACGTCAAGATCATCGACAAGGCCGCTGAAGAGCTCACGCTCATCGCAGGCCAGAAGCCCGTGGTCAGGAAGGCGCGCAAGTCCATCGCATCGTTCAAGCTCAGGGAGGGCATGCCCGTGGGTTGCTCGGTTACACTGAGGGGCGGCAGGATGTACGAGTTCCTCGACCGGCTCATCAATGCGGTGCTCCCCCGAGTGCGGGACTTCCGCGGCGTACCATCCAAGGGGTTCGACGGCAGGGGAAACTACACCATGGGCCTGGCCGACCAGTCCGTGTTCCCCGAGATCGACTATGACGCAATTGACAAGCTCAGGGGTATGAATATAACCATTGTCACCACCGCCGGCAGCGACGACGAGGGCAGGAGCCTGCTCGCAGCCTTCGGTATGCCATTTCGGAAGTAGGTGAGGGGAAACCATGGCGAAGAAATCATTGATCGCGAAGCAGAAGAGGTCGCCCAAGTTCAAGGTGAGGCAGTACAACCGGTGCATGCTGTGCGGCCGGCCGCATGCGTACTACCGCAAGTTCGGCATCTGCAGGATATGCCTGAGGAATTTCGCCATGAAGGGCGAGATCCCGGGGCTGAAGAAATCAAGCTGGTAAGAGGGGAACATCAATGCATACCGATCCCATTGCGGACATGATCACCAGGATCCGGAACGGAGCGCAGGCCATGAAGGAGAGCGTCGACATCCCTGCATCCAAGCTCAAGATAGAGATCGCCGACATCCTCCAGAAGGAGGGATACATCAAGGCGTACCGGATCATCGACGACGGAAAGCAGGGCACGCTGCGCGTGAACCTGAAATACTTCAACTCCCGGCACGTCATCAGCGGAATCCAGAGGGTTTCCCGTCCGGGCAGGCGGGTGTACAAGGGCTCCGGCGAGATCGCCAAGGTGCGTGACGGGATGGGCATATCCATCGTGAGCACCTCGTCCGGCCTCATGACCGACCTAAAGGCCAGGGCCGGCAACGTGGGCGGCGAAGTCCTCTTGAAGGTCTGGTAAGGAGTAAGCCATGTCGATGTCGAGGATTGGAAAACTTCCCATTGCCATCCCCAAGGGCGTCACCGTGACGCTGGACGGAGATCTGCTCAAGGTCAAGGGGCCCAAGGGCGAGCTGCAGAAGCGGTGCGTGGGAAATATCGAGGCGAAGATCGAGAATGACACCCTGCTCTTCGTGACCAAGGACGACGAGCGGCAGACCAAGGCGTTCCACGGCCTCATGCGGGCGCTGGCCAACAACATGGTGACCGGGGTCACGCAGGGTTTCACCAGGAGGCTCAGGATCGTGGGCGTGGGCTATCGCGGCGAGGCCAAGGGCAGCACGCTCGTGCTGAACGTGGGATATTCACACCCGGTGGAGTTCCCCCTTCCCAAGGGCATCACCGGCACCGTGAGCAAGGACGGGGTCATCGAGATCTCAGGGATCGACAACGAGCTCCTGGGCGACGTTGCGGCCAGGATACGCAAGGTCCGCAAGCCCGATTCGTATGCCGGGAAGGGAATCCGCTACGACGGCGAGGTGGTGAGGATCAAGCCGGGCAAGAGCGCGGCCAAGGGCTAAGGGCTCGTGAATACCAGAAGGAGTAGCAGACCGTGAGCAAGAAGAGTGCAAAGGAAGCCTGGAAGCTCAGGAAAGACCGTGTCCGCAAGGCAATCTCCGGCACGCCGGAGCGCCCCCGCCTGAGCGTATATCGCGGCAACAAGCACATCTACACCCAGATCATCGACGACACCAAGGGCGTCACCCTGGTGGCCGCATCGACCCTGAGCGCCGAACTCAAGGGCAAGGTCAAGGGTGCCGGCATCGAGACCGCCAAACAGGTGGGCGCGCTGCTGGCCGTCAAGGCCAGGGAGAAGGGGATCGAGAAGGTGGTGTTCGACCGCGGCGGATACCGGTATCACGGCAGGATCAAGGCCCTGTCCGATGCGGCCCGCGAGGGTGGACTGAAGTTCTAGATAGCGAGGTGGACAAGTGGCTAGATTCGAACAGATGGACGAGAACCAGGAACAACTGATCGACAAGGTTGTATACATCAACCGCGTCGCCAAGGTCGTCAAGGGCGGCAAACGCTTCCGCTTCAGCGCTCTCGTGGTGGTGGGAGACGGCAGCGGGAAGGTGGGCCACGGGCTCGGTAAGGCGAAGGAAGTGTCGGTGAGCATCCGCAAGGGGTTTGAGGCGGCGAAGAAGTCCATGCAGGACGTGCCCATCGTTGCCGGGACCGTACCCCACGCCATCACCGGCGAGTTCGGCTCTTCCAAAGTGTACGTGAAGCCCGCCCCAGAGGGCACCGGCATCATCGCGGGCAACGCGGTCCGAGCGGTCATGGAGGCCGCCGGATACCGGAACGTGGTGGCCAAGACGCTGGGATCGCGCAACCACAACAACGTGATCAGGGCCACCTTCGACGCCCTGGAGCGCATGGAGACCAAGGAGCACGTAGAGGCCAAGCGGGGCAAGTCCCTGGACGCGGCATCGTAAACTTATCAGAGGATGGGTTGACATCATGGCTGGCAAGATCAAGGTGACATTGAACCGTTCAGTGATCGGCTGCACGGAAAAGCAGAGGGCGGTGGTAACAGCGCTTGGGCTCAAACGGCGCGGCAGGTCGAAGATTCTCCCGGACAACCAGGCCACCCGCGGCGCCATCAACAAGGTGCCGCACCTGCTGAGCTGGGAGGAGGCATAACATGATTGATCTTTCGAACCTGAAACCCGCGGCCGGGTCCAGGAAGAAGAAGCAGCGCGTCGGGCGCGGCAATGCGTCGGGCATGGGCACCACGAGCGGTCGCGGCGCCAAGGGCCAGAAGGCCCGCTCCGGCGGCAGTGTGCCGCAGTGGTTCGAGGGGGGGCAGATGCCCATCTACCGCAGGCTTCCCAAGCGCGGGTTCAAGAACCGGTTCCGCACGGAATACGCCGTGGTGAACATCAGGGACCTGACCGGATTCGCGCAGGGTTCCGTGGTGGACCGCGCGGTCCTCAAGGAGAAGGGGAAGATCCCGTCGGTGGACGCCCCGGTGAAGCTCCTGGCCGACGGCGAAATTGCAATCTCTTTGACCGTGAGGTTGGACAAGGCATCCCAGGCCGCCATCGACAAGATCGTAAAGGCGGGCGGCACATTCGAGCAGCTCTAAGGGGTAGAACGTGAACTACGGATTTGGAAACATCACCAAGGTGCCCGAGCTCTGGAACCGGATTCTCTTCACCCTGGGCATGCTGCTCGTCTACCGCCTGGGCATCCACATCCCCACCCCGGGGATCGAGGCCGCCATCATGAAGGAGTGGTTCGACCAGCAGCAGGGCACCCTGCTGGGCATGTTCGACATGTTCTCGGGCGGCGGCCTGAGAGGACTCTCCATCTTCGCGCTGGGCGTCATGCCCTACATCAGCGCATCCATCATCGTCCAGCTCCTGTGCATGATCTACCCGCCCTTCGAGCAGCTCCAGAAGGAAGGCGCTGCGGGCAAGCACAAGCTCACCGTGTACACCCGCTACCTCACCGTGTTCCTCTGTCTCATCCAGAGCTACTTCATGGCCTTCGGCGTGGAGCAGATGATGGTGGCCGGCCAGTCCGTGGTCATCATGCCCGGCTGGGGGTTCAGGATCGTGGCCATGATCACCATGACCACGGGCACGTGCTTCCTCATGTGGCTGGGCGAGCAGATCACCGAGCGGGGCATCGGCAACGGGATCTCGCTCATCATCTTCGCGGGCATCGTTGCCAGGCTGCCGCTGGCCATCATCAACACGGGCAGGCTGGCGCGCACGGGTGAGATGTCCATCATCGCGCTCATCCTGGTGATCGTCGCCGTGTTCGCCATCATCGCGGGCATCGTGTTCATGGAGACTTCCCAGCGCCGGGTACCCATCCAGTATCCCAAGCAGATAAGGGGGCGCAGGGTCTACGGCGGCCAGAGCACGCACCTGCCGCTCAAGCTCAACATATCGGGTGTGATACCGCCCATCTTCGCATCGTCCATCATCGTGTTCCCGGCCACCATCGCCCAGTTCTTCCCGAACGTGGGCTTCATGAAATCGGCCGCGAACCTCTTCTCGCCGAGCGGCATTCTCTACAATGTCATCTACGTCGTCGCCATCGTGTTCTTCACCTACTTCTACACCGCGGTCATCTTCAACCCGGTGGACGTGGCGGAGAACCTCAAGAAGAACGGCGGCTATGTGCCGGGGATCAGACCGGGCAAGGCCACTGCCGATTACCTCGACAGGGTCCTGTCCAGGCTCACCTTCGTCGGGGCCATCTACCTGAGTGTCGTCTGCGTGCTGCCCATGTTCCTCATCACGTGGACCAATGCCCCGTTCTACTTCGGCGGCACCTCGCTGCTCATCGTCATCGGCGTGTCGCTCGACACCATGAGCCAGATCGAGTCGCACCTCATCAGCCGCCAGTATGACGGCCTGCTCAAGAGCGGCCGCATACGGGGGAGAAGATAGCTCATACAACCTTACGAGGGGGGAATGATCATGAACATTATTCTTATCGGACCGCCGGGCGCCGGCAAGGGAACTCAGGCAACAAGGATGATCGAACGGCTGGGAGTGCCCCAGATCTCCACGGGTGACATGTTCAGGGCCGCCGTGAAGGAAGGCTCACCCATGGGCAAGAAGGCCAAGGAATACATGGACAAGGGAGCGCTGGTGCCCGACGAGGTGGTCATCGGCGTGGTGAGGGAGAGATTTCAGAAGCCCGACTGCAAGAAGGGCTTCATCCTCGACGGCTTCCCCAGGACCCTGGAGCAGGCCAAGGCCCTGGACGGACTGCTGAAGGACCTGGGCACCAGGCTGGACCACGTGGTGGTCATCGAGGTGCCTGACGACTTCCTGGTGGAGCGTCTCACGGGCAGAAGGACATGCCGGGGCTGCAACTACATGCACCACGTGAAGTTCGACCCGCCCAAGAAGGCCGGCGTGTGCGACAAGTGCGGCGGTGAGCTCTACCAGCGTGACGACGACCAGGAGGCCACCATCCGCTCGAGGCTCACGACCTACCACGGACAGACCTCTCCCCTCATCGAGTACTACGGCAAGCAGAACGTCGTGAGGAAGATCGACGGGACGAAGAGCATGGAGCAGGTGCAGGACGCCATCAAGAAGGCGATCGGCGCATAGGAGCAGTATGGCCAAGGATGTAATCGAGGCGGAAGGAATCGTTCTGGAGCCGTTGCCGAATGCCATGTTCAAGGTGGAACTGGCGAACGGACACCAGATACTCGCGCATATCTCGGGCAAGATGAGAATGCACTACATCCGGATTTTACCGGGAGACAAGGTACAGGTGGAGATCTCTCCCTATGACCTGACCAAGGGAAGGATCGTCTACCGATCAAAGCAATAACGAGGCGGACATGAAGGTAAGCGCATCAATCAAGAAGCGGTGCAGGAAGTGCAAAATCATCAGAAGAAGCGGAGTTGTCAGGGTTATATGCGAGAATCCGCGTCATAACCAGAGACAGGGGTAAAGGAGGCACACAGCCTTGGCTAGGATTGCAGGAATCGACTTACCACGGAACAAGCGCGTCGACATCGCACTGACCTACATCTTCGGTATCGGCAGGGCGAAGGCGTCCGAAATCGTCGCAGCCACCAGCATCGACCCGGGGAAGAAGAGCGACGATCTGTCGGAACAAGACATTGCTGCCATCAGGGACTACATCGACAAGAACATGCTCGTCGAAGGCGACCTGCGCAGAGAGGTCAGCATGAACATCAGGCGGCTGATGGACATCGCCTCCTACCGCGGGATCAGGCACCGCAAGGGCCTGCCCGTGCGCGGACAGCATACCCACAACAACGCCCGCACCCGTAAGGGTCCGCGCCGCGTCGTGGTCGGAAAGAAGAAATAAGGCCGCTTATAAGGAGTGCTTCGCATGGCGAAAGTCAGACAGAAAACCGGACGCAGAAAGACCAGGAAAGAGGTGTCCGAAGGTGTCGTCCATATCCAGGCCACCTTTAACAACACCATCATCACCATTACCGACCTGCAGGGCAACACGCTGTCCTGGTCATCGGCCGGGGCACAGGGATTCAAGGGCTCCCGTAAATCCACACCGTTCGCCGCGCAGATAGCGGCCCAGGAGGCCTGCAAGAAGGCCCAGGAAGTCGGGCTCAAGAGCGCGTTCGCATATATCAAGGGTCCGGGAAGCGGCCGTGAATCGGCGCTGAGGGCCATCAACGCGAGCGGCATCCGCATCACAGGCATCCGTGACATCACCCCGATCCCCCACAACGGGTGCAGGCCGCCGAAGAGAAGAAGGGTATAACAAGAAGGAGGAAGTGTCTTGTCGAGATATACAGGAGCTGTTTGCAAGATCTGTCGCAGGGAGGGGATGAAACTCTTCCTGAAAGGGGAGCGGTGCTTCACGGACAAGTGCGCCATCGAGCAGCGGGAGTATCCCCCGGGCCAGCACGGACAGGGGAGGGTCAGGGCAACGGAGTACCGGGTACACCTGAGGGAGAAACAGAAGGTCAGGAGCACCTACGGCGTGTCCGAGGCCCAGTTCCGCAGATACTACGACATGGCCAAGCGCAAGAAGGGCGTCACCGGCGAACAGCTCCTCCAGCTCCTCGAAAGACGGCTGGACAACATCGTGTACCGTCTCGGCTTCGCTCCGTCCCGCAACGGCGCCCGGCAGCTCATCAGCCACGGGCATATACGCGTGAACGGGCACAAGGTGAACATCCCGTCGTTCCTCATCAATGCCGGGGACGAGGTTGAAGTGAAGGAAAAGAGCAAGAAGCTCGAGGCCATCGGGGTATCCCTGGAGAATCGTGAGCAGCGGGGCTTTTCCGACTGGCTCGAGGTGGACAAGGATGCCCGTAAAGGCAGGGTCAAGGCGTTGCCGGAGCGCAAGGACATGCCCGCGACGATCCAGGAAACCCTGATCATTGAGTACTACTCGAAATAAGACGTAAAAGGTACGGGTGAGGGATGATAGAGAAGAACTGGAAAGAGATCATTAAACCGACCAAGCTGGAGATCGTGGAAGACACGTATTCGGACACCTATGCCCGCTTCAACGCCCAGCCCCTGGAGCGCGGTTTCGGCGTCACCATCGGGAACTCCCTGAGGAGGATCCTGCTGTCCTCCATCTATGGCACGGCCATTATCGGTGTGAGGTTCGACGAATCTCTGGGAGTGCTCCATGAGTTCTCCAGCATCCCGGGAGTGTACGAGGATGTCACGGACATCATCCTGAACTTCAAGAAGGTGGAGCTGCGCATGCATTCCGACAAACCGCAGACCGTCACCCTTGAGAAGAAGGGCCCCTGCGAGGTCAGGGCGGCCGACATCGAGACGGGCGGCAAGATCGAGGTGGTCAATCCGGATCAGCTCATCGCCACCATCCAGAGCGACATGACCTTCAAGGCCGAGCTCCGGGTGGACTGGGGTCGCGGCTATGTCCCGGCCGAGCTCATCAAGGAGAAGCTGGACTCCCACGGGTGGATACCCATTGATGCCATCTTCTCACCGGTGCGCAGGGTGTCCTTCAACGTGACCCCCACCATCGTGGGCCGCAGGACCGACTATGACAGGCTCTCGCTGGAGATCTGGACCAACGGCGTGGTGACGCCGGACAACGCCCTGGCGTACGCCGCCAAGATCCAGAAGGAATACATGGACGTGTTCATCAACTTCCAGGAGGACGAGATCGAGCACGTCTCCCGGGAGGAAGAGACCGACAAGGAACTGAACAACAACCTCTTCAGGACCGTGGAGGAGCTCGAGCTCTCCGTCCGCTCCGCCAACTGCCTGAAGAACGCCAACATGTCGTACATCTACGAACTCGTACAGAAGACCGAGGCCGAGCTGCTCAAGACCAAGAATTTCGGCAGGAAATCCCTGGAGGAGATCAAGGAGAAGCTCTCCAAGATGGGGCTGCACATCGGCATGAAGCTCCCCGATCTGCCGTCTGCGGACGAGATCGAGGCCAGACGCAAGCGTATGGAAGAAGAGGAAAGCAAGTAGGATGGGAGTGAGGACATGAATCATCAGATTGCAGGAAGAAAGCTTGGTCGTACCACAGACCACAAAGAGGCGATGCTCAGGAACCTGGTGACGTCGCTCATAATGCACGACAGGCTCACCACCACCGAGGCCAAGGCGAAGGAGCTCAGGAAGATCGCTGACCGCATGATCACCCTGGGCAAGAAGGGCGACCTCGCGGCCGTCAGACGCGCGGGCCGTGTGGTGAGGTCCAAGGATGCACTCGGCAGGCTCTTCAAGGAGCTTGCACCGCTCTTTGCGAACCGCAACGGCGGGTATACCCGGATTATCCATTACAAGACCCGCCGGGGCGACCACGCGCCCATGGCCATCATCGAGTGGACCGAGTCGGCGGCTCCCAAGGCGCCCGAAAAGGAGAAGAAGGCCCCGGCCAGAAAGGCTGCCGAGAAGAGGGCCGCCCCCGGGAAGGCCGCTGCCGCGGACAAGAAGCCGGCAGAGAAGAAGACCAGGAAGAAGGCCGCAGAGAGCGCAGATTGAACGGGCAGGAGGCGACAGAGACGGCGGTAACACTTTCTGGCGTAACCTTTTCCTATCCCCACGCACCAGCGCTGGCGGGCATCGATCTGACGGTGCCCGCCGGTTCTTATTTCGGCATCGTCGGCCCCAACGGCAGCGGCAAGACCACACTGGCATACCTCATCGCGGGCATCTTCAAGCCCGACACGGGCACGGTGGACACCCATGGCCTCCGCGTGGGGCTCGTGCTGAGCAACCCGGCAAATCAGATCGTGAGCCTGGTGGTGGAGGAGGACATCGCCTTCGGCCCAGAAAATCTCGGGCTTCCCCGGACCCGGATCATGAGCCGGATCGATGATGCCCTGCGGGCCATCCACAGCGAGCACCTGCGCAGTGCCCTTACCTCGACCCTCTCCGGGGGCCAGCTCGCCAAGATCGCCTATGCCGGCCAGCTCGCCCTGGACGTGGATGTCCTGGTCCTGGACGAGGGAACGGTCATGCTCGATCCTCAGAGCCGCACCTCCCTGCTTTCCCAGATCAGGGAGCTCAACTGTGGCCTTCACAAGACCGTGATCCATATCACCCACCGCCTGGAGGACCTCATGGCGGCACATCGTGTCCTGGTCATGGAGAACGGTCTCATACGGATCGCAGCCGGGAGCGCCGTGGACCTGGCGAGCAGGATCTCACCCGAAGAGACGCCGGGGATGGAAGCAGGCCCGGAGCTGCTCTATCGGTGTTTCCTGCAGAACCTGGGCATCGACGATGCGGACCTCAGACTGGCCACAGCACGGCTCGCCCTTCGTATGCAGAAACATCCCGCCTGATATGGCTCAATCGCACAGGACCTGGTCGACGAGTTTTTTCACTGCCTTTGACGTTTGAGTGTTGACAGTCGGATTGGCCTGCGCTAGTACGCATAAGATGGTCATATGATAATACAACAGACACGGGAAGGAGGCAGTTGCAATGTACACATCGTACAATGACGCATACCGGCGGTCCATCGAGGACAGGGATGCATTCTGGTCAGAGGCGGCAGAGAAGATTCAGTGGGAAAAGAAATGGGACAGAGTCCTGGACGACTCCCGGAAGCCCTTCTACCGGTGGTTCACCGGCGGGGCCCTGAACACCTGCTACAACGCCATAGACTATCACGTGGAGAACGGACGCGGCGATCAGGTCGCCATCATCTACGACAGCCCGGTCACCGGGACCGTGAAGAAGATCACCTATAAGGAGTTCCTGCACGAGGTGGAGCTGGCGGCGGGCATGCTGAAGAACCTGGGCGTGGACAAGGGCGATCGGGTGATCATCTACATGCCCATGATCCCGGAGACCATGTACGCCATGCTGGCCTGCGCCAGGATCGGCGCGGTGCACTCGGTGGTGTTCGGGGGGTTCGCGGCGGGCGAGCTGGCGGTCAGGATCGAGGACGCCAAGCCCAAGGTCATGATCTCGAGCTCCTGCGGCATTGAGCCCAAGGGCGCCATAGCCTACAAGCCCCTGCTGGACAAGGCCATTGAGCTCTCCAGCCACAAGCCTGACAAGTGTGTGATCCACCAGCGGCCCCAGGTGAAGGCAGAGCTGGTCCCGGGACGGGACATCGACTGGGACGAGGCCGTCAAGGCTGCCACGCCGGCGGGCTGCGTCACGGTGTCCGCCACCGACCCGCTCTACATCCTCTACACCTCCGGCACCACGGGCAAGCCCAAGGGCGTGATGCGGGACAACGGCGGCCACGCCGTGGCGCTCAAGTGGACCATGGAGTACATCTACAACGTGAAGCCCGGCGACGTGTACTGGGCGGCCTCCGACGTGGGCTGGGTGGTGGGGCACTCCTACATTGTGTACGGGCCGCTGCTCTACGGATGCACCACCATCATGTACGAGGGCAAGCCCGTGGGCACCCCCGACCCAGGCGCCTTCTGGCGGGTCATCTCGGAGCATGGCGTGAAGGTGCTCTTCACCGCTCCCACGGCCTTCAGGGCCATCAAGAAAGAGGACCCCAACGGGTCCTACGTGAAGAAGTACGACATCTCCTGCCTGAAGCACCTCTTCCTGGCGGGTGAACGTCTCGATCCGGACACCTACCACTGGGCCAGCGACCTGCTGCAGATCCCGGTCATCGACCACTGGTGGCAGACCGAGACGGGCTGGGCCATCGCCGCCAACTGCATGGGCATCGAGCAGCTGCCGGTGAAGGCGGGCTCCCCCACGAAACCCGCACCCGGCTTCGACGTGCACATCATCGACGAGGCCGCGAGAGAGCTGCCCAGGGGCAAGGAAGGCGTCATCGGCATCAAGCTGCCCCTGCCGCCCGCATGCCTCCCCACGCTCTGGGAGAACGACGAGGGTTTCGTGTCGTCCTACCTCACCGAGTACCCGGGGTACTATGCCACGGGTGACGGCGGATACATGGATGAAGACGGCTACATCTACATCATGGGCAGGGTGGACGACGTCATCAACGTGGCGGGCCACCGGCTCTCCACGGGCGGCATGGAGGAGGTGGTTGCAAAGCACAAGGACGTGGCCGAGTGTGCGGTCATCGGCGTGAACGACGTTCTCAAGGGACAGGTACCCATCGGCTTCATCGTGCTGAAGGCAGGGGTCACCAGACCCGTGGACCAGATCACCAGGGAGGTGGTCGGCATGGTCCGCAACGAGATCGGTGCGCTTGCCTGCCTGAAGGACGTGGCCGTGGTGCCCAGGCTTCCCAAGACCCGCAGCGGCAAGATCCTGCGCGCCACCATGCGCAAGATCGCTGACGGGCTGGAGTACAAGACGCCGTCCACCATCGAGGACCCTGCCGTACTGCAGGAGATCGCCGGCGCGGCCAAGACCATCGGGTATCCGAAGCAGTGAGCGCATGCGTGCCCGGGGGGACCGGCTCAAGGTCCTCCCGGGTTTGTCTTTGATAGTCGTTTCCCCACGCTGGGAGTCTCAGGAATTCTTGCACCACAGCGCTCAGCAGGGGAGCATTGTATCGGCACCACAATACTTCCGGGCATTGTACCGGCATTCTGATGAAAGGGGAGGTTTCGTATGAACAATGACCGTATCATGCCACGCTGGATTCCCCTGGTGGGCGGGGTTCTGGGCAGCACCACCTGCGGCGCACTGCTCTATGCCTGGAGCGTCTTCATCAAGCCGCTCAATGCAGAGTTCGGATGGAACAGGGCCGACATCGCCCTGGCCTTCGCCATCGCCTGCCTGGTGTTCGGCCTCATGACCTATCCGGCAGGGAGGCTCTCGGATAAATACAGCCCCCGGATCGTGGTGCTCATCGGCGGCATCATCCTGTGCTGCGGTTTCGTCATGTCCGGGTTCATCCATACCAAGCTCCACCTCTACATCACCTACGGGGTCGTTGCAGGGTTCGGAGGCGGCCTCGTCTATCTGCCGCCCATCGCCACCGCTCCCAAGTGGTGGCCGGACCGGAGGGCCCTGGCCACCGGGTTCGCCGTGGTGGGCCTCGGCCTCGGGTCGTTCATCATGGCGCCCCTGGCCACGTACATCATCGCGAACTACGGGTGGAGGATGGTCTTCATCTCGGTGGGCATCGCCATGGGGGTCATGGCCGTCACCGCCGCGCTGTGCCTGAAGGTGCCGCCCGCGGGCTGGAAGCCCGCCGGGTGGGAGCCCCCCAGACCGGCCACGGCGGAGCACAGGGAATTCCGCGACTACACCTACGCGGAGACCATCCGGACCACCCAGTTCTGGCTGCTCTACACGGCGTACTTCTGCGGTTCCTTTGCCGGACTCATGGTCATAGGACACATCGCGGGCCACGGCATCGACCGGGGCCTCGACCCCATGAAGGCAGCGGGCGCAGCGAGCTGGCTTGCCATCGCGAACGCCACCACCCGCATCCTCTCGGGCTGGATAGCGGACAGGATCGGCATCAAGATCAGCTTCGTGACCTTCTTCGCACTGCAGGTGGTGGCCATGCTGCTGCTCTACCCGGCAGGGAACGTCTACTGGGCCCTGTGGACCGTGGCCGCATTCATCGGGTGGAACTACGGCGCCATGTTCACGCTGTTCCCGGCCACCTGCCTCCAGTACTACGGCGCAAAAGCCCAGGCCACCAACTACGGCCTCCTCTTCACCTCGTGGGGGCTGGCGGGCTTCCTGGGGCCCTTCGTGGGCGGATGGCTCAAGGACAGCACCGGGACCTACTCCGCGCCCTTCATCGTGGGTGCCGTGGTGGTGAGCATCTCGGTGCTCATCATCGCGCTCACGAAGCCTCCGGCGCGCAGGCACGTATAGGGAGTTTTTCAACAGGACCGGATAAAAGAACGATCTCCCGCTTCTCGGGGAGATCGTTCTTTTATCCGGAAACCAGTGCGTCCGGCAGCGCCAGGCTGGGAGTTTTCAAAAAGAGTTCCGGATAAAAACGCGAGATCCCTGAAAAAGAGGGATCTCGCGTTTTTATCCGGTCCAAGTAAAAAAAGACAATGTTGGCCGCTCCCTCAGCGCCACTGCAGGTACGACTCGATGGCCCTGAGGTAGCGCGCTGTCACCCCGGAACAGGCCAGGAGGGCATCCCGGGCGGCATTTCCCCGTGCCCGCGAGGCATCGCGGTCCTGGAGCATGTGTATGACGGCACGTGCGAGCTCCCGGGCATCCCTGACCACGGTGGTATGGCCCTGCACCGCCTCCAGGGCCCAGGTGAAGTTGCCCATGAAGGGGCCGTGCAGCGTGGGCACCCCCCAGGCGATGGGTTCCAGGATGTTCTGCCCGCCCATGTCCAGCAGCGAGCCCCCCACAAAGGCCGCGTCGCTGATGCCGTAGAGGTTGAAAAGCTCTCCCATGGTGTCCACGATGAGGAGATCCACCCCGGTGCTGCCCTGGCTCCTGAGCCCGCAGGAGATGCTCAGCCCCTTCGCCATGTCCGCGATGAATGCCACCCTGTCGGGATGCCGAGGCGCGATGATGGAGTACAGGCCGTCTATCTGCCCGGCAATGCGGATGATGGCGTCCACCACGGCCTTTTCCTCCCCCTCCCGCACGCTGCCTGCTGTGAAGACCGGTCTGTCGCCGATGTCGAGCCCGGCGCGCAGCGCAGCCGCCTTTGCAGGGTCCGCCGTGGCCACGTGGTCCAGCTTGAGGTTGCCGATCACCTGCACGTCGAGGGCGCCGATGCTGCGGAAGCGGTCCGCGTCGGCCCCTGCCATGGCAAGCACCTTCACCCCCGCCAGGACCTGCCTGAAAACCCCCGCGAACCTCAGGTAGCGCTCATGGGCCCTCTGTGACATGCGCGCGTTCACGATTGCGACAGGGATGGAAAGACGCCGTGACTCAAGGATCATGAACGGCCAGATCTCGGTCTCCACCACGATGAGGGCCTCGGGCATGAGGCGGAGCAGGTGTTTCCGCATGGCTCCGGGGGTGTCGAAGGGCACGGCGAAGACCATGTCCACGCCGGAGGTCTGGGCGGCCACAGCCCTGCCCGTGGCGGTCATGCAGGACATGCAGATGGAGAGGTCCGGGGCATGTTCCCGAATGGCGCGGACAAGCCCGGCCACGGCCTTGACCTCGCCCACGGACGCGGCGTGGACCCACAGGGTTCTCCTCCGGGCGGGCGCCTCCGGAGGCCTGATTCCGAGCCGCTGGAGCATGGTGCCCCGGAAGTTCGGATGTTTCCTGAAGACCGCGGCAAATGGCCACGCCAGGAGCGTCGCGAGGAGACGGTACAGGAGGATGCCTAGTCGCGCCATCGGATCAGGAGCCTTTCGAGGTCATCCGGGGTGTTGATCTCGGAGAACGTTCCGCTCGCCTGGATGACCCGGATGGGGATGCCGTTCTCCAATGCCCGGAGCTGTTCCAGGGACTCGGCGCGCTCCAGGGGGGAGGGCTCCAGCGAGGTGAACCGCAGCAGGGTCGGCCGGGAAAAGCCGTAGATGCCGATGTGCTTGAGCAGTCCCGCGTGTCCTGGATTGCGCTCAAAGGGGATGGGCGAGCGGGAGAAGTACAGGGCGTCGCCGCTCAACGAGCAGACCACCTTCACGACGTTCGGGTCTGCAGCCTCGTGGGGCTCGAGCGGTGTGGCGATGGTGGCCATTGCCGAACCCGCCTTCAGGGCGTGCACGAGCCCGGACAGGGCATCCAGGTCGAGGATCACCTGGTCCCCCTGGACATTCACCACGTGGTCCGCTTCGATGCCCGATACTGCCTGGGCCACCCGGTCCGTCCCCGAGGGGCAGTCGGGGCTGGTCATGACCGCCC
>CAZNGL010000047.1:0-20048 GCA_964572405.1 uncultured Bacteriovoracaceae bacterium
CAGGTGGGCCTTGACCGCCGGGGTCTTCGGTATTAAAGGAGATTCCCATGCCGGGCCGATCCTTCAGCGACAGCATCCTGGACGACTTTCTCCACGACCTCACCGGGTCCTGCTCGGTCACCCGGGGCTCGTCCGTGCTGGTCTGCGTGTCCGGCGGCATCGACTCCATGGTGCTCCTTGATCTCATGCATCGGGCGGCCTTGGAGGCGGACCTGAGACTGGGCGTCATCCACGTGGACCACGGGCTCAGAGACGACGAGTCGAAGCGTGACGCCTCCTGGGTCCGCAGGCAGTGCAGGTCCTTGGGAGTCCGGTTCCATCTCTCGCGGCTGAACATGGACCCGCGGACGCCCAATGCGGAGGAAGAGGCCAGGGTGCTGCGGTATCAGGCCGTGGCCAGGTGCATGCGGCGCCATGGTTATGCCTGCGCGGCCACGGGCCACACCCTGGACGACCAGGCAGAGACCGTCCTGTACCGCATCATCCGTGGCACGGGCATCAGGGGCCTGGCCGGCATGGAACCACGCCGGCACGACGGGATCATCAGGCCCATGCTGCGCCTGGACCGTTCCCGGGTCCTGCGTTACGCCGCCCTGAGGGGTATCACCCACGTGGAGGACAGGACCAACGCCGACCGAAGGCGCGACCGGAACCGCATCCGCCACGACATCATGCCCATCATGGAAAGGATCAATCCCCGGGCAGATCAGTCCCTGGCGTCCTTGGCCGCCATTGCCCGCCTGGAGGGGGACTTCCTGGAAGGGGTGGCCTCCGACCTGGAACGCACGGCCCTTCAGTGGGACTGGGGACTGTCACGGGCCTACCTGATCCCTGTCCTCAGGGCTGCCCATGAAGCGGTGCTCAGGAGGGTCATCATCACCGCCCTGGCATCCATGACCGGGGAGGAGCGGGGGGTGAACGCGCGCCAGGTCGATACGGCCCTTGGCGTGCTCGCGGGAGAGCGGACCGCGCATGCGGTGAGGCGCAGGGTGAGGGTGTCGCGGGACGGGGACCTCCTCGTGTTCCAGCGTATGGGTGGAGATCCATGGTACGTCCGCGAGGTGACCACCGGCGGCGACCTGGCCATACCCGAGATACGCAAGATCGTGCACATCACCCTTCCAGCCATGTTCGAGAGGCCGCTGCTGGTGAGGCCGTTCTGCCCCGGGGACAGGATATCGGGCAGGAGGGTCGCCCACGTCCTCTCCTCCATGCGCGTGCCCCGAGGCCTGCGGCAACTCTGGCCCGTGCTGGCATCCGACCATGGGTGCGTCGCCGTGGCATCGTACAAGAACGCCGGAAACGACATCCGGATGAGCATGGATGGCGGGTATGGTGCGTAACATCCTCGATTCCCTCTCCTGTGCCCCGGCGGTGGGGTTCGTCCCGGCATCCCTGAAGGCCCTGGTAGCGGCATGCATCCTGCTGAAGACCGGCAGGCCCGTGCTCTGGGTGGTGGAGACCGTGGAGGACATGGAGCAGGCCGAGGACGACCTCGTCACCTTCCTGGGTACAGAGCGTGTGATGCCGTTCCCTCCCTATGACGTGAGGCCGTACCAGGACGACAGCCCCTCCCGCGAGGTCATGGCCCGCAGGATCGCCACCCTGCACGGCCTGCTCAGCTCCGTGGCCGCCGTGGTGGTCGTTCCCGTGCAGGCCCTGTGCACCTACACCCTGCCCGCGGGCGATCTTTCCGAGGCTCTCATCCCCATCCGTACAGGCATGGAGATCGACCGGGACAACCTCGCCGCCAGACTCGTGCACATGGGGTACACCCGGGAGGCCCTGGTGGACGACGTGGGCCAGTTCGGCATACGGGGCTCGGTCATGGACATCTTCTCCCCGGGCATGACGGAACCGGTCCGTCTCGACCTGTTCGGGGACGAGGTCAGGACGCTGAAGTCCTTTGACGTCCGCACCCAGAGGACCCGCAAGACCCTCGCAACGACCACCCTGCTGCCCTCCGGCGAGGTCCTGCTGGACAGCCGTCACGTCAGGACTGCCCGGCCCCTCATGCGCATGCGCCTGAAAGACCGTCTCCGCTTCGTCATCGAGGACATGGAGCACGGCATCCGCACCCCGGGCATCGAGTCGTTCCTGGTCCTCTTCTCCGAACGCCCCGGCACGCTCTTCGATTACCTGCCCCGGGACGCGGTTATCCTGGGGCCGGACGCGGTGGAGGCGGGCATGCTCTGGGAGGAGATCCACGCGTCCTTTACCCACGGGTATGAACGGGCCCTCTCCCTGGACCGTCCGGCGCTGCCTCCAGAGGACACCCTCATGTCCCGGGAGGACCTGCTGGGGCGCATGGACCGGTTCGGCAGGAGGGTCTCCACCTCGGCGGCATCCCCGGACGGCCCCCTGGCCCGCAGCGTCTCCGGGATTGGTCCTCCCCCCGGGCAGTCCGAGACTGCCTTTGACAGGATCATATCCCTGGCGGACACTGGCGTGGACGTGTTCGTCTTCACGGTCTCGGACATGCTCGCCGAGCGGGTCGAATACGCCCTCCAGGCCAGGGACACAGCCGTGGAGAGGACTGACAGCGACTTCCTCATGCGCCATGCGGGGTTTTCCGGGCGGGTGCGCCTCGTCGAGGGAAACCTTTCTTCAGGGTTCATCCTGCCCGGGATGGGGGTCGCCCTTGCCAGCGCTGAAGAGCTCCTCGGCGCCCGGAGGAGGAAGAGGAAGGGCCCGGCCGGCCCCCCCATCTACGACCCCTTCACCCAGCTCTCCGTGGGCGATGCCGTGGTGCACCGGGACAAGGGCATCGGCCTCTTCCAGGGCGTGGTGCGCCTCGAGGTGGACGGCACCACCAGCGACTATGTCCTGCTGGAATACCTCGGCGGAGACAGACTCTATGTCCCCGTGTACAACCTCTCCCTGCTGCAGCGGTATGTGGGTGACGTGGACCACTACACCGTGGACAGGCTGGGGGGCACCCGCTGGATCACGGCCCGGGCAAAGGCCCAGAAGTCCGTGGCAAAGCTCGCAGGGGAGCTCCTCCAGCTCTATGCGAAGCGGCAGGCCGCCACGGGGTTCGCCTTCGACACCACGAGCCCCTTCATCCAGGAGTTCGCAGACTCCTTCCCCTATGTGGAGACGGACGACCAGCTCAAGGCGGTGGAAGAGACCTATGCCGACCTTTCCGCGGCCAGGCCCATGGACAGGCTCATCTGCGGAGACGTGGGGTACGGCAAGACCGAGGTTGCCCTGCGCGCAGCCTTTGCCGCCGTGATGTCCGGCAGGCAGGTGGCGGTCCTGGTGCCCACCACCCTGCTCGCACGACAGCACCTCATGACCTTCCGAGACCGCATGGCCGGATGGCCCATCCGGGTCGAGTCGCTCTCCAGCATGGGAGCTGCCACGGGGAACAGGGAACTCCTGGCGGATCTGGCGGCAGGCTCTGTGGACATCGTCATCGGCACCCACGGCCTGCTCTCGGACAGGGTAAGCTTTGCAGACCTGGGCCTGCTCATCGTGGACGAGGAGCACCGGTTCGGGGTGCGGCACAAGGAGAAGATCAAGTCCATGCGCGCCGAGGTGGACATCCTGACCCTCACCGCGACCCCCATTCCCAGGACCCTGAACATGGCCATCTCGGGCCTGCGGGATCTTTCCGTCATCGAGACGCCACCGGCCGACCGCAAGGCCATCGAGACCGCCATCACCCGCTTCGACGAGGAGGCCATCCTGGCTGCCGTCACCAGGGAGCTCCAGCGGGGCGGTCAGGTCTTCTTCGTGCACAACACGGTCTCCACCATCGAGGCCATGGCCAGGCGCATCCAGTCCCTGTGCTCCCAGGCCAGGGTGGGGGTGGCCCATGGCCAGATGCCGCGCGCCAGACTGAACCGGATCATGTCGAGTTTCCTGGACCGCAGCATCACCGTGCTCGTCAGCTCTGCCATCATCAGCTCGGGGATCGACATCCCCACGGCGAACACCATCGTCATCAACCGGGCGGACACCTTCGGGCTCGCGGATCTGTACCAGCTCAGGGGAAGGGTGGGACGATCGAAGACCAAGGGGTTCTGCCTGCTGCTCCTGCCAGAGACAGGCAGGATAACGAAGGATGCCCAGAAGAGACTCGCAGCCATAAAGGAGTACGAGTCACTGGGTGCAGGCTTTCAGATGGCAATGCGCGACATGGAGATCAGGGGGGTGGGCGACATCCTGGGCAAGGCCCAGTGGGGCCATGTCACGGCCATCGGGTACGAGCTCTACCAGGAGATGCTCAGGGAGGCCGTGGACCTCCTCCAGGGGAAACAGACGGAGCCCGCCATCGACCCGGAGATCAGGATCCGGCTCGACGCCTATATCCCCGAGGACTACTGCCCTGACCAGCATCTGCGGCTGGGCCTGTACAAGCGGCTTTTCAGCGCGACCACGGACGAGCTGGGGACCATCGACGAGGAACTCAAGGACCTCTATGGGCCACTGCCCCAGCCGGTGCGTTCACTGATCCTCATCTCCGAGATACGGGACATCATGAAGAGGCTGCGCCTGAGAAAGGCGGAAATGCTCGATGAGGTGTTGAGGTTGTACCCCAGCCGTGATAGCATCATTGATCACGGCAGGATGAACGCGGTGCTTCATCGTGCCAAGGGAAGGGTCCTGGCCGGAGGAGCCCTGGAGATACCCCTGAGGGGCCCCGATATGGACCGGGAGATCCGCGAGGTCTTCCATGCCCTGGCATAGGGCATGGAACAGTTGACAGAACAGGAAGGAAGGGAACGAGCGACCATGGTGCCCACATCATACCGGACGCGGATGACCGTCGCGCTTCTGGTTCTGGCGCTGGCGGCGCAGCTCTGTGTGTGGTGCACGCCCGCCGGCGCCGAGATGATCGACGGGATCGTGGCGGTGGTGGATGACACGGTCATCATGTACTCGGACGTGCAGAAGAAGATCCGCGAGCTGGGTGGACCGGAGAACAACCCCGCCGCCGTGAGGGAGGTCCTCAGGGTCATGGTGGAAGACGCCGTGGTGCAGAAGGTCTATCGCCAGATGGGCATGAAGCCCGTGGACCCGCGCCATGCCGAGCAGGTGGCTAAGGATATGGGCGTCGATGTTTCCAGTGCCAGTATCATCATCATGAAGTCCACCCTCATGGATATGATGGTCAAGTCGCGGGTGGTGATCACCGAGGCCATGATCGCCGAGACATATGCCGCGAACCCCCGGTATGGAGGATCGGAAGCCCTCCACCTCAAGCAGATCCTTTTGCGGGAAGATACGGCCAGGGCCTTCAGGGCCATGGAGGAGATCGGAGCCGGGAAGCCCTTCGACGAGGTGGCAAAGGCCTACTCGGATGTTCTCGTTGCGGGTTCTCCGGACATCGGTTGGGTGGCCCTGAAGGACCTGGCGCCCGAGGCCCACGAGAACCTCCACGGGGCACGACCCGGCGATGTGGTGGGGCCCGTTGCCGTCCAGGACGTCATGCTCATCTACCAGGTGATTGACCGGGGCGTCTCGGGCGGAAGGCCCCTTGATGAGGTTCGCGACGAGATCGTGGAGTCCCTCCAGGAGAAGTTCAGGAACGAGGCCTTCGAACACTGGTTCAGAATGATGATGCAGGAGCACTTCATCGGGATCTACCTGTAGGGAGTGCGGCATCACCGGAACGCCCCGGCTGATAAACGTTCAGGTCGCCCGCAGGGACCATCATGAAGGACTTCATCGAGATAAAAGGTGCATCCGAGCACAATCTCAAGGGCATCGACGTCCGGATACCCCGCAACGCGTTCGTGGTGGTCACCGGCGTGTCCGGATCGGGAAAGTCGACACTCGCCTTCGATACGCTCTATGCCGAAGGCCAGCGACGCTATGTCGAGTCCCTGAGCGCATATGCACGGCAGTTCCTCGAGCAGATGCCCAAGCCGCAGGTGGAGTCCATCGAGGGGCTCTCACCCGCCATCGCCATCGAACAGAAGACCACCTCCAACAATCCCCGGTCCACCGTGGGGACCATCACCGAGATCTATGATTACCTCAGGGTCCTGTTCGCCAGGATCGGCACGGCGCACTGCTGGATCTGCGGGAACACCATCGAGTCCATGACGGTCCAGCAGATGGCCCAGGCCGTGATGGAACTGGGGCAGGGCCGCAGGGCCGTCCTCCTGGCCCCCATGGTTGCGGGGAGAAAGGGCGAGTACGCGAAGCTCTTCGAGAGGCTTTCCCGGGAGGGCTTCGTGCGGGTCCGCATAAACGGTGAGTACTTCGAACTCGAGGAGGTGCCGAGGCTCGACAGAAACAGGAAGCATGACATCGAGGTGGTGGTGGACCGGGTCGTGCTCAAAGAGGGCGTCATGAGCCGCCTTCTCGACTCCATCGAGACCGCGTGCAGGCTTTCTGGAGGCACCCTGGCCGTGGTGGACGACACGGGGGCGTCAAGGGTCTTCTCCGAGCAGTACGGGTGTCCGGTGTGCAACACCTCGCTGCCTGAGATCTCGCCGCGCATGTTCTCCTTCAACAACCCCCACGGCGCATGTGAGACGTGTCACGGGCTGGGCATGCTCCTGGAGATCGATCCTGACCTGGTGGTCCCGGACCGGAAGCGGTCCCTGAACCAGGGCGCCCTCGTGCCGTGGGGGGTACCCCCGGGCAGGTTCGCCGGCCGCATGATCCGCTCGCTGGAACGAAGCCTGGGGTTCGACGGGGATACCCCCTTCGAGGATCTGCCGGACAAGGTGAAGGATGTCATTCTCTACGGTGGATTCCTCGACGAGCCCCATGGGGGGCCCTTCGAAGGGGTGATCCCCAACCTGACCCGGAGGATGAAGGAGACCGCAACCGGCGACATCAGCGAGGATATCTCGCGCTTCCTGAACACCGTAGCGTGCCCCGCCTGCGGCGGGGCACGGCTCAGGAAGGAGATCCTGAACGTCAGGGTGGGCGGCCGGAACATCTTCGAACTCACCTCTATGGCGGTGGATGACCTCATGGGCTTTTTCTCACGCCTCGAACTGAGCCCGAAGAACCAGGAGATCGCGTCCAGGCTCATCAAGGAGATCGTCGACCGGCTGGGTTTCCTCTCCTCGGTGGGCATCGGGTACCTGACGCTCAGCAGGTCCGCCGGCACGCTCTCCTCCGGCGAGGCGCAGCGCATCAGGCTCGCAACCCAGATCGGCTCTGCCCTCATGGGGGTCATGTACATCCTTGACGAACCCACCATAGGCCTCCACCAGCGTGACAACGAACGCCTCATCAACACCCTGAAGCACCTGCGCGACCTGGGCAACACCCTCATTGTGGTGGAGCACGACGAGGAGACCATCCTCGCCGCCGACCATGTCATCGACATGGGACCCGGCGCGGGCGAGCAGGGGGGGCGCATCGTGTTCCAGGGCTCCCCCGAAGAGCTCAGCGAAAGCGCGTCATCTCTCACCGGCCGCTATCTGTCGGGCAGTCTTGCCATCCACTCCCCCGAACACCCCAGGAGGCCCGCGGGCGCGCGTATCCGCATCCGCGGCGCGAACGCGAACAACCTGAAGGACCTGGACGTGGACATCCCGCTCAAGGTGTTCACCTGCATCACCGGCGTGTCGGGGTCCGGCAAGTCCAGCCTGGTCATCGACACGCTCTACCCCTACCTGAACGCGGTGCTGTCCGGGTCGCGGAACCTGCCGCGCACCGTCAGGAGCATCACCGGCATCGAGTTCATCGACCGGGTCATCAACGTGGACCAGAGCCCCATCGGCAGGACCCCCAGGTCCAATCCCGCCACCTACACCGGCGTCTTCACCCTCATCCGGGAGCTCTTCACGCAGCTCCCCGACGCCCGGGTCAGGGGCTACCGCCCCGGTCGGTTCAGCTTCAACGTGAAGGGGGGCAGGTGCGAGGCCTGCCAGGGCGACGGGCTCATCAGGATCGAGATGCACTTCCTGCCGGATGTCTATGTCATGTGCGACCAGTGCAGGGGGAGGCGCTTCAACGACGAGACCCTGGAGATCAGGTACAAGGGCAGATCCATCGCCGATGTCCTCGACATGACCGTGTCCCAGGCCATGGAGCTCTTCGATGCCGTGCCGTCCATCCGGCGCAAGCTCAAGACGCTCGTCGACGTTGGCATGGACTATATCCGGCTGGGACAGAGCGCCACCACGCTCTCGGGGGGCGAGGCCCAGCGCACCAAGCTGGCCCGGGAGCTGTCCAAGCGCTCCACCGGGCGCACCCTGTACATTCTGGACGAGCCTTCCACAGGCCTGCACTTCGACGACATCAACAAGCTCCTCATCGTGCTCCACCGTCTGGTGGACGAGGGAAACACGGTGTTGGTCATAGAACACAACATGGACATCATCCGGTCCGCGGACCACATCATCGATCTCGGGCCCGAGGGAGGGGACCAGGGCGGCATGGTCGTGGCCCAGGGGAGTCCGCAGCAGATCTCACGGTGCCGGGCGTCGCACACCGGCAGGTACCTGGGCATGCATCGGAGACGGTAGACCTTTCAGCCTGCTAACATTTTGCAATAATTGGTGATATGTTCAGAACGACGCACAGGGTACCCCGGCTCTGTCTGCCCAATGCGCATTGACTGATGCCTTGATCTGTGGTTCAATCCGATCAAGGTGGAATGACATTCATTCAGTACTGCCATGGAACGGTGAACCGGGAGAGGGAGGAAACACAATGAAGAAGTTTTTCATAATCGTGGCCTGTGTCATGGCCATGACGGCTGTGCTCTGGGCCGGCCTGTCCGCCCAGGAGAACAAGATACGTCTCGAGGTCCTGCAGGTCACCAACATCGAGCCCTTCCAGAAATCGTACATGGGCTTCATCAAGGAGCTCGAGCGAAACGGTTTCGTCCAGGGCAAGAACCTCGAGATCCGGCGCAAGATCATCGGGTTCGACATGGAGAAGGCCAACATGTGGAGCAAGATCGGCGTGCTCATGCAGATCAAGAGCGAGGCCATGCGCCTTGCGGACGTGAAGCCCGACCTGGTCCTGACCATCGGCACTCCCTCGACGAAATTCGCCAAGGACAAGGTCATCGGGGCGGGGGTGCCGCTGGTCTTCACCGCCGTGGCCATCCCCACGGCGGCCGGGTGCAAGTCCATGACCCAGGCAGGACCGGGGTTCACGGGATCCACCCTGTACATGAGCATGAAGGACGCGCTCAAGATCGTGAAGCTCGCATTTCCCAAGCTCAAGACCATCGGCATCGTCCACAGCGACGACGAGAACGGCATCGCCCATGTCGAGGAGGCCAAGAAGGTCGCCCCCTCCTTCGGGATGACCGTGATCTCCAGGGAAGTCAACAAGAACGACAGGATCACGGATTCATTGAACGAACTCAAGGCAAAGGGCGTAGAGGCCTTAGCCGTTCCCCTGGACACCTACTACGGTATCCGCAACTACGAGGCCTGTCACGAGCTGGAGAAGTTCTCGCTGCAGACCAAGATCCCGGTGTTCAGCTTCGCGCTCATGAAGGTGCCCGGCGCGGTCCTGTACGTGGGCTCCGACTTCGGAGAGATCGGCACGCTCGCCGGCCAGGAGGCCGCCAAGATCCTCAAGGGCGAGGCCAGGCCCGAGGCGCTGCCCATCCTCAGGCAGGAGGACCTCAAGATCCTGGTGGACACGCATATGCTGAAGGCCCTCGACTTCCAGCTCCCCATGGAGATCCTCCAGATCGCCCAGGCGGTGGAGTAGGCCGAGTCGGTTTTTCTCAGATAGCATGACCATGCCGTGAAGGGAGGATGATCATGAAAAGGGTTGTTTTTGCTCTCGTCTGCACAATGCTTGTGGTAGGGCTCGCGCTCCCGTGCCGGGCCGAAGAGAAGGTGTACAAGGTCGAGGTCCTGCAGGTCATGAGGGAGGCGGCGCCCTTCCAGAATGCGTATGCGGGGTTCATCAAGGAGCTCGAAAAGCACGGCCTCGTGCAGGGCAAGAACCTCGTGGTGAAGCGCACCATCATCGACTTCGACCTGGAGAAGGGCGGCCTCCTCAAGAAGATGGGCGTGCTCATGGACGTCAAGAGCGAGGCGGGGAAGATCGCCGCCAGGAAGCCCGATCTCGTGCTCACCATCGGGACCACGCCCACCAAGTACGGCAAGGACAAGCTCATAGAAGCGGGTATCCCCGTGGTCTTCACGGCAGTGGCCAATCCGGTGGCCGCAGGGTGCAAGTCGCTCACCGAGGCATGTCCCGGACTCACCGGGGCGACCCTGCACATGGACATGAAGAGCGCCCTGCAGATCGTCAAGCTGTCATTCCCCGCAGTCAAGACCTTCGGCATCATCTACAGCGACGACGACAGCGCCATCGCCCATGCCGAGGAGGCCCGGAAGGTCGGCGCCACCATGGGCCTGACCTTTGTCATCAAACAGGTGAGCAAGGCCGATTCCATAAAACCCGCGGCGCAGGAGCTCATCGACAAGGGCGTGAAGGCCTTCATCATTCCGCTCGACACGTATTACGGCATCAGGAACAACCAGCCCACGAACGACCTTGCCGCCATGTCCCGGGACACCAGGATCCCCATCATCAGCTTCATGCTCCACAAGGCCCCGGGCGGGGTCCTGTACGTGGGGTCCGACTTCACGGTGATCGGTCAGCTCGCCGGCCAGCAGGCAGTGAAGATCCTCCTGCAGGGGGCAAAGCCCGAGACGCTCCCCATCCTCAGGCAGCAGGACCTCATGATCCTCGTGGATGTGAAGCAGATGCAGGCCGTGGGCGCGCAGCTGCCCATGGAGGTGCTGAAGCTCGCAAAACCGGTGGAATAGGATACGGCCCCGGGGAGGGACCCGGGGGCCGCTTTGTTCGTTCACCCGACCAGGACCTGGTGCATGGCCCTGCTGAGCTCCCGGAGGGTGTAGGGCTTCTGGATGAAGTGACGGATCCCGAGCCTGAGGACCGTCTCCACGCGCTCGTCCTGTTTGAACCCCGAGGAGAGCAGCACCTTCACGTTCTCGTCCATGGACCTCATGGCGAGGAAGGCTTCCTTGCCGATCATGCCCGGCATGACCATGTCCAGGAGCACGGCGGAGATCTCATGGTGCCGCTGTCTGAAGATGTCCACCGCCTGGACGCCGTCGGAGGCCAGGACGACCTCGTACCCGCACTCCTCCAGGATCACCTTGGCGGTGTGGCGCACCACTTCCTCGTCGTCCACCACCAGGATGAGCCCGCTGCCGCGGCAGACAGCATCTGGCTCCTGGGCTGACTCCTCACGGACCGTTTCCATCAGGACGGGCAGATAGATGCTGAAGGTGGTTCCCATGCCCTTTTCCGAATAGGCATCGATGAATCCACCGTGCTGCTGCACGATGTTGTAGGCCATGGTGAGGCCCAGGCCCGTGCCGGTCCCCTTGGGCTTGGTGGTGAAGAAGGGGTCGAAGACATGGGCGAGGGTCTCCCTGTCCATGCCCACGCCGGTGTCGCTCACCGAGATCCTCCAGTATCTTTCGTGCTCCGCGAGGGGGTGGGCCTCTGAAAAATGCCTGTCCGCCACGACACGCTCCACATCGATGGTGAGCATGCCGCCTGCATCCCGACCCTCCTCGCGCATGATGGTCATGGCATGGTTCGCGTTCACGCAGAGGTTCAGGAGCACCTGCTCGAGCTGCGCCGGATCTGCATTGACCATGGGCGGGTTGTCGGGCAGCCTGGAAACGATCTGGATGTTCTTGTCAAAGGTGGTACCGCAGATCTTCAGGACCGACTGCACCGTGCCCCTGATGTCCACGGGTTTGAGGACCGCCTCGTGCTTGCGGGACAGATTCAGGAGCTGCTGCACGATGTCGCTCGCCCGCAGCCCGGCGTCCTGCATGACGTCGATGAATTTCTCCAGTTCTGCCCGTGGAATTTCACTGCCCGAGTTCAGCTTGTGCTGGAAGATGGAGACGGCGCCGATGATGCCCACCAGGAGGTTGTTGAAGTCGTGGGCGATGCCGCCTGCCAGCATGCCGATGATCTCCATCTTCTGCACATGGCGCAGCTCCTGATCCTTGTTCTCCAGCTCGGTGACGTCGTCCACCCTCACCACCAGGCCTGCCGGGGTATCGGCGACGATGGGGTAGATGCTGATGTTGTAGCATCTCCCGTCCCCGTTGAATGATGCGCGGTAGAGCTCCCTGGGCTTCAGGCTCAAAAGGACCGCGGAGAAATCCTCGCGGAACTGCTCCAGGGAGGGGTAGGCGGCATAGATATCCTGTCCGATGGCCGCGGCCACGCTGATCCCTGTAAGCGATGAAGCGGAATGGTTCCAATGGGTTATGCGATAGTCCACATCCGTGGCGATGAGCACCGAGGGCATGGAGTCGAGCACGTTGTCCAGCAGGTTCATGGCCCGCTGGAGCTCCTTCTCGGCAAGACGACGTTCATCCTCGCGCCGCTGGATCTGTTCGAGCATCCTGTTGAACCCGTCGTAGAGCACGCCCACCTCGTCGGGACTGGGCTTCTCCACCCTGATGGAATAGTCGCTGGTGGCGGCGACTTTCTGCGAGATGCGGGCAAGTCTGAGGATGGGCCGGATGGCCGCCCTGTTCAGGTTGATGAACACGATGACGATGATGGTCAGGGCGATGACGGCGAACGAGAACCCGATGCGGATCGTCCCGGTGCGCGCCGATTCAGCGGCGAACTTCTCCGTGTAGAAGATCTGGACCGAGCCGATGTACTGGTTGTTGTGGGAAATATTTCCTTCTACCCTCCTGATGAACGGGTCGCCGGTGATCTCATACGGTCTTGCTCGAGAGAGGAACACGGTCTTGCCGTCGGGAAGGAAAACCTTCTCATGACCGGCGATGAAGGCATCGTCGCCGAAGACATTCACGGCGATGAGCATCTGGTTGTTCAGCAGGGCCTCGTTCAGGTGAACGATACTCACCATATCGAGATTCCACAGCGGGGTGGCGTATCCGATCAGGGCGAACTCGACCGCGTTGTTCACGGTATCGTCGAGGGCCTTCCTGAGGGCGCGCGAGTTGGTCTTCTGGAAATAGACGGTCGATGCGGCGCTCACCAGGGACACCACGACGATGAGGGTGAGCAGGTGGCTCACCACCATGTTCCTTCTGACCAGATTCCACAGCCTCATGGAACGTCCATGCCTCCCCGGTCATGACATGCCGGAATCACCCTGTCGGCCTGCATACAGGATCGGCATGGGGGTTCTTGCAGATGAATGCCGGTGGAACAGTCTCCGACCTGTGGCATGCCTGCCATATTCCATTATAGAACCCATGAGAAAGGAGTCAATATGTCCCAGGTCTGCCGGGAGGACACAGGGTGTCTCGGGGACCGGCCAAGGCATAGGGGGGGCACCCATGGATGCCTGTCCCTGCTTGGATTCTGCAGGAAACTCCCCCGGGGATTAATAACTTGACAACATTTCCGCAAGTACGATAGATGTGGCAGCCTAGATTCCATACTTCTCAAAGGGGGAACAGAGGTACATGGCCGTGAGCATCAGATTGACCCGTGGAGGAGCCGCCAAAAAGCCGTTCTACCGCGTCGTGGTGACGGATTCCCGCAACAAGCGCGACGGCAGGTTCTTAGAGATCGTCGGACACTTTGACCCGAAGTTCAGGCCCGAGAGCATATCGTTGAACATCGACCGGATCAAGGAATGGGTCGCAAACGGCGGAGTGCTCTCTCCTGCAGTGAAAAAGCTCATCAAGGAAAAAGGATACACACTCTAGTCGCTCCGCACGCTATCGAGGTGGTGGTTCCATGAGAGAGCTTATCGAGGTCATCGCCAAGGCACTGGTGGACAATCCCGACGAGGTAAAGGTCCTTGAAGTTGAAGGAGAGGTGACATCCGTCATTGAACTGCGAGTGGCAAAATCGGACCTCGGGAAGGTGATCGGCAAGGAGGGACGCACCGCCCGCGCCATGCGCACGCTCCTGACCGCGGCATCCACCAAGCTGAAGAAGAGGGCGGTACTGGAGATCATAGAATAACCCCCATGGCGGACCTTGTGGAGATCGCACGGATCAACGGTCCGCATGGTCTGAGAGGAAGGGTCCGCATCACCCCGTTCGGCGGTTCCTTTGAAAGTTTCACGCATTACACCCATGTCATGATCGGCAGCGACCCCACACCGGTCGCACTCCTGTCGGTACACAAAAGCAAGGGAAAGTACATCATCGCCCTGGAGGGGTATACGCACATTTCCCAGGTGGAGCACATGAGGGGGCAGGTCATCTCCGTTCGCCCCGACCAGCTCGAACCCCTGCCCGAGGGTGAGTACTACTGGCGGGATCTCATCGGCATGCGGGTGGTGGCCCGCGATGGCTCCCCGCTCGGAGAGGTGGTGAGCGTCCTTGCCACCGGGAGCAACGACGTGCTGGTGGTGGACGAGGTTAAGCAGCACCTGATCCCCTTCACCGGAGACGTCGTCGTCGAGATATCTCCGGACCGGCAGTGTATCGTCATCGACGCCTCCCTCCTGGAAGGGCTCCTGGATTGAGGAAGGGACCGTGCTGATACACATCGTCACCCTGTTCCCCGGCATGTTCGAGGGGGTCTTCCAGGAGAGCATCCTGGCCCGGGCCGCGGCCAGAGGTCTGGTGGACATACGCATCGTGCCGCTGCGCGAGTTCGGACTCGGCAGCCACCGGGTCGTGGACGACACCCCCTACGGGGGCGGCGGCGGGATGGTCCTCAAGCCCGAGCCCATCGCCGCGGCCCTGGAAAGCCTGGAACGGCGGGGGAGGGTCGTGCTCACCACGCCCCGGGGCAGGCTTTTCACCCAGGACGATGCCCTGCGCCTGAGCAGGGAGGAGGCGCTCACCTTTATCTGCGGGCACTACGAGGGGGTGGACGAACGGGTCTCAGAGCTCCTGGTGGACGAGGAACTCTCCATCGGCGACTATGTCCTCACCGGCGGCGAGCTTCCCGCCATGGTCATGGCGGACGCCGTCGTGAGGCTCATCCCGGACGTGCTCGGCAAGGACAGCCTGCACACGGGTGATTCCCACTATGAAGGGCTCCTGGAGCACCCCCAGTACACCAGGCCGAGGGATTTCCGCGGCATGAGGGTTCCCGAGGTGCTCCTGTCGGGCGACCATGCCCGGATACAGGAGTGGCGCCGGCGCATGTCCAGGGAAAAGACGCATCAGACCAGGCCCGATCTCCTCTCCCGGCCAGGGCGTGCCGGCGAGGCCCTGGACAGGGGAACTGGCGGACAGGGCGAAGGGGACGACTGATGCTCTCGGTGGCACTGGTCCACTGGCCGTGCATGGACAAGAACGGCAGCGAGATCGCCACCGCGGTGACGAACCTTGACCTGCACGATTGTGCAAGAGTATGCTTGACATACGGCATCAATACGCTCTATATCCTTCACCCAAACCGGAGCCAGCTGGACTTTGCCCGGCGCATCATGGACCACTGGCTCACGGGCTTCGGCGGGCAGTACAACCCGCTGCGGAAAAAAGCGCTGGAGACCGTGCGGCTCGTGGCCGATATCGAGGAGATCAGGCGGCAGGGCGCGCCCCTCATGGTGGGGACTTCGGCGAGAAAGATGCGCGGATGCATCACCTGTGACGATGCCGCCGATCTGGCGCACACCAGGGACGTGTGTCTGCTGTTCGGCACTGGATGGGGCCTGTCACCCGGCATGCTGGAGCGACTGGATGCCGTGATAGAGCCCATAGCGGGCGAGGGTGACTTCAATCACCTGTCCGTGCGCAGTGCCGTCGCCATAACCGTTGACAGGATAGCTAGGAGGAAACAATGAACATCTTGGATGCGTTCGAAAAATCGCAGATGAAGGAAGGGCTGCCCGTAATACGTATCGGCGACAAGGTCCGCGTTTCCATGAAGATCGTCGAGGGAACCCGCTCCCGTTCCCAGGTCTTCGAAGGGGTCGTCATCGCACGCCACCGCGGGAACAACCGCGAATCCATCACGGTGCGGAAACAGTCCTACTCCGTGGGAGTGGAGAGGGTGTTCCCCCTCCATGCGCCGAGCGTGGAGAAGGTGGAGGTGGTGAGCCACGCCAAGATCCGGCGCGCCAAGCTGTACTATATGCGGGAGAGAAGGGGCAAGGCCGCCCGTCTCAGGGAGATCCGCGGCTGACATGCCCCTGGAGGAAGACCTCATTGCACGCGGCACGTGGCCGCTGTGCGGGATCGATGAGGCAGGCAGGGGACCTCTGGCGGGTCCGGTGGTCGCGGCCGCGGTGATCATGGACCCGGCATCCCCGATCAGAAGCCGGGTGAGGGATTCCAAGCAGCTCTCCGGGCCCCGGAGGGAAAAGATCTTCCTCGAGCTCGTATCGAGCGCCCAGGTGCACTACGGCGTCAGCGTGCTCGACGCTGCCGTCATCGACGATATAAACATCCTGCAGGCTACGCTGAAGGCCATGGCCGAGGCGGTGAGTCACCTCGCCGTCGCCCCCAGGGCCGCCCTGGTGGACGGGAATGCGCTGCCGAGCATCCCCTGCGCGTGTTACCCGGTCATCAGGGGCGACCAGACCGAGCCATCCATATCCGCAGCCAGCATCATCGCCAAGGTGACCCGGGACAGGATCATGGCGCAGATGGACGAGATCTATCCCGGCTACGGCTTTTCAAGACACAAGGGATATCCCACCCCCGACCACTACGCAGCCATCAGGTCGCTCGGGGCGAGCCCCATCCACAGGAGGACCTTCAGAGGTGTGTCCTAAGTCCTCGAGGGAAAAGGGGACCCAGGGGGAAGAGATGGCCAGGCAGTACCTGCAGGAGCACGGGTACGACATCCTGGGCTCCAATTTCCGCGCCCGCACGGGCGAGATCGACATCATCGCGAAGGACCACGACGAGATCGTGTTCGTGGAGGTGAAGTCGGCCTTCGGTAAAACTTTCGGCAATCCCGTGGAGTGGGTGAACGCGCTCAAGCAGCATCGCATCATCAGGACGTCGATGGTCTACGTGCAGGCAAAGGGGCTTGCGGGATACCCCATGCGATACGATGTCATCACCGTGGACAGCGACCGGAAGGTGTGCCATGTCAGGGATGCGTTCAGATACCAGGCTTAGCTTCCTGTGCGACCGGAACCTCGGGAAGCTGGCCAGGTGGCTGAGACTGATGGGTTTCGACACCATCTACCTGCGCACGAACGACGAGGAGACCATGCGCCGGGCCGGTGAGGAGGGCAGGGTGGTGCTCACCAGAAAGGCATCGGCGGGCAGGGGCGGCGGGGTCGTTCACATCGGCCATGACCGCCTGGCTGACCAGGTGCGCCAGCTGGCAGGGCTGTACGACCTCGCGCACGGCCCCGGGCCCTTCACGCGGTGCTGCCTGTGCAACGAGCTCCTCACGGACATGGCCCGCGAGGATGCACGGGGAAAGGTGCCCGAATACGTGTATGCCACCAGGGAGTCTTTTTCCTTGTGCCCGGGGTGCGGACGCATATACTGGAGGGGCACGCACCACGACAGGGCATCGAGGCGCATGCATGCCCTGCTGAAAGGTGGACGGAAATGACCAGACAGGAACTCACGGACAGGCTCCTTGCCCCGCTGAAGGGCAAGCGCAAGGTCCTCATCATCGCCCACGAAAACCCGGACCCGGACAGCATCGCCGCAGCCTACGGGCTGAAATACCTGTTCCGCAAGGCCGCTGGAGTCCCTGCCGTCATCGCCTACAGCGGCATCATCGGCAGGGCCGAGAACCGGTCCATGGTGAAGCTCCTGGGCATCGACCTGGTGCCGCTTTCATCGGTTTCGGTGAGGAACTTCTCCATGATCGCCGTGGTGGACTGCCAGCCCCACACCGGCAACCTGAATCTGCCAAAGGGCGTGTTCCCCAACATCATCATCGACCACCACCCCGTCAGGAAGTCCTCCCTGAACGCGGACTACCACGACATACCCAGGGACGTGGGGAGCACCTCCACCATCATCACCCAGTACCTGAGGATCCTGGGCATCGAGCCGGACCGGAAGGTTGCCACTGCCCTGTACTACGGGATCAAGTCGGACACGAGAGACCTGGGACGGCAGTCCACGGACGACGACGTGCGGGCCACCATCCACCTGTTCCCCCATGTCCTGCAGAAGAAGCTCGCCCGGATCGAGCACCCGGAGCTGCCGCGCCAGTACTTCACCGAGCTGAACGCCTTGCTGAACAGCGCGAACATCTACGGAGACGTGGTGACCGCCCGGGCGGACCTCATCAGCTGGCCAGAGATGATCGGCGAGTTCGCCGACGAACTCATCCAGATGGAGGGGATCCGCTGGTGCCTGTGCTACGGCAGGCACAACGGGAATCTGCTCTTCTCCATCAGGTCGAAGCGGACCAACGACATGGCAGGCGTGCTTGCCCACAAGATCACCACGGGTATGGGCAAGGGCGGCGGGCACGAGACCTTTGCCGCGGGCAAGATCGACGTGGCCCAGGCCATGAAGAAGGTGAAGGACCCCGAGGACATCCTCGTCAAGCGCTTCCTCAAGGAGGTGAACCCGAAGGGGATTGAACCGGTGCCGCTCATCGGCCAGCCGAAGGTCGAAGACAAGGGAAAGCCCCCCGCCGGAAACAACGGCCCCGAGGAGTGCGCGGCGGGCGAGAAGAAGGAGAAGGCCTGAAGTATCCCCAGTGACCGGGCGGCTACTTCGACTGCCCGGCGACCGCCCTGCCGACGACCAGTTTCGCCGTTCTGCTCCCGAAGATGTTGCACGTGCACGTCACCTCCAGCACATCGCCGGGAGCGGCCGACACGGCATAGGTGTAGGTGATGTTCGTCCTGTCGGGCTGGCTCGTGTAGGGGGTGCTGATCACGGGTGTGCCGTTCTTCACGATCTCCACCTGTTTGACGTAGTGCCAGGAGGGGATCACCGTGCCGTGGGTGATCGTGACCGTGAGCGTACCCGATGCGGCATCGTAGCTGAGCCGGACCTCCGCGGGCGGGTGGGCGCCGGCGGGGGTGGGGAACCATGAGAAGGCAGCCAGTGCGAGGATGGAGAACAGCACGAGGGTTGCGGAGAAACGGTGGTGGTTCGTCATGGCTTTGTCATCCTTTCAATGGGGTGTGAAGATATGGTGCAGTGATACCATGGCCCCGGGGAAGTGAAAAGCCCTTTGGTGAGAGACAGGGTGGGATATGGTCTGGCGTTGATGACACAGGGATAACCGTGAACGAGGGAATTGCTCTTCTCGTATTCGTCCATTCTCAGCACGTCGTCAGGTATGTAGAACACCCTCGGAATCAGGGCGACTTCGCACCAGCCGCTTCTTCCGGCCCATGGACCCGTGAGTCCGCCCGATTCGTCGTGCTGGAGCACAAATACTTCAGCTAAAAAGGCGCTTTCAGTAGAAAGCCCCGACCATGTACGGTAAACTCGAATGACATGCAAAAGAAGGAAACTTCAAGCTGATATTGTTTTTCAAACATGATGTGCTTCAATGTCTTGCCATGAATACTCTCACTATCAGATTACCGGAAGATTTAAGGGATGATTTGCAGAAGCTTAGCAAAGAGCAGAGCAAACCAATCAGCGACATTGTGAGAGAATCTATCCGGCGCTACGTTGCCGTTGAGAAGTTTCGTGCTTTGCGAAAAAAGGTCCTCCCCTTTGCCGAATCCCAAGGATTCCTGACAGATGAGGACGTTTTCAAAGCCATTTCATGAAGATCATTCTCGATGCAAATGTTATTGTCGCAGCTTTCGCTTCTCGTGGCCTTTGTGAATCCATTTGCGAGTTATGCCTGAGTGAACATCATCTTCATCCCGACAGGCATTCCTGGGAAGAGGAGCAGGATTACACATGAGAGAGTGTTCCTGAAGAAATTCACGAATCGTATCAACCATTCTGGGGGGGGTTATCTTTGTCCGGAGATTCCGTACGATCTCACGCAACAAATCTTCACAAAGGATTAATTGATGTGAAAGTTCTTGGTTTGGCAATAGAGTCTAGAGCAGATTATATTGTAACGGGTGATAATAAGGATCTGCTCGTCCTGGGACACTACAAGAAAATACCAATCGTAAGTCCTCGAGCATTTTCAGACATTAGGCTACCTCGAATAATCCTCTTTTTCAGAAGTCGTCATCTCGGAGTCGAATTTTCCATTCATTGCCCATGGAACATGCCCTCTGAGGCGCTCATTTAGCCGA
>CAZNGL010000048.1:0-19805 GCA_964572405.1 uncultured Bacteriovoracaceae bacterium
AAGACAGACATGTCCACCCCTTTCAATTCAAAAGTATGCGAAAACCGGATGAACCAAAACTAATTGCATATATCTCATTATCTCAATTATCATAAGGAAGACTGATGGTCAGAGGGGGTGAGTTTGCATGCGTATTCTCTTTACTGTGAACGGAAGACAGGATCCTATAAACAACAGAAATACCGACGGTCCCATCCTGAGCCTGCTCGAGCTCAAGAATGACTTCGACGAGGTCCACCTGTTCTACACCAGCGATTTTGAGGAGAAAGCGAGAGGGACGAAGACTATCATCGAGACCCGCCATCCACGCATCAGAGTCGTCCAGTGCCCGCTCAACCTCGAGGACAGCACCGGAAAGCCCAACCCCACCAACTACTCCATGATCCTCGGAGAACTTCGTAAGTACTTGGATAAAATGGATTTTACCGCTCACAGCTATGCCGTCTACGCAACTCCGGGCACATCGGTGATGCACACCTGCTGGGTCCTGCTCGTTGCTTCCCGGGAGATTGTCGCCAGCCTGATACAGAAATCCGACCCCGAACACCTCAAGCCGGGAGAACCGCCGATCACGGAGATCGTGCCTGACGATCCGGCCTTCCCCGAGATCAGACAGCGCCAGCGTATGCCTGATAACGTGCGGGAGGAAATCAAGAAAGAACAGCTCGAGAAGGCATGCAAGGAAGTGGGTATCATAGGAAACCATCCCCTTTTCATGGAAGCACTTGAAACGGCAGCCAATGCGGCACGGTCAGACGCCCCGGTATTGATCAGCGGCGAGAGCGGAACAGGGAAGGAACTGCTCGCCAAACTGATCCACCTGCTGAGCGGTGTGGAAGGAGTCTTTGAAGCCCTGAACTGCGGCGCCGTGCCGGAGAATCTCTTCGAGACCGAGCTGTTCGGGCATGAACCATCCGCCTTCAGCGGGGCAGGCAAGAAGACCAAGCAGGGAAAGATTGAAGTGGCACATAATGGGACGCTCTTCCTTGACGAGATCGGAGAGATGTCCCTCAGTCACCAGGTCAAGCTTCTGCGGGTTATCCAGGAAAAGCAGTTAACGAGGGTGGGGGGTACCAGGCCTGTAAATGTCAATTTCCGGCTTATCACAGCAACGAACAGGGACCTCTGGACGATGGTCAACCAGAATCAATTCCGTATCGACCTCTTCTATCGCATATCGGTCATACCCATAGAACTGCCTCCTCTCAGGAAGAGAAGGAGTGACATCCCCCTTCTCGTTCAGTCCTTCCTGGACGAATTTAACAGGAGAGACAGCAGGCCCGTCATATTCCCTCCCGAAGTGCTCAGTCGCTTTTCTGTATACGACTGGCCCGGAAACATCAGGGAGCTGCGGAACATAGTGCAACGGACCCACGTCCTCACCGTGGGTGACCGGATACCCGAGACCTTGATACAAACGGGCGGCTTAAACTTCCTCAGCTTACTACCCGACCCTGGTGGAGAGTTCAAATGGACTGACTTTATAAAACGGGTGAGAGAGCACATGTTTCACAGGGCCCTTGAGCTGTCGTGCGGGAACCAGACGAAGGCGGCACAACTGCTCGGGGTTACAAACAGCGCAGTTCATACTTTCCTGAAAGAAAAGACTGATAATAAAGGAAAGGAAGAACCGACAAGAAAGACAAGGGATAAATAGTCCTGTACCACCACCCATGCCCTGTTCATGAAAGTGCTGTGCCGAGACAGGGCACACAGAGTCCATAGCCCATCATCTTCACCCTCAAGTGGATCAACCCTGATTGAACCACCTCAGAATCGTTGATGCAAGCCATCTCAGGGCGCTTGCAGGGACCTCCAGCGACGCATTGCCTTCCTCCGGGATTGACATCTCGAATTAACGGTGCATGAGTGCAGCCCGGCTGGAAGAAATTATAACCAGTTGATTATTAACAATTAATCTGAATCCAGTCATTCCTCTTTTGTCCTTGGCACACAACCTGCTCCTGTCAGGGCATGCAAAACCACGGGAGGAAGACATGGCAGGACGTGATGTAACAACCTCGACACAGGTCAAGACACATGAGAGAGGGGGCATGATGGATATCAGGGAGGTGATGCCATGAGGGATGTCCGGCGCGTGGGTTGCGGCATTGCGGTCATGGTCTGCCTGCTGATGTTCCCCCAGACGCTGTGGGCAGGGAACGGCGGGCGCGTCGTGGTCTTCGGCCTCGACGAGACCGGCTCGTACTCCTTCAGGGAGAAGGCCCTGTCCATTGCCCGGAACATCATCGGCGACCTGCAGCCCGGGGACGTGTTTTACCTGAGGCGCATCACGGACAGGTCCTACCATGACTCCTCTTCGGTGTTCCGCCTGCAGGTTCCCGCGGTCATGGACGAGCCCCAGAACAGGTTCGACCCGCGTGCCAGGAAGGAGTGGCTCCGGTCCAGGCAGAAGTCCGCCCAGGCAAAGACCCGGGCCCAGACGGTGCTTGCGAGCCTGAAGGTGGTGGATGCCCCGCGGACCGACATATGGGGCTTCTTCGCGGCGGCAGCCGACCGCTTCCAGGTCGAGGGCGACGGGAGGCAGCGGCTCGTGATCATCGCCTCCGACCTCAGGCACAACTGTGGCGTGAAGCCGCAGATAGACCTGTCCGGCTGCGAGGTGCACGTGGTCGGGTTCGAAACCGGTCGGAACCCCGTGGAGATACAGCAGGTGCGGGCCGGGTGGGCAAAGGAGCTCAAGGGGTGCAACGCCGCGGCAGTGAGCTTCCACCCCGTCGATTACGCCTTCAACCTCAAACCCTAAGGGAGGGAACGACATGGGAGAGAGTCTCCTGTTCAAGGTCCTTGTGTACGGCGCCCTGGCGGCAGCGGGGTGCTGTCTCATCGCCCTGTGCGCCCAGGCTCTCCGCGCCGTTGTCGTCTCACTGTTCTCCATCTTCTACCAGCCGTTCCTCTCGATGAACCGTGCGTGTACCGACTGGATGCGCCGCTTCGTAGCATGGCTGCGCACCCAGGTGGCTGATGAGTCGGCAAGGCCCGGGGACGGGCCGGCCTATTACTTCATCGGCGCCATCCTCTACACCATCCTGAGCACTATCTTCGTCCTGTGCGACTTCGGCATGGTCGCCCTCACCGCCGAGGCCATGGGCATGGACAGGGCGGGCTTCAAGCTGCCCGTGGACACGTCCACCCTCACCGCCCTGGCCCTGGTCACCTCGGCCCTGTTCTGGGGCAGCATCATCCTCGATCTCACCGGCGTCACCCACATAGGACCGTGGCGAAAGATCTCCTCGACCGGCGGGAGAAGGTTCCTGATGGCGCTGTCCGTCGTCATGATCATCCTCGCCGTGGGGCTTCTCGTTGGCATGGCCTACTGGCGGGGCGACATCCTGGCTCAGCTCTTTACCTCCGAGGCCCATGCCGCGACGCCCGAGCAGTTCATCCCCGCAGCGGGAACCGTGGAGCCCGGCATGGAGATAGGCACCGAGTCTGTTGAGGCCGAGGTCATCGAGGACGAGGGGCCCGTGGTGAACGACGTCTCCCGCAGGGTCCTCATCGCGACGCTCATGGGCATCGCCGCCCTCACCACCATCTCCACCGTGTTCTCCGGATGGGGTGTGGTTGCGCTCATCAAGTTCATCCTGCTCCTGGCGGCGTGTCTCACCGTGCTGCCGCTGCTCGGCGTGGGCGCCTTCGGCTCCTGGCTCTGCACTTCCCTGCTCAACGGCATCGCGGCCTTCGTCCAGGCGGTCATCGACCTCCTGGTCCAGCTCGGAAACCGGATCCTGGGCCTGTTCGGATACAAGCCGGCAGCCGTGGAGCCCGCAACCGCTCCCGCCGGTCCGGAGTCCGTCGCACAGGCGCAGGGCGACGGGGGGGCCCAGGGCCAGGCAGCCGGGCCTGAGAGTCAGGAGGATACGGGCTTCAACCCGTTCCAGAGGAGGCAGTCATGAGCGAAGAGACCTCGTACAGCGCCACCGCGTATCTCGGCGAGGCGGGACGGAACGTCATCGGCGCGCTCCGGCGCAGGGATATCGTCATCCGCGACGTGCAGGCATGGTCCACGGCCAGGGAACGCTCCGAGGCCCTGCAGAAGGCCCTCGAGGCGGAGCTGTCCGCAGCAGGCACCTCCACGGACCTTGCCGCACACTGTCCCCGCGCCGCGGTGCGGGACCCGGGGAAAGAGCTGGCCCTCGCCGGGGCCATGCTGGCGGCGTTCACGAAGGTGCCCGTCTTCTCCCAGGCAGCGCAGTGCATCGCACCCCATGAAGGCCGCGCCATCAGCGAACGGCTCGACGCCCTGAAGGCCTCCCTTCACAGGGACCACGCGTCGCCCGAGGAGGTCTCCGTCCAGGCCCGGTCGCTGCAGGCGCGCATAGAGGTCCTGGCGAGCCGCGCCCACGAATGCCTCTGCCAGGCCGAGCAGGAGGTCCTCCTCCAGACCACCAGCGACGCCCTGACCTCCCTGGGCTACCTGGTGGAGCACAGGGCGGGGGCGATCAGGGCCACCCGCGGGCAGAGCTGCCTGTGGGTGCAGACGAGCCCCCTGTCCGAGCTGCAGATGGACTTCTCCAACCTGTCCGGCATGGCATGCATCCAGGGCATGCACGAGGTGGAGCGGGAGCTGGACGGTCGCGGAGTCGTGCTGAGGAACACCGGAACGAAGGTCCACAACCGGCCTGAGGGAGGGGCGCTGACCGGCCGCCTGAGCGCCATGTTCCCTCAGTTCCGCGCCGTGAGGGTACAGAACTCCGGGGCATCGCAAATGCACCGGCAGACCTTGAAAGGGGGTGTATGACGATGAAGCCGGGTTTCCTCGTGGAGATGGAAGAGGCCTTTTCCGTGAACCAGCACGTCCTGCTCACGCTGAACACCGAGGACCGGTTCTTCTGTCCCGAGGAGCAGGTGCCCCCGTGCAACCTCAACTACTTCATCGCCCAGTACTTCAGCCGCGCAGGCTACCGGGTGGCACAGTACATGCCCAGCATGGGCGTGCGGGAGCTCTCCCCGACGGGTCAGACCTCCCCCTCGCTGTCGCGCCTTGGTTCGGAACAGGACCCGGTCGGCATCATGAACGGGCTCGCAGGCCTCCTCAGGAACGACCGTGAGCGGTGGCTGGTCATGTTCCTGCACGCAGAGCGGGTCGCCCCCGCCCCGGGCGGCGCTGTGCATCCGTCCCAGTCCGGCGCCCCCTTCGCGGAGATCCTGCACACCCTGATGCTGGACGACGGCATCGCCCAGGGCCCGTCGCGGATCGTCCTCCTGACCTACTGCGGCATGCCCGACGACCTGCTCGTGCGGACAAGGGGATGCCGGGTCATTCCGGTGGGCCTTCCGACCAGCGAGGAGCGGCTGGGGTTCATCGAGTTCATCGACGGCCTCGGCGGGGACGGAAAGCCCTTTGCCGAGCTTGACGAAGGACTCGAGCGGGAGGAGGTGGCCCGGCTCACCGCAGGCATGACCCTGGCGGGCATCGAGACGGTGTTCAGGTCGGCCGGGCACTGCGGGGTACCGCTTTCCCGGGACACGATCAGGCTTGCCAAGGCGCGGGAGATCCGCAGCCTGTCCCGGGACCTCCTGGACGTGTCGGAGCCCCAGGAAGGCTTCGAGTCCGTGGCGGGCCTGACGAGCGTGAAGTCGTACTTCACCGAGCTCATCCCCCAGATCAGGTCCGGCCAGCCCGGCGTCCCCCAGGCCATACTCCTCCAGGGCGTGCCGGGCTGCGGTAAGTCCCACTTCGTGAAGGCCCTTGCCGGGGAGCTCGTGTGGCCGCTCCTGGAGATGAGGAATGTCCGGGACGCTTACGTCGGGAACAGCGAGAAGAACCTGAAGCACGTGATCGACGTGGTGGAGCAGCTCCCGCATGTCGTGCTCTACTTCGACGAGATCGACCAGAGCCTGGGGCAGCGCGGGACAGGGGTCTCGGGCGACTCTGGAACCTCCGAGCGGATGCTCGCGATGATCTTCTCCTGGCTCGGGTCGCTCCACCTGCGCGGGAGGGTCCTCTTCATCGGCGCAACCAACCGCCCGGACCTCCTCGACCCCGCGCTGCTGGACAGGTTCGGAGTGTCCATACCCTTCCTGAAGCCCGGGACCGAAGAGCTGGCGCCCCTGATCCCGCTCCTGCTCGGGCGTTTTAGGAGGGGGCTCACTGGGATCGACCCGGTGCAGGCCTCGGCGATACTGAGGGAGAAGTCGCCGACGGGCCGAACCGTGCAGGAGATCCTCATCGATGCGGGCCTCAGGGCAGACCGGGAGAGGGGCCGCGTCGGCTCCGACATCGAGGCGCGGCACCTCGCAGAAGCGGCGGACAACGTCATCTGCCGTGAGGACGACGTGGAGATGGAGTTCATCGCACTCACGGCCCTGGCCCTGTGCAGCTTCCAGTCGCTCCTCCCGTGGAACGACCACAACGGTCTCCGCACCGGGGCGGAGATCCCTGAAAACCTCCTGTCCTCGGGCATTGTGGGCCGGGACGGCAGGCTGGACCGCAAACGCCTGCACGAGACCATATCCGGCATCAGGCGCCAGCGGACCTTCGAGAGGGTGTCGCGATGAGGCGGGATCACGCCAACCTCTGTCTCGATGGGAGCGGCCTGCCGTCATGGAAGGGCGCTTTCCATACACGCAAGACACGAGGTGCTCATGGTGCGGGATCCCTGACCCCGGGACAGGTCCGGAGGCTGCTCGAGGCGCTGGAGCACGGACAAGACGATCCTGCCCTCGCGTGCGACCTGGAAGGGTGCGGCCCGGTCGCGGAGCTTGAGCACGCCTTCACCGAGACGTGCGGGACGCGGTTCGCCCTGGCGCTGTCGAGCGGGACCGCGGCCATCCACACGGCCCTGCTCGCCGCAGGCGTCGGCGCGGGCGACGAGGTCATTGTGACTCCCTACTCCTGGCCCCAGAGCGTGTCGCCGGTCCTCTTCACCGGGGCCGTGCCGGTCTTCGCGGACATCGACCCGGACACCCTCACCATGGACCCCGGGTCCGTGTGCGAGAGGATCAGCCCGAGGACCAGGGCGATCGTGCCGGTGCATCTATTCGGCAATGCGGCGGACATGGGGCGCCTCGAGGAGATCTCCCGTGAGCGGGACATCCCCGTCATCAGCGATGCCGCGCACGCACTGGGTGCGAAGTGCCACGGGCGGCCGGTCGGAGCGCGGGGAAAGGCGGCCTGCTTCTCGCTGACACGGGGGAAGATCGCTTCGGGAGGGGAGGGCGGCGTCCTCGTCACGGACGACGAGGATCTCTACGTGAGGGCCGTGGCCCTCAGCCAGCACCCGGACAGGCTCACGAGGATCATGGGGCCCGCGGCCCCGACAGCGGTCTTCGGTCTCAACTACCGCATGCACCCCCTGGCTGCGGTCCTTGCACTCGCCGACATGGAGGAACTGCAGGACAGGCTGGCCTGGAGGCGGGCAATACACGAAGCCGTGCGGGATGGTCTCGGGGCGCAGGGAGCCGTCGGCTTTCCGCGTTCGCTGCAAGGGACGGAGGGCGCGGCCTATGGAATACCGCTGACCTGTGCGCACGGCATCGATCGCGAGGGACTCGCGTCACGGCTCGCACGTGAAGGGATCCCCCTGCGGTGCGGCCCTGTGAAGACCCCGCTTCACACCAGGCTCAGGGACGCCTTCGGGGTTTCAGCGCCCTTCCACCCCACCCATGCACAAGGTTCCTGCCCCCATGCAGAGAGGAGGTGCGACCGGGAAGAGCTCTGGCTGCTGAGCGGGCTCGACATGGACAGGACTGACCCTGCGGCAGCCAGCTCCATGGCCCGCCGCATCCGGGAGATATGCGCGGTCCTCGGCCGCGACCAGCTCCTCTCAACCCGTTATGGGGCAACGGGCCCGCGGCCTGCCCCCCACGGTCAAGGGCGTGAAGGACATGTCATGGACTGAACGTCACACGACGGGGGGCCGCTGGCGCCGCCGACTGTCCTGCGCACCCCATGGCCGGGCAGAACCTGGATGGAGGGTGAAGACGTGAGCTGGAGAAAACGGAGCGCCATGAAGTTTACTGACTGGCAGACAGCAAGGAAGTTACCCCTGCTTTCCGGAAGCCCGTGCGAGAAGGCTGATCATGAGAAACTGGAAAGGATCCTGGCCAGGTATGGTCTCGACAGGATAACAGTGGATGAGATGGAGTTCTCCGTAAAGACGAGAGAGTGCCTGGAGGGGTTGAACATCCGCACTCTCGGAGAGCTCCTTTTCGAGACTCCCGAGTTCTTCTTGAGCTGCAGTAACCTTTCTCGGGAAGCGCTTTCCGAGATGCGGAAGAAGGCACAAATGCTGCTCGAGAACCCATGGGCGCATGACTGCGACGACATCATCCTTCACGAGAGAAAGATCTGCTCGGGAATCTTCGCACGGGTGGATGACCTGAAGGAAGCACACAAGGACAAGAATTCCATCCCAGGGGAAAAGATCACGGAGATGTCCGAAGAGTACCGCATGCCCGTCGAGGAGATCGAATCGTTCTTCCCTTACTCTGACGACTAGGCCGCATCGCGCCGCAGGCATCCGGCAGGGGTATTCCTTTGAGTCGCTGGGGAGCAGCGCCATTAAAGCATGCCGTATGAAGGTGGACGTCGTAGAATGTGGATCAGGCTGTATCGAACACAGAAAAAATTTCCCGACCCTTCAATCCTGAAAGCAATGGATCAGCTTTTCTGAATCCGTTTCCATCTTTGGCAGAACATACCTCCGGACGAATCCCGTCAAAATGACGAGGGAGCAGCTTTTTTCATTGAAAGCCATTTTAGACACAACTTCTTCGGCCTGCAGAACGGTTCCTTCGGGTCGTAACCCTTCCGAGTTGGAAGCCATTTTAGACAGAAGTTCTTCCCTGCTACAAAGGGCACCTTAGGGTTGTCATGTAGTAACCCTTCCGCTTCGGAAGCCATTTTCGACAGAGTGAAGTGCGGAGATACCGAGTACCCCGTCGGGTCGTAACCCTTCCGCTTCGGAAGCCATTTTCGACTTGCTCAATCAAGAGGTGGGGAGGCTCATTGGAGAGTCGTAACCCTTCCGCTTCGGAAGCCATTTTCGACAATAAGGAAGGGGAGTTGGTTGAGAGAACAAGTTTCTGTCGTAACCCTTCCGCTTCGGAAGCCATTTTCGACCGGAACAGCTTCGCTACGGCGAATTAGCAGAAATGTCGTAACCCTTCCGCTTCGGAAGCCATTTTCGACTCTCAGGGTTGAGAAGAGTCCTGTCACAATCGCCTTCAGTCGTAACCCTTCCGCTTCGGAAGCCATTTTCGACAGTACGGTCTCTACTTCGAGAAGACCCCGGCAGAGTCGTAACCCTTCCGCTTCGGAAGCCATTTTCGACTGCAGAGGGTGTTTGGGGTTGACCTGGAAATCAGTCGTAACCCTTCCGCTTCGGAAGCCATTTTCGACCAGAAAATTTTGAGCGAGGTTAAGGGAGTTTAAGTCGTAACCCTTCCGCTTCGGAAGCCATTTTCGACGCGTAAGGGTGTTGTGGGTCGATGACGAAATTGTCGTAACCCTTCCGCTTCGGAAGCCATTTTCGACTCATTAAAATTGTCTAGGTTGACAATCGGAATGGTCGTAACCCTTCCGCTTCGGAAGCCATTTTCGACTTTGAATTCTACGGCGATCCGATCAATGTTTCCTATGTCGTAACCCTTCCGCTTCGGAAGCCATTTTCGACCGTCCGGCTGGGGCGATCAGCAGACGACCCGCGAAGTCGTAACCCTTCCGCTTCGGAAGCCATTTTCGACGATGTGCTACTTGGCGCGAAATTACCGCCAAACTTGTGTCGTAACCCTTCCGCTTCGGAAGCCATTTTCGACTGGGGTTGATTATCCTATTCGGAATTCTTTGGGTTCCGTCGTAACCCTTCCGCTTCGGAAGCCATTTTCGACGTTCTTATAGCAATTATCGTTTCTTTGCTCGTCGGGTCGTAACCCTTCCGCTTCGGAAGCCATTTTCGACACAACGAATCAGATTATTTCAAGTAGCAAGTAGGTCGTAACCCTTCCGCTTCGGAAGCCATTTTCGACAGAGCAAAAGTGTTAAGTGATAAGCTTTCAGTTTGTCGTAACCCTTCCGCTTCGGAAGCCATTTTCGACCGGTATATACGCCGGACGGCCGTACGATCTTAGGATGCGTCGTAACCCTTCCGCTTCGGAAGCCATTTTCGACCGAGAACGTGTAGGCCTGAAACTAGCTTGTTTTTGTCGTAACCCTTCCGCTTCGGAAGCCATTTTCGACGCAGCTTTCATTTTAAGTTTCATTTTTGTCATGTCGTAACCCTTCCGCTTCGGAAGCCATTTTCGACAATTTCTTTTGGTTTTCGGTATTATCCTCTGGGGATTTGTCGTAACCCTTCCGCTTCGGAAGCCATTTTCGACGCACGACAACACGCCCGTCGTCACTCAGGACAAGTCGTAACCCTTCCGCTTCGGAAGCCATTTTCGACCTAACGGTGCCTATCAAGAGGGCAAAGCGCTCTCGTCGTAACCCTTCCGCTTCGGAAGCCATTTTCGACGTCTTTGTAATTTTATTTTGGGCTCTGCCTATTTCGTCGTAACCCTTCCGCTTCGGAAGCCATTTTCGACTCATGAAGAAGATCTTCATTATCGGAATCTTGAGTCGTAACCCTTCCGCTTCGGAAGCCATTTTCGACAGCAGCCTTCAGGAGCCGCATGAACAGACGCTCCGGAAGCCCGAATCCGAGAACCTCCCGTCCGTGTCCGGCGAATCGTACATTTTTGAACCAGAATGACCGTCATTCGCCCGCAAACCCTGTATGGAAGCCATCCGAGAACCTCAGGCCTTGTCAAAGAGCATCATATGCCTGTCCCCATGTCCGGCAAAGGCAGGCGGGAAGCCGTGCTATCGTACTTCCACCCTACCAGAATCTGCCCCTCCCGGCAACCCCGTTTTGAGGTTCTCGGATGAGTGAAAGCTCACTACTCCTTTGCCTGCTTTTCAGATCTGACAAGTGTGGGAGGCTTGTTCGACACAATGCCTCCGTCATGGCAGTTCGTGACAGGAGATACAGCTCTTCCAAGGCTATTTCCGACCAGAAGGCATGAGGTCGGCTCTCGGGGTTGGTGTGTACTGTAACCCTCCAGGGTATGTATGGGCAAAGATTTAAATCAGAGCTGGGTATAGACTGCTGTGATCTCCGCAGACAGGTGTTCAACACATGTTGATCGTGGGAAACCAGGGTTGATACCCTGCATAATGCCATGATTGTTTGTGATCCGCAGTGCATGCTCCCTTTCTCAAGTCAAGGCCGGTTGAAGGAAGGCATGCACTGATGTATGCCGGCAGCCATGGAAGCTTGTCTAACCTGATGAGCTGTAACATTATAACCATCGAGATATCAGATAGATAACCAAGCCATCGAGGATAACCTTCGCCTGACCGCGGCGTTGGCATCGCGGATGCACATGCAATCGTACCGAAACGAAAGGGGGTGCGTATGGATCCGAAGGAAAGCCCGAGTGAAAAGGCAGCCGCAACCCCCGAGGAGGAACATCAGACTCTCACCAGGGAGGACCTGAATCTCGGAACGTGCGTCTTCACAAGGATCCAGAAGGTCAATGCCGCCGTAAAGAGCGAAATGGCCCGTGAACTGCTGTCCCTCGGCCTCCCACCCGACGCGGTAAGGAATATCCTGAACCTGAAGCAGCGGTCCAAGGATAAGCGCGTGAAGAAAGCAACGTGATGAATCTGTCAGAGAGATTTATCGTTCCATTCAACGAACCGATAACCATGCCCATATCTTTCCGGATGTGATCAAAGTTCATGCGCCAATAGATATTTGCAATAGAATATACAATATGTTAAAATAAAAGAAGATTAAAAACTTATAATGACAGGTAAACAATGAACAATTGATTGACGAGGAGGGTGTGAGGTGAATAACCTGCCTTTCCCATGGGAAGACAGCAATGGAATTGCCCCAGTTCTTCATGATTTCAGAATCTGGGCTGATTTTTTCCCGGTCGGCATCGCGAGAAAAGCAGTAAAGAATGCGGCCAAGCAGTCGCTCGGCCTGGAATATGACAATCATGTTAAATTCAAGAGCATCAACGACGACGTCGTCCTAGGAAATATCTCGATTCTCCTCATGTCATCGCAGTCAGGACGTACTTCTCTCAGGAGAACTTTCAAAAAATATTTCAAGAACAAGAACATATGGTTTGAGATGGCTCAGCATATATACCACTCTCTTATGGCTGATGAAGGTGATAATAATGGATTTATTCCCAGTCTGGAGGATGTTTGCGTACAGGGTAGTGATGATCGATGGTACCTTGATATCGGCATGTTCCGGGAATGGACCAGGAAGATCGACCTGCCTGTTGACCAGACCAAGAGTCTCGCGTTGTTCGGATGCGCATTCGCAATACTCCAGCCAGACCTCGGTACGTCAATATATGAAGTTCTTACAGATGCCTACCCATTTATGAAAGAATTTCTCATTAACAACGGCACTGTTGATGAACCCTTGCATATCGATGAAGAAAACATCGAAGAGCAGAAAGAACTGAACGAGGATATCTGTATGGAAGATAGAATCACCGAACTGAGGAAGAAAGCGGATGACCTGTGCGATGCATTGTCAGAAGCAATAAATCTTCTCAATGAGGACGGCAACCCTGTCGACGAACAAGTAGTTGATGGGATTCAGGCGTACAACGAAATGTTTTCATTGGTTTGCAAGCATCTGAAAGAGGAGGCGCAAGGGCTAGATCTCGACTTGAGTGCCTGTAAACTCGATTGCATATCATCTTTGAAAGATATCTCAGAGAATGTTTCCAGGACTCGAATCAATAGAATCAAGGTTGCCGAACGTTATGAGGAAGTTTCAGCAATAACATCAAATGTTAGGAAGCTCGTCAGTTCAGACCCACGAGTATCCCTTGATGTCATTAAAACATCTGCGGAGAGGCTTGCGAACATGATGGCAAGCACATCCGCAGGTGGTGAACAAGATTTAAACAGTATCTCTGAACAGGTCCACTCGCTGAAGGCTCTTCTCATGTTTGTAAATGATTTCCAGAAACTTGAGCCTCAGGAATTCAGCAGGTATTTGAATGAGCTGTCTAACACATTTGGTGAAGAAGTCACAATAGGAATTATTCAGGGGAAGGTGTTTTTCAGAAAGGACCAAGATATCGGCCTGGAAAATCAGCCGGGTTCTGAAGAACCTGGCGAGAGAGATGAACGGTCTGCCAGTGACAGAAATGGAGAGAAATACATATCTGACGACGAGGGATCGTCTCCAGAAACTGAAGAAGAACTTACAGCAGTGACCGTAAATGGTGCCACGGATTCAGTTGATGGGGATGTTATTTCTTCGGAAACTCCTGCCGTTCATCCTGAAGGCGATGAGCTTCTCTCATCAGCAGAAAAAGAAGATACCCCGCTTGAGGAAGCTCAAGATCTCGATCAGGGGGCTGGAAAGGAAAATGGGGATCGGGAAGAACATTCAGATGATGGACTATTGAAGGTTGTCAATGCCCCGTCAGCAACATCAACAGCCCTGCACTCTTCAGCAAGTAAAGAAGACACACAGCCGGTTGAGGTCACAAGAGAATCTCCGGAACCTGAGACAGTTGAGCAGGAAGGCGTTGAACAGGAGAAATCTGATTTTCATGAATCGCAGATTATCTTGCTCAACAACGATACCTATCAAGACAACCTGGAGTGGTCATACTGGCTTGCCTACGGTCTTGGTGATAAAAGCTATATCCCGGTTTGGCTCATGGAGACCTTCCAGATAGGGCTGCAATATCAGCCTGGTTTCAAACGTTCCGAAGAAAGGCTCCGTGACTTGTTCAATGAGGCGGCAGGGCATCTGGATGGGCTGTCCCGGGAAGAGTCCTTGCTGCTGAGTGCGGCTGTGATCAGGCCGTCTCTCATGGCCCCATACACCTACCCCATATATGTTCTGAACATGCTCTCTCAGAAGATGGATTTCCTCCCACAGTTCAAGGAGCTGTCTGCCGAGCTCATCCGGTTCGGAGAGAGAGGGACACCCCTGGCCGAAGAAATACTAAGCGGTTTAAACTACTTCGCGAACTGGGAGAGTGAATTCAGAAGACTCAGGGATGAAACCAATAAATGGATCGATGAGGCTCCGAGATGGAAAGTGCAGTTCGCGGCAGCAACTTATGTCTGGCAGGCTTGGGTCAAGGAGGGGGGGCTGCTCCGCAACCTATTGTCTGCATGCATGAACAATACAATCAGACACGATGACGCCATCAAGGAAATCAACAAATGGAAGGATAAAAATGAGTTCAAGCAGATCATGGATGAAACGCATGAGAGGGTCTATCACCAGGTCAAGCAGAAATCCATAGGTTATGGAGCCCTCGACGCACTGAAGAGGTACACATCTGAGGCGTTGAAATTTGCTGAAAGATGGATCGAGGTGCATAGGAGGAAGCCCCTTGATGGCAAGGGTGCTGCATCGTACAGCAGGGAAGCCCTTCAGAAGATCAAGCTGCCGGCACAGATGGTTGTCGACAGTCTGAATGAGTTCATAGGTCCAGAACAACCTCTATTTCTACGGACAGCGGCGAAATACCTGAAAGATGCATTGATGGAGGTCATAACCGTATTCAGTCCTGACAAAACGAGACAGAGGGTTGATGATCCGATTATTGCCCGTGACCGCTTACTGCTCTTGCTTCCGGAAATTGGTGGTCAGAAAGATCTGGCAATAGGTTCGCAGGTTTTATATTGTGCCGTTCTGAGGCATCTTGAAAAACCGTTTGCTCCTGAAGATGCGTTTCTTGCACAGTTAAAGTCTGGGCACATTCACAGGTCAATATCTTTGATAGAGCAGTTTAATACTGAGTTCAAGGACGGAGAGATATCCCAGCAAAGAATTGAAGAGGCACGCCGTGAGTGGAGAATGACTTGCGAGGCGAGATTGAACAAGATCAGGGAGCAGATTCAGGAACATCACCTCAAGGGTGTGATTGACGAAACGAAACAGAGCGCTCTGATGAGCGAAGTAGAGCAGTTGGCAAGATTCTATGAAAGCAACATCGACGAACCTGATACAGTCCTTGCTCAGATTGAAAACATAGAGAGAAACCTTACCTCAATAAGGTTGACGAGGCAGGACGAGATACGAGCGCATCTCGAAAGGATCGATAAATCCCTGAAAAAGACAGGGAGGGGTGATCTGGCTGAAATCAAGGAAGATTTTGATAGGATTCTTGGATCGTATGACATAGCAGTTGCTGAAGAGTATCTCGCCAGAATCGAGAGTTCCCTGGAAAACGATGAAATAGATTCTGCACAGCGTATAGATTTCTCCTCATCGCTCAACCAGTTCAAGGAGTTCATGGATCGCGTGGACAGTCTGTATGGTGTGGCGAATGACATGCTCACCTTGAAGAGAAGGATAACGCAGCGAGACCTTCAAGAACTTCCAGAACTGCTGAACCTCAATGATGACCAGATGGGGATAGTCCTTGAAACGATCAGATGCTGGAATGAGATACAGACAGGTGGATCGAAGTATCTCTCCAATGTTCACAAGGCTTGTCTTTTCCATCTGTTAAGATGGCTCGGTTTCCAAGTCGAAATATCTGCCCAGCTGAATGAGTTTGCAAAACAGGGAGGGCCGAATTTCTGGCAGGGTTACGAGATAGACGCGACGATTGATTCACCCATCCCTCTCTTCGGGTCTTTTGCATTATCCAAACATATCATAGTCCTTGTATGGGGTACGCTTGAGCCCGAACAACTTGCCCAATGGCTGACTTCGAGGGTTAAAAAAGATAAACCGATAACCATAATATATTTTAATCGTCTGAGGAGCTCAATCAGGCGGAGTTTCATACATACTGTCAGAAGGTCTGGCTATTGCCCAATTCTCATTGATGCGTGTCTTTTCGTATGGCTTCTTGCACAACAGAAGAGAACTGAATCCCTGTTTGCCATAGGCCTTACAGGCGGCCATTACAATCCATACATGCCCGACATAGCAGGTGGACTTCCCAGCGAGATGTTCTTCGGGAGAGGCGAGGACATAGAGAACATCTGGAAAATCGATGGTGCATGCATCGTGTTCGGCGGCAGGCAGCTTGGTAAGTCGGCTCTTCTGCAGCAGGTCATACGACGCTACCATGACCCGAGGAATGAACATTATGTCCTGTATGCAGGAACGAAGCACACCACGGATATCTGGGATCTGATGCGCCACATGCTCGAAACCCAGAAACTTCTGCCAAAGCAGGGCCGCACGACTCATGAAGGGACGAAGACATCCATACAGCTGATGCTCGAGAGGAACCCTTCGCGCCGCATCCTGATACTGCTCGATGAATGTGATCAGTTCCTCGATGACGACAGCCGCAAGCGTTTCGAGCAGACTGCGCTTATCAGGGACCTCATGACCCAAACAGCCAGGCGTTTCAAGGTAGTCCTTACAGGCCTGCACAGCGTTCAGCGGTTCCAGCGGATCCCCAATCACCCACTTGCACATTTCGGTGACCCAATCTGTGTCGGGCCCCTGAAGCCTCAGGCGGCACTCGACCTTGTTCAGAAGCCACTGAAAGCCTTGGGTTATGAATTTGCAACACCATCCCTTGCTCACAGAATTCTTGCACACACGAACTACAATCCATGCCTCATTCAGCTCTTCTGTCATGACCTGGTTGAGACAATGCTCGTAAGTACAAGGCAGCGTCTTGACACAACACCGCCCTTCATAATCGACGAAAGGGCCATTGCGCAGGTCTACAACAAGGTCAATCTCTTGAGAAAGATGAGGGAGCGGTTCGACTGGACCCTTGGCCTGGACAAGAGGTATCGCGCTATCGGCTATACATTTGCATATCTAGAACTCGAAGGTGAACTCACCTCCACTTCACGAGAGGGACTCTTGGTGAAAGATATTCTGAAGCATGTATCCGGAATATGGGAGGAGGGCTTCAGGGACACGAACATAGACGAATTGACGGGACTCCTTGAAGAGATGAAGGGCTTGGGTGTCCTCATAGTCAACACGAAGAAGCAGTACAGACTCCGCAGCCCCAATGTGGTCAGACTGCTGGGAGGGCAGGATGAAGTGATCGTCGAACTGGATCGCATCCAGGAAGAGCCATATGAACCTTCGACTGACCCTCAGATCATCAGGAGAGTTCTTGACCCCCGTTCTGGGAAAGCCAGCCCGTTTTCTGTTACACAGGAATCTGATATCATTTCAAGAACATCGGGTCTGAGTATCATCATCGGTTCGAGGGCTCTAGGAATTGAAGATAGCTATGATTCCCTGCAGGCCCTTTGTAAGGGGAGAGGAGAGGATATTAAGTTCAAGAAAATGCAGGTTGGAAACACGGATGCTTCAGATGATCTAATAAAGAGAGTAAAACACACTTACAACAATAGAAACTATGACGGCTTTAGAATTCTCATTGAAGTGCGTGATATGGAGCCTGTTCAGTTGGATTCTCTTCTGAGGAAACTTGTGCAGTGGATTGATTCTTTGCGGACCGAAAAGAGATTTGTTCGTATTGTCTGCCAGATAAAGCCTGAGAGCCTTGTCACCCTGTATGATTCAGATACGATCAAGGATCTTGATGAGCACCAGGGTTGCACAGTTCATCGTCTTCGCAGGTGGCGCGAGGCAGGCCTGCGGCAGTGGTTCTACGATATAGACAGAACTCCTGACAAGGCGGAGACGCCGAGGGAATGGATGCTTTTGACTGGCGGCTGGCCTGTCCTTGTTGAGGATTTGCAGTCGAAATTCCTGCAAGATCACGGGAAGAACGTTCAGATTGAAACGGTAGATATCGCCTCTCTGACTGGACTGACGTTATTCCCTGAAGCTGTTAAGTTTTTTGATCTGGTGAGAGAACTTGGTCCGATCGGGACCGAGGATCTTTATGAGTTCTGTGAGACTGAAGGAATAACTACTGAGAGTGCGAAGAAAATCCAAAGCTTCCTTGCGGATCTGGACATAATTACAGGACCAGATGACAGCTTGCGGGCCGAGCCTTATCTTGCCGAGGCCATTTCGGAAAAAGACTGAGGGGCCCTGCTTTGTACTGGTCTCTCCCAGGTGGAATACGCTTTCTCGATAAGATTGCGGGTTCACTTGCTGACAACAAGCATGCACTATTGATATGCCCTGAAACAATATTCAGGGAAAACCTGATGAGCAGCCTTCAGAAGAAGATCCGTGACGCTATCGGGGCAGAGATTACATGGATGCAGGTCAGCCCAGATATCAATGATGATCCTGTAGAGGCCATGATAAGTGCATTCGATATGGGAGAGAGGCCTGGAAGATTCGAAGACCTGCTTGAATGGCAGGACAGACCTTCAAGAGTAATCGGGCTTCTCGGCGTCGACAAGGGCAATGAGCAGAGACGGAAGATGTTCGCGGACCTTCTTGTAAGGGCAGGCGACCATGCACAACTGATTGACAACCCCCCGTTTCTGTTGCTTGCAGTAGCGACGCCACGATTCATTCCGCCGGCAGAGAATGTTCGCCTCGCTTGCCATCAGTGGTGGGGTATCCTCAACCAGATCGATGTCGATCTGGTAACCGAGGAATCACTGAACGACTTTCAGCCTTCGAGCAGAGCGGGCTATTACTGGGCGAAGTCTTTGAGCCGTGGCGTCGCCCGTCATGATCCATTCCTTGCAAGAAGACTCGTCGAGGAGATGCCTCTGACCCGCCGGGAGGTAATCGAAGTTCTGCTGAAACATGCTAATGGTCAGACAAAACCTGATCCAGATTTCAGGCTTCACCTTTTGCCGGCACGAATATCTGTGATGTCCCAACCCTCTCCTCCCAATAACCGGACTGATAGAGAACTGTGGGAGAACGGGTGGATAGACTGGTGTGCCGATCACGGTCTGATCATTCTGTCTACTGCGATCGCATTGGCAGGGAACGAACGGGAGATCGAACGTAGAATGGTCGTCGGACAACAGGAGGTCATCCTCCCCCTGGTGGAGCATGTCCGCCAGGCGATTGTATTCTGGCTGGAGAAAACCTTGGGAGAGAAATGGCTTCAAATATTGGCCCATGGACTGAACAGCGAGGAGGAGGAAGCGATCTTTTGTGAGATCACACCGCTTGCACAACGATTGGACAGATATCCCCAGAAGAGCACTCTGCCCAGTGGCAATGTTTCAGCCAGGCTTGCGAATAAATGGAAATACATACGCAATCAGCTTGCTCATGGACGTCTATTACCTTACGCAGAACTCGATGCAGCGCTGTCTTATTACGACGAGTTTCTGGAGAATAATGGAATATGACGGGATATTTTTATGGGTAGCGTATTTGATTGGACATGAACTTTCCAAGTTGTCCATCTCGGCACATGCTGAAATCTTCATGAAAAAAGAAGGTCGAGTATGAGGCTCATAATTCAGAATGATGATATCCGGAACGCTCAGACCGATGGCCTCGTGGTGCCGGTAGACGGTCAGATATGCATCCTGGGGGGCACAGTGGCTGCCAAGGCACTGAAGGCTTCTCTCCCTGAAGATGATAGAGATGATCTCTGGGACTACCTCGAACGGGACGTGAAGAAGCTCTGCCCGATGGCGCATGGTGGAGCGAGGGTTATTCCCGGTGACGGAAAGTGGGAGTGGCTGGTTGTCGTGGCTGCTGTGCCGCATCACTCCAATGATGTCATCTTCTCGAAGGAGCAGTTCGCGAGCATCCTGAAAAAATCTGTCCTGAACGGCATCAAGGCATCTCTTGCCAATGACCTCAAATCGATCGCAATGACGGTTATTGCAGATTCCTACAGGCTTCCGGATAACGTAAAATATTTTTCGCACTTTCTTGTTGCCCATTGAAAAAGGTCCTCCA
>CAZNGL010000049.1:0-18843 GCA_964572405.1 uncultured Bacteriovoracaceae bacterium
GTGAACACGTACTCGATGATCTTGGCGCAGTTGGCCGTGGCGTTGGCCATGCGCATGGGCTGGAATCCATGCTTGGTGGCCGGCGACGGCGACATGCACGCCTGGTGCACCCAGAGCCGTGCCTCCTCGACGGGGTGGCCGTGCCAGTGCATGGCATTCGCCACGAGGACCGGGTCGTTTCGCATGGACGGGTAGCCGAGGCCCTGGCGGATGCACTCGAAGCACTCCCGCATGACCTCGTCGGAGACCTTGGGGTGCCACCGAAAGGCAAAGGTGGGGTTCGCCACCCTGACCAGCCGCGCTGCCTGGAGGAGCGCTGTTGTCATGCCGTTGCACGCGTCGCTGCCGTCGCTCTTTACGCCGCCCAGGGTCCACACCCAGGTCCCCTCGATGCCCTGGAGGCCCTCCCGGGCCCACTTGGGCTTGTACTGAGACACCTCCGCCGCGCGGATGAGGAACTCGCCAACCAGATCCAGGGCCTCCTCTTTGGTCAGCGTCCTGTCGATGTTCACGTCCCGCTCGTAGTACGGCCCGTGGTAGAAGTCGGGCCTGGCGGGCCACGCGCCCTCGATGGCCTCGTTCCTGCTGAAGAGCTGGATGAAGAGGTCGTACTGGAGAGACTCCTGCAGGGTCCTGGGTGGCTTTGCCGGGACGCGCTCGCAGGTCTCGGCCACCCTGACGAGCTCCTCTCTCCTCGCGGCGTCGGACTCGAAGTTCTCCGCGATGATTCGCGCAAGCCGGGCGTAGCGCCTGGCGTGACGGATGCCGGCTTCCAGCGTGATCTTCATGGCCTCCCAGTTGTTCATCTTGTCGATGAGGTCGCTGATGTCCCTGGAGGCCTCGAACCGGTGCGCCCTGGCGTCCGCCTCGTCGATCCTCCTGTCCAGCTCCTCGATGATGTCCTCGAAGGCCCGCACCCCGGTCATGATGTACTCGTAGTCCTTGCCGGAATACCCGCCCCGGCCCAGGGGAACACCCCATCCGATGGCGCCCGAGAGGACCTTCATGACATCGCTCAGGTCCATGTGGGGCAGAATCTTGTCCAGATCCGACTTGCCGCCCCAGTAGTTCGTGATGTCCCGGATGGTCTTCAGGCTCTCGTCCAGGGGCTGCGGGAGGGAATCCGGGTCGTTGAAGACCTCGTGGTTCAGGATCGCGGCCAGGGTCGGATCCCAGGTGATCATGTTTGGAGCGCTCCCCAGGTAGCCCACGAGCTGGGAACGGTCCGTGATGAAGATGGTCTTGTTGTCCAGCACGTGCGCGAGCATCTTGGCGAACTTGATGACATAGGGATCCGCCGAGGACTCGAGCTCTTTCGCCTTCTCGGTCTGCATCACCGGCCGCTCGAGGTCTATCTGCAGGCCCGCGGGGTACAGGCCGCCGATGGCGCCCTTCTTCCACATGGCCTTCCTGAGGTAGTCGAGCCTCCTGGAGCGCTTCTTCTCCGCGGCCCACCACCACTCCTGTTTCCGTTCAAGCTCTTTCACCGTTTCAGCCGTCGCTGCCATAGTTCACTCCCCTTCATCCTTGTTCCCCCCTCATTGCACGGGGGCTTTGCCTCACTTCTTCTCAAACGAGGAACACTTCGCCGCATCCTTGTCCGCCGTTACCGGCTTCGCCTGGTAGTATGCCTGCCGGGGATCGATCACCCTCTGGACGCAGTCGCCCTTCTTGGGGTCTTCTTCCAGAGGAAAGAATTTCTTGCATTCACTGCATGTCGCCATCCTCTCTCACCTCCTTTTCTCGCATGGAGAACTCTGTGTCCGTCTTGTCTCTTCGCGGCATGGGCGTGATGAATCATCTCTACGGCCCCTGCGCCGTCCGGGCATCCTCGAACCCGGATCCCCCGATGGTCACCCCGAGCCCCGCTTCCCGGTAGATCCCCGCATGGAGCTCCAGGAACGAGGGATCCAGGGCCTCGACATCCCGGTAGGCCCAGTCCATGCCGAGCCAGTCGTACTTGTCCTGGCACCAGTTGTGGTACGGGAGCAGGTCGACCCTGGTGATGGATCCGCCCAGCGATGCGATGAAGGCCGCTGCCTGGCGATGAAAGGCAAAGTCGTCATTGAAGTCAGGGATGACGGGGATCCGAACCCATATCCCGGCGTGGACCCTGCTGAGCCGCATGAGATTGTCCAGGGTCCGCTCGTTCCTGACCCCTGTCCGCTCGAAGTGCCGCACCGGGTCCAGGTGCTTGAGGTCGTACAGGACGATGTCAGCGAGCGCACAGAGCTTTTCGAGGACCTCGAACCCGCAGAAGCCGTTCGTGTCGAGGCAGGTGTGGAGCCCGCGCGCGTGCGCACCGGCGAGCAGTTCCCGGGAGAACTCCGGGTGCGCCGTCGGCTCCCCGCCGCTCAGAGTCATCCCGCCGCCGGAATTGTCGTAGAAGGGCCGGTCGCGCTCCACCTCGTCCAGGACCTCGGAGGCGGTCATTGGCTTGCCCACGACCTGGAGGGCATCGTACCTGCAGGCCTTGACGCACTCCATGCAGAGGTCGCACTTCGTACGGTCGATCTTCCGGTAGGGCGAATCCGGGTCCCTGCCGAGCTCGGGTGCGATGGGCGGCCTGATGGCGCCCCTGGGGCATGCGTCGAGGCATGCGCCGCACTGCACGCAGAGCCTGCGCTTCCAGTACAGCTGGGGCCCCGCAAAGATGGTTTCCGGATTGTGGCACCAGGCGCACCGCAGCGGGCACCCCTTGAGGAAGACGTTGGTCCTGAACCCGGGACCGTCGTTCACCGAGAACCTTGCGATATCCGTGATGAGCACGCTGTCTTCCATCCCCTTCACCCCTCGATGTCAGGTAATGAAACTTCAGTATCTGCGTGGATACGCATCATCATGCGAGCCCCTCTGCGATCTCCCCCATGTCAGTGATCTTCTCCAGGTTCTCGATGGACCTTCTGAGCGCCTGCGACCTCTTCCTCCCCAGCACGGGACCGCACAGGTCGAGGAACTTGGCGCTCACGCGCTCCTGCTTCACCTCCAGGGGCGGGATCTGCTGCAGGATGTCCGAGAAGGCGCTGAACGTCCTCCCGTCGAGGGTCCGGACCTCCACGAGGGATTCCAGGGCCTTGATCTGAGGGTCGTCGACCACCGTGATCCTCTCCATGAGGGAGCGCACCGCGGGATCGTTCACCTTCTCGTCCGTGAAAGCCTGCATCCCGGTCTCGCCCCGCAGCAGGGCGTTGGCCACGCAGTAGGGGATGCTGAACTTGCCCTCGAGCCCGGTGATGGGGTCGTTCCTGCCCGCCGCCTGCAGGGAGAGCGTGGAGGCGTGGACCGTGATGCCCTGTATGGCATCCAGCGCGATGTTCTCCCCCTTCACCACGGTCAAAGCCGCCTCCAGGGGCGAGTGGGTGGCGTGGCAGGATGCGTGGTACTTCTGGGACAGGTTCACCACGTCCCACCCCAGGCCCAGCATGCCCACGATGTCCTCGTTCACCTTGCCCCTGAGCGCCTCGAAGAAGCCCTGGGGTCCCTCCAGTATGTCCTCGGCGCTCGTGAAGTTCCTCTGGGCCAGGAGCGCGGCCATGAGGCCAGACTGGGAGGAACGGCCCGCGTGGAAGGGCTTGCACATGGTCCCGAAGACCCGCTTCAGCCCGGAGGACTGCGTCCCGCCTATGCCCAGCGCGTACACGGCCTGCTGCACGGACAGGCCCAGCAGCCGCGCGCAGGCCGCCGCCGACGCGAGGTGGCCGAGCGTGGAGGTGGCGTGCCAGCCCGCCAGGTAGTGGTCCAGGCTCGCGCACGCTCCCACGGTGCCGCCCGCCTGCAGGCCGATGAGGTAGGCGGTGAGGAAATCCTTCCCCGACGCGCCCTTCCACTCGGACAGGGCCAGCAGGGCCGGGAAGATGGTCACCGAGGGGTGGCCCAGGAAGGACACCAGGGTGTCGTCGTAGTCCAGGGTGTGCGACGCGCTCCCGTTGATGAGCGCCGCGTTCGCCACGTCCTTCCTCAGCCCGTGCCCGATGATGGTGGCCTGCTCGTTGCCTCCCACCAGGTCCGCGTAGTCGATGAGGATCTTCACCAGCGGGTCGTCCTTGCCGGCGAACGTCACGGCGAGCCAGTCCATGAAGGCCACCTTCGCGTGCTCGTAGGCCGCCTGCGGGATCCTTTGGGCGTCCGTGTCCACGATGAAGGATGCGAGCCGGGAGGTGAAGCCTGCGCCGTTGCCGCTCATGGCATGCCTCCCGGCTTCCCCGGGGCGGGCGCGAACCGCTCGATGATCTCGTCCGCGGCCGTGTAGGGGTCGCTCGTGCCGGCCATGATCCGCGCGATGCATGCGTCCAGGTTTCCGTTGGATGCGACCCGCTCCCGGATGAGCCAGGTCACCTCGCGCTCGAGGATGCCCAGGATCTCGCGGCGCACCCGGGCCTTCTCCAGGACAGGGCCCGCCTTCTTCTCATCGATGTACCCCAGGAGGGTGGATATCAGGTCCTCGAGCCCGTCACCGTTCAGGGCGGACACCGTGAAGACCGGGGGCATCTGAGCATGCCCCCGGGTGGAGAGTTCGAGCATGGCCTTGATCTCTGATGCCGTCTCGTCTGCGCCGCCGCGGTCCGCCTTGTTCACCACGAACAGGTCCGCGATCTCCATGACCCCTGCCTTGATGGCCTGGACCGAGTCTCCTCCTCCCGGGAAGGTGACGAGCATCACGTGGTCTGCCGCGCCCACCACCTCGATCTCGTCCTGGCCCACCCCCACGGTCTCGATGATAACCACGTCCCTGCCCGCGAAATCCATGATCCGCACCACGTCCTTGGCTGCCTGGCACAGGCCGCCGAGCACACCCCTGGTGGCCATGGACCGGATGAAGACGCCGGAGACGGTGCTGATGTCGCGCATCCTGATCCGGTCACCCAGCAGGGCCCCTCCCGAAAACGGGCTCGAGGGGTCCACCGCGATGATGCCCATGGTGAGGCCGCCTGCGGCGAGCCTGAGCGCGATCCCGCTCACCAGGGTGCTCTTGCCCGCCCCCGGGGACCCCGTGACGCCGAGGACGCACGCGCGGCCCGTGTGCGGGTAGATGGCCTTCATGGCCTCCTTCCAGCCCGGCCTGCGGTCCTCCACGTGCGAGATGAGCCTGGCAAGGGACCGTTCACTGCCCTGCCTGGCCGCGTCGATGAGCTGTCTCAGCGTGTCCTCCATACGGTGCCTTTCCTAGATCTTCACGGGCTGCGCCTCGCCGAAGACCTCGCGGAGCACGTCGCAGATCTCCTGGAGGGTGCAGTCACTCTCCACGCACGCGCAGATCGCGGGCATGAGGTTTCTGTCCTGGTCCCGGGCCTGGGTCTTCAGGTTCCCGAGCGTGGTCGCGACGGCCTTCCCGTCCCTCTCCCGCCGCAGCCGGGCGAGATCCGCCTTCTGGCGCTCCTCGGCGGTCCTCATGAGCTCCGGGTCATAGGTAGCCTCCACCACCCGGTTGACGGAGACCTCGAGTTCGGCCTGGCCCGTGAAGCAGTTCACGCCCACCACGAGCTCTTCCTGGGCCTCGATGAGCTTCTGCCGCTCGTACGCGCTCCTGGCCACTGCCCTCGGCATGTAGCCGTTCTCGATGGCGGCCACCGCGCCGCCCATGTTCCCGATCTTGTCCAGCTCGGCCTGCGCGGCCTCCTCGGTGGCGTCCGTGAGCGACTCCATGAAGTAGGAACCGGCCCAGGGGTCGCACACGTCGGAGACCTTGGCCTCGTAGATCATGATCCTGGTGGCGTCGAGCTGCAGCTGCACCGCCTCCTGGGAGTGCCCCAGGCCCAGCGGCTCGTCGAAGGGCGGGTACGCGCCCGGGATGCCCCCGGACATGCCCGCCGCCATGCCGCCGATGACCGCCCGGGCCAGGTTGTTGAGCGGCCGCTGGAGCGTGGTGCTGGAGCACCCGATGTGCGCCGTGATGGGCTGGCGGATCATCATGCTCCGGGGGTCCCTTGCATGGAAGCGTTCCTTGACGATGCGAGCCCACATCCTCCGGGCGGCCCGCTGGAACGCGATCTCGTGGTAGATCTCCATGCTCCCGCCGAAGGCGTTGAACGTGAAGGCCGGCGCGAACTCGTCCACCTGGAGTCCGCCCTCGATGCCCGCCTCGATGTACGCGATGCCGTTGGCCAGGGAAAACGCCAGGTCCTGCGTGCGCGTGGCGCCCGCCTCGCGGATGTGGTAGCCGCCGATGGAGTTGACGTTCAGCGCCGGCATGTTCCTGCGGCAGAACACGCACGTGTCCCGGAACAGCCGCATGGACGGCCTGGGCGGGAAGATGTACGTCCCGCGGGCGATGAACTCCTTGAGAATGTCGTTCTGGGGCGTGCCCTTGAGCCTGGCGAGCTCTATGCCCCGCTTCTTCGCGAGGCAGGCGTACATGGCGATGATCACCGCGGCAGGCGCGTTGATGGTGAAGTTCGACGGCACCCTGTCCATGTCCAGCTCGCCGGTGTAGGCCTCGTAGATCACCGCGAAGTCACGCAGGGAGTCGACGGCCACGCCCACCCGTCCCACCTCGCCCTCGGCATAGGGGCTGTCCGAGTCATACCCGCACTGGGTCGCCAGGTCGAAGGCGATGTTCGGCCCGCCTTTCCGCCCCATGGACTGCATCCTGAGGAGGTAGTCGCGGTAGTCCGCAGGCGTCCCGAAGCCGCCGTACTTGCCCACGCCTCCCGCGCCCCCCCAGTCGGGCCTGAAGCCCATCAGGGCGGCGGTTCTTGCATGGGCCTTCCAGAAGTCGAAGGGATGGTTTCCGGCCGTGAACGGGTACTGTCCCGGGAACCCCACCTTGTCAAGGAACCCGGAGCCGTTCGTCGATAGGGGGGTGTGGAAGGTGGTGGGACTCTTCTCGAGGTTGAACCGCCTGAGACGGGGCTGGAGGACCTCGGCCTCCCACCGCCTCGCCGCCTGCTCGATCTTCTTTTTCCCTTCCTTCATATATACACCGTCATGCGCCCGTGCGGACCCTGGACCTGATGAACGCCGCGATGTCCCTGATGCTGGACCCCGCAGTGAAAACGCCCGAGACACCCTGCTCCTGGAGAGCCTTCTTGTCCTCGTCGGGTATGATGCCGCCCACGAGCACCAGCACGTCGTCGGCGCCCTTCTCCCTGAGCCCTGCCATGACCTTGGAGGTCAGGCTCAGGTGAGCGCCGGAGAGGACCGAGAGCCCCACGACGTCCACATCCTCCTGGACTGCTGCGGACACGATCTGCTCCGGGGTCTGGCGGAGCCCAGTGTAGATGACCTCGAACCCCTCGTCCCGCAGTCCATAGGCCACCACGTGAGCGCCCCGCTCGTGTCCGTCGAGCCCCGGCTTTGCGATGAGAACCCGGATCTTCGAGTCGTGGACCATGTGAACCCCCTTCGCAGCATGCCAATCAAGGATGAACTTCATCAACGGGTGCATCTGGTGCATGCCCCTGAACATGAGAGAGCAAGGATGATGCCAATAGGATAATTATTTTTACTGTGCTGATTCTTCAGAGTTTTTCGGATATCCGCCAGCACCGGGTGCCCGGGGGATCTGGGTCACATGGAACCACCTCGAAGGGGGAGTGAGAGGGGAAACGGTGTGCAACGAGTTGATATTCCGTGGTGAAACCGCGAATCAGCAGGGGGTGGGTCAGAAGCGCCCACCTCCGGTCACATGAGCCCGAGGCGCTTCATCTTCCGCTGCAGGGTCTTGCGGGAGATCATCAGCGCCGATGCTGTCCTGCTCTTGTTCCAGCGGTGCTGGTTCAGGGCCTCCGTGATCACGGCCTTCTCGACGTTCTCGGTGTAGTCGTGGAGCTTGAGGTCCTTCCGGTCCTTTTCCGGCAGTGCCCGGGCGGTGCCGAAGACGTCGTGGTTCTCGGGTGCAGCAGGGGCGAGGAAGTCGATGCGCTTCACCGTGAGGTACCGCTGGATCACGTTCTGGAGCTCGCGCACGTTCCCCGGCCAGTCGTAGTTCTGCAGCGCTTCCAGCACGTGGCCCGAGACAGGGACCAGCCGTTTGCCGGGCGAGTAGATCCTCATGAAGTGTTCCACCAGCAGCGGGATGTCCTCCTTGCGCTGCCTCAGAGGCGGGATCTCGATGGGGATGATGTGGATCCGGTAGAAGAAGTCCTCCCGCATGAGACCCTTCCTGGTGTACTCCAGCAGGTTCTTGTTCGTGGCGGCGATGATCCGGAAGTCCGAATGTCTCGTGGCGTTGCCTCCCACCGGGGAGTAACCGCCCCCCTCGATGGCCCGGAGGAGCTTTGCCTGGAGGTTCAGGGAGAGCTCTCCCACCTCATCGAGGAACAGGGTCCCGCCGTCCGCCTGGTCGAGGTAGCCCTGTTTGTCGCTCACCGCGCCGGTGAAGGCGCCCTTCTTGTACCCGAAGAACTCGCTCTCGATGAGGTTGTCGGGTATGGCCGCGCAGTTCACCGTGACAAAGGGACCCGACGAGCGGCCCGACATCTGGTGGATGGCATTGGCCACCAGTTCCTTGCCAGTGCCGGACTCGCCGTAGATGATGACATTGGCCCCGGTGGCAGCCGAGTTGAGGATGAGCTCGTATACACCCTGGATGGCCGAGCTCTTGCCGATGATGTCGCCGAACCGGTACCGGTCCTTGATGGAGGACCTGAGCGTCACGTTCTCCCTCCTCAGGTAGGCGGCCTCCTCCTGCATGGATATCTCTCGCAGCTTGGTCTCGGTGATGTCGCGCGCCGTGAGCAGCACGGTGGGGATTCCCTTCCACTGGATGAGGTTCGCCCTCCCCTCCACCCATATCTCCTGCTTTTTGGGCCTGACCCATCTGGCCTGGAAAAACCGCTCGCTGGACATGCCGTTGAGGATGGACTCGAAGAGGTCTCGGAAGTACATCTCGAATTCCTTGCTCACGAACCCCATGACATCCTGTCCGAGGATGTCATTCTGATCGGTGAACCCGAGCATGGTCGCAAAGGCGTTGTTCACGAACACGAACCTGTCCCCCTGGATCAGGGTGACGCCCTCGGTCATGCGCGCTGCAAAGGTACGGTACAGGGCCTCGCTCTCCAGCAGGGCGGCCTCTGCCCCCTTGAGAACGCTGATGTCCAGGCCAATGCCCAGCAGGTACGGGGTGCCCTCGATGACCGCGCTCACCCCGGTGAAGAAGTAGGGGATGCGCCTGCCCTCCTTGGTGATGAGGACGGCCTCGGCCACGCCCTGTCCGGTCCTGAACACGTCCTGGATGGATTCCCTGATGAGTGTGAGGTCCTCGCCGTCGAAGAGCTCGAACAGGCTGTGCTCGGGGATCTCCTCGGCCATGTATCCGGTGACCTGCTCCACGTTCTTGTTCCACATGTGGAGCTCGAACTTGTCGTCAAAGGCATAGAAAAGCCCGGGGAGACTCTTGATGAGCAGCTCGAAGAAGGTGCTCCTCTTCTCGTACCCGCATATGGCCTCTTCGAGCTCCAGGACCCTCGCGCTGAGATCCGTGTCCCGGTCCCTGCCCGCCTTACCCGCGTCTTGTCCCTTCATGTCACCGCCTCCTTGAAGCCCTCGCCGGAGCAGAACCGCCACGTGGAAACCCCATCACCTGTATGGGATAATTCAAATTACTCTTATATCAATAATAAAAATTACTCATAAAAAGTCAAATCCTTTCTTGGCAATGGACAGTCGGAAACAACTCCTCGAAAATCCAGGATGTTGAAGGTTCCGAGACAGGGATGGGACCACGTGCGGGATCGGCCTAGGCGGACTCGAAGGTCACGAACCCGTCCAGATCACGGTACCGGTCCCGGACCCGGTCGAGTTCCCCGCCCTGAAAATCCCTCAGGCCGTGATAGGGGTTCGCCATGCCGAGCCTGGCATACTTGTGCTCCCCCCACCGGTGGAAGGGAAGGAAGCAGCAGCGCGCCGCACCCACCTCCCGGGCCAGGTCCACGATGGCATCGGTGATGCGGGGTTCGTCGTTGAATCCGGGAATGAGCGGGGTCCTGGTCCAGACCTCGGTCCTTGCCGCGCACAGCCTGAGGTTGTCCAGGATCACGGCGTTGTCCACGCCGATGGTTTCCCGGTGTCTGTTCCCCTCGGGGTGCTTGATATCGAACAGGAACAGGTCCACGTGTGGCGCGATGTCCTCGAAAACGTCCCTGACGGCGAACCCCGAGGTGTCCACCGCCGTGTGCACGCCCATGCCGTGTAGCCTCTGGAGTATGTTCAGGCAGAACGCGTGCTGGAACAGGGGCTCGCCGCCGGAAAGGGTGATACCGCCGCCGGTGTTCTCGTAGAAGGCCCGGTCCTTCAGCAGCCTTTCCACCGCCTCCTGTGCGCCCATGCGCAAGCCCACCCGGGTGATGCACCCGCTTTCGCAGACATCCACACAAGCAAGGCAGTCAGTGCACCGTCCGTGATCGAACCGGACGCGGCCGTCCTCCATCCACAGAGCACCCCGGCCGCAGGCCTCCACGCAGGCACCGCACCCCCGGCACTTCTCCGGCACGATCCGTATCTGCACCGCCGGGTCCATGCTCTCCGGGTTGGAGCACCAGGGGCAGTGCAGCGGGCACCCCTTGAGGAACAGGGTGGTCCTGATGCCCGGCCCGTCGCGGATGCTGAGCGCCTGGATGTTGAACACGGTGCCCTGTTCGCCTTGAGCTGCTCTCGTCACACTGCCTCCGTTTTCCTCAGCCTTTTCCTGTGAGCGATCTCCCTGAAAAGAGGGAGACCGCTCACAGGAAAAGGACAGAACCTGGACGCTCTCTCTGCCCCGTTGAACATCAAGCCCATACGCATGGCCATTCTCAGGGCCACGCCTTTGTTCCGATCGAATCGATGAACCCTTGAAACCGGGTTCATCGATTCGATCGGTCCATGTACAAAAACCCCTAGAACGCCTGCTCGGTGCGCCTGATGATCTCGTCCTGCATCCGGTTGTCCAGGTCGATGAAGTAGGCCGAGTACCCGGCCACCCGCACGATGAGGTCGCGGTACTTCTCCGGGTGCGCCTTGGCCTCTACCAGGGTGTTCCGGTCCACGCAGTTGAACTGCACGTGGTGGATGCCCATGTCCTTGAGCGTCTTCATGTAGCCTTCCATGATGTCGTAGTGCTCGGGGTCGAAGAAGGTGGGCATGAACTTCTGGTTCAGCAGGAAGTTGCCGGTCTCCAGCGTCTTCACCTTGGCCACGGAGCGGAGCGTTGCGGTGGGGCCCGAGGTGTCCCTGCCCTGCACCGGCGAGATGCTCCCGTCGTGGAAGGGCTCCGCCTGCCTGCGGGCATCGCAGGTGGCTGGCAGGATCATGCCCGCGCCGATGGGGGCCGAGGCCGTGGTCCCGTCCAGGATGAATGGCTTGCCGTAGATATCGTTCCATTTGTCGCATTCCGCCCTGACGACACGCATGATATCGCGGCTGATGGCATCCACGGAGTCGTCGTCGTTGCCGAACTTCGGGCAGTCCTGCTCGATCATGCGGTAGACCCGCTCGTGCTCGCCCTGGTAGTTGTTCTGCACCGCGGCGAGGTACTCTTCGAGGGTAAGCCGCTTCTCGTCGAACACGAGCTTCCTGATGGCCGCCAGGCCGTCGGCAGCGTTGTTGGCCCCGAAGACCAGGTGGTGTCGCAGACCCAGGTACTCCCAGTCCCGCATGTCGCAGCCCTTCTCGATGTTGCCGTCCAGGAGGGCCGAGAGGAAGGGCCGGGGGATGTATTCCTTCAGGAGCTCGTCCGCGATGTTGGAGATGATGCCGAGCGTCTGGGCGGCAAAGGAGACCTGGCTGCAGAAGGCCTTCCAGACATCGTCGTAGGTCTTCAGCTCGGAGATGGGGGGCGTGGCCGCGCCCACCACCTTGCCTCCGAACCTGCCTTCGTCCAGGGCCAGGTTCAGACACATGGGGAGCACGAACCCGCCGCTGTGGCCGGCCCGGTAGTGGCAGTTCTTCCCCGGGATCACGGGCTGCATGCAGTTGTTGATGGAGTAGAGCCTCGCCTCGCCGGGCTCGCATCCGATCCCTTCCAGCCGGGGCACGTTCACGTTGTCGTTGAACACGGCAGGCTGGGCGCACCCGGTGCGCACGCACCGGAAGACGGCCTGGTAGAGCTCCCTGGGCGTGCCGTCGTGGATGCGCACCGCGATCTGGGGCGCGATGGTCTGGAGTTCGCCCGTGACCTCCAGCGCCAGCATCGTCATGTCATTGGTGATGTCCCTGCCCTCCTCGTCGGTGCCGCCCAGCGTGATTGTCTGGAAACCCAGGCCGCCGCCGCCGTTGTTCACCCACACGGGCGGCTGCACGTACCCGCCCTCCTGCATCTTCACCCACACCGCCTCCACCAGCTCCCGTGCCTGTTCCCTGGTAAGCGCGCCGGATGCGATGTCCCTGTCCATGTACGGCCCGAAGACCTTGTCGAACCGGACGCCGTTGCCCACCTGGGGCTGATCGATGTAGTTGATGATGAAGGTGATGAAGATGAAGCACTGCAGCGCCTCGTGCAGGGTCCGAGCAGGCCCCGCGGGGACCTGGGAGCAGACCTCGATCATACGATCGAGCTCCGCGCGGCGCGCTGTGCCCTTCACCGTCTTCCTGTGTTCCTGGAGCATGGCCGCATATCTTTTGCCCCAGCGGGCAGCGGCTTCGGTCGCGATCTTCATGGCAGTGAGCTCGTCGATCATCTTCATGCGCCTCCCCGTGGGGATGGACACGTCGGCGAGCACCCCGGCCAGACGCATCTCGATCTCAGAGAGGATCCCGTTCAGACCCATGCCGAGGATTTTCTCATAGTTGGGCGTGGATATCTCCCACTGCCACATCCAGCCACCGGTGATGAAGTCCCCGATGCGCCATGCGCGTCCGGGCGGAATGTAGTCACGCTCGCGGCCGTGGATGGAAAAGGGCTTCCAGTACTCGTGAATGGCAAAGAGCTCCTTCTTCCCCTCCTCGTCGAGCATGGCCGCATAGTCCGGCAGGGAGGTAACCGCCTTTTCGAGCCAGCGCCAGTAGAGCTCCGGATAGGTGGGCAGCCCCTTGTCCGTGCTGGCGTAGCAGCCGCAGATGAGCTCGCCGTCACGGGTGAAGAGCGTCATCTCGTCCAGGACCGCTGCAAGGCCCTTGGCCCGGCGGATGCACATGGGCTCGCCCTCGGTGGCCTTGAACACCCGGGTCATGATACGCGCCCGCTCCAGGCAGATCCTGAGGCCCTCGCGCACGGCGCGCTTGTCCGCCAGCCTCCCCAGCGACTTGATGCACGTCTCGTCCCGCAGCACCTTGTTCCTCATCGTACATGCCATGGTAGACCTCCCCGATAATTTCTTCCTCCCAGGACAGCAAGGACGGTGCCAAATCATCGGAAATGGGTATTTACCTGATTTCATTAGGTATTGATGCGACCTTGCCCGCGGGACTCTCCGAGAATGGGACAACGCAGCTCAAAACGGGCCAGAGAAATTTTCTGAATGGAGAAAGAGAACGTGATTCCAATATGTCACGAGACGGCAATACGTGGGCCAAGAATGCCCGATTTGGGTCAAGAGAAATTATGAATGTATGAGGAGAATAGAAGCTATGACCTGGTAGGCACGCAGGGATTTGAACCCTGGACCCCCACCGCGTCAAGGTGGTGCTCTCCCCCTGAGCTACGTGCCTGTGCCAGGTGTTCTCGATAGCCTGTATCTCTGTGCCTTGTCAACTGATTTTTCACCGTTTGAATGCGGTGTGCGGCCGCATGGAAGGTCGATCCGTGCGCACGATGCACAGCCGTTTGCATCGGCGTGCGTTGTGTGCTACACAAGCCGGACACTTCTCGGGAAAAGGACCTGCATGACCATACCACCCACAAAAATCGCCTTCGATTTCGACGGCGTCATCGCCGACACCTTCCGGCTCTTTGTCCGCATGGCCAGGGAGCAGTACCACTACGACTTCGACTACGACGACATCACCGAGTACGAGTTCCTCAAGAGCGTGCACATGGACCGTGACCACGCCTGTGAGATCATCGAGGTGCTCACCAACGAGCCCCACGAGATCGAGTTGTTCCCCAACGAGGGGGCCAGGGACACGTTGACTCGGCTCACCTCCCATGCGCCGCTGCTCGTGGTCACGGCGCGTCCCTTCCCGGAGCCCGTGGCCCTGTGGTTCGACCGGCATATCCCCGAGATCGGGCGAAACTGCCTGCGCATCGAGGCCACCGGGGTGAACACCGCGAAGCTCGACATCCTGAAAGAACACGGTGTGGAGTACTTCGTGGAAGACCGGCTGGACACCTGTCACCTGCTGCAGGAGGCGGGCATCACGCCCATCGTGTTCACCCAGCCGTGGAACCGCAGGCCGCACCCCTTCATCACGGTGAGCACGTGGGAGGAGATGGCCGCGCTCATCGACTGGAAGGCCCCTGGGGCGGCGAACCCGTCATCGGAATGCGGGGGCGGCTGAGGCCGGCGCTTAGAGCTCGAAGTCCTGGCGGAGCTGCTCGAAGGAGTCGGCGGTCCCCATGACCAGCAGTACGTCCCCCGCCTCCAGGCGGACATCAGGTCCCGGAGATATGAGGTATTCACTTCCCCTGCGTATGCCGATGACCGTTGACCCGTAGGCCTGGCGGAACCCGATCTCAGAGAGAGTCATGCCTGCCCTGGCCGACGTGCCAGGCACCCGGGCCTCCATGAGGGAGACGCTCCCGACCTCCTCCGAGGAGGGGTCCACCACCCGGTGAATCATGGCCTCGGCCTGCCTCAGGTCGTCCGGCGGCCCCATGATGACGATGCGGTCCGAGGGGAAGAGCTGGAACTCGGGGGCAGGGTTGAAGGAAACCCTTCCCGCCCTGCTCACCGCCACGATGGACACGCCTGCCTCGGAGCGCAGGGGCACGTCCCTGATGGTGTGGCCCGCAAAGGCCGAACCGGACTTGATCCGGATCTCCCGGAAGGAAACGGGCCAGTCCGTCTCCTGGTACAGGTCGTGCCACGCGCCGGTGAGCGCGTCGGCGCCCTGCTCCGCCGCGTCGAGGAAGGGCCGCAGCACCACGTGGGGGTTGGCGCGCAGGTAGAGCTCGGCCTCCTCCTTGGTGCGGGCCGTGAGCGCCACCCTTCCCGCATAGCCCTTGTCCCTCAGGTGCCTGAGCAGTTGCAGGTCCACGTCCGGGTTGCGCACCGTGCTCACCACCCAGCGGGCATGGGACAGGGGAAGGCCGTCATGGGTCTCCGGGTCCCCCATGTCCCCGTACAGGACCGGGATGCCGCGGCTCCGGCAGTAGTCCAGGGCCTGGGGGTCGAAATCCACCCCTATGATCTGCCTGCCGCGCTCCAGCAGGTTCTCCGCCAGCTCCCTGCCGTACCCGCCGAGCCCCACCAGGACGACGTCCACCCGGGGCATGACGAAGCAGTCGTTGCACCGGGCCTCCCGGTAGGGATTCGCGCGCTCCAAGATGCCCAGCCAGGGAGAGAAGACTTCGTAGAGCCGTCCCGAGTAGAGGATCATGTACGTGGAGGCCAGGATGGTCACCACGCCCACCAGGGTGATGAGGCCCATGGTCTTGGGCGAGATGTGGCCCAGGGCAAGCCCTGCGGCCGCCACGATGAGCGAGAACTCGCTGATCTGCGCCACGGTGAGCCCGGCCAGGAAGCCCGTCCTCCTGCGGTACCCCATGCAGCCCATGATGGCCAGCACGATGAGGGGATTGCCCACCAGCACGAAGACCGAGAAGATCGCCGCCTGGCCGAGCTGGTCACCCACGGCTGACCACTCCATGCGCGCGCCCAGGTCGATGAAGAAGAACACCAGGAGGAAGTCCCGCAGGGTGACGAGCCGGGCGCCGATGGCGTCGCGGTACTCGGTGGATGCCAGAGAGATCCCTGCCAGGAACGCGCCGACCTCCTTGCTCAGGCCGAGGTGTTCGCACAGCGCGCTCACCAGCAGGGCCCAGGTGATGGCGAACAGGATGAGCATCTCGCTGGATGCGGCGAGCCGCTTGAGCAGCCCCGGCAGGACGTAGCGCATGAGGAGCCCGATGCCCACCAGCAGTCCTGCGGCCTTGACGATGACCAGGGCCATGGCGACGTGCGGTGCGGCCTGGGCGCTCCTGCCCGTATCGAAGGTGGCGAGCCCGATGAGCGCCAGGATGGCCATGATGTCCTGCACGATGAGGAAGCCCAGCGCGATCCTGCCGTGGAGCGAGTCGATCTCCTTCTTGTCCGAGAGGAGCTTGACGATGATGATGGTGCTCGAGAAGGTGAGCGCCACGGCCACATAGGCCGCGCTGACGGCGTCCATGCCCATGGCCAGTGCAATGGCGAACCCGATGATGGAGGTGAACACCACCTGGCCCAGCCCCGTGGCCAGGGCCACCGCCCCGGTGGTGCGGATGAGCGCAAGGTCGAGCTTGAGTCCCACGATGAAGAGCAGCACGGCGATGCCGATGTGCGCGAAGAGCTCGATCTGGTCGTAGCTCTGGATGATGCCCAGACCCGACGGCCCGGCGAGGATCCCTGCCGCCAGGAAGGCGATGATGAGGGGCTGGCGGAGCCTCAGGCCTGCGACCCCGGCGATGGCTGCCATGACAAGGATCGCGGTGATCTCGAAAAAGCTGCTCACGGTCGTGACCTTTTTACCCTTGGGCGTTCTCCGCTGATTCTAAAGGAAAGCGCCTGCGCTGCAAAGGGGTATTTCCCCTCCCGGGATGTCCCGAGCATTCAACTGAAAGGCCGCCGCCCCCGATAAAAAGGTATAAACGTGCAGTGAATACGGGTACAATGGCGGCAGAGCCATGGAAAAACAGCTGCTCGAGCACCTCATCATCGTTTTGGGCCTGAGTGTCATCGTGATCCTGGCCTTCCTGAAGGTCAGGATTCCGGCGGTCCTGGGCTTCATCCTCACCGGTGTCCTGGCCGGTCCCCACGCCCTGGGCATCATCGAGGGCCGCAGCGAGGTCGAGGCCCTGTCCGAGCTGGGCGTAGTGCTCCTGCTCTTCTCCATCGGCATCGAGTTCTCGCTGAAGGACCTCCTGGAGAGCCGCAGGACCGTGCTGGTGGGCGGATCCATCCAGGTGGTGCTCACCGCGGCCGCCGTCTACTTCCTCTGCACCATGCTCGGGCTCGGCCACCCGCAATCAGCGTTCCTGGGCATCCTCGTGTCCATGAGCTCCACGGCCATCGTGCTCAAGATGCTCGACGAGCGCTCCGAGATCACCACGCCTCACGGCAAGAACACGCTCTCCATCCTCATCTTCCAGGACCTCCTCGTGGTGGCCCTCATGCCCATGCTCCCCATCGTCAGCGCTGGCACGGCGGACATGGGAGTGTCCATACCGCTGCTGGTGGGCAAGGCCGCCGCACTCATGCTGTTCCTCTACGCCTCGTACCGGTGGATCGTGCCCATGCTCCTCCACCAGATCGCCCGCACCAAGAGCAGGGACCTGTTCATGCTGTGCATCATCCTCATCTGCCTGGGCATCGCCTGGCTCACCTCGCTCCTGGGCCTCTCGCTGGCCCTGGGCGCCTTCCTGGCGGGCATCATCATATCGGAGTCCGAGTACAGCCAGGAGGCCCTGGGCAGGATACTGCCGCTGCGGGACATCTTCATGAGCCTGTTCTTCATCTCCGTGGGCATGCTGCTCGACCTGGGCTTCATCGTCCACCACTTGGGCGCCGTCATCGGCCTGGCCCTGCTCATCATCTTCCTCAAGGTCTTCACCGGGAGCTTCTCCACCCTGGTCCTGGGCTACCCCTTCCGGGCCACGGTCCTCGCCGGGCTCGCCCTGGCACAGATCGGCGAATTCTCCTTCATCCTGAGCAAGTCGGGCCTGAACATGGGGCTCATCACCACGGATTCTTACCAGATCCTCCTGGCCATCTCGCTTCTCACCATGGCGGCCACGCCCTTCATCATCAACGCGTCTCCGGCGCTCGCGGACATGGCCGTCCGGCTCCCCCTGCCGCACCGCGTCCTGTCCGGGCTGCGGCCCCTGGGGATCAGGCCCGCCGGAGAGGCCCCGGCCCGGATGACGGACCACCTCGTCATCATCGGGTACGGGGTGAACGGCAGGAACGTGTCCAGGGCAGCGTCCATGACCGGCATACCCTATATTGTCATCGAGATGAACCCCGACACGGTGAGGTCTGAGCGCAGGAAGGGCACGCCCATCTGTTACGGAGACGCCACCCAGGAGGCCATCCTCCACCATGTGGGGATCCACCGCGCCCATGTGGTGGTGATCACCATCCCGGACGCGCCCTCGGCCAGGAGGATCACCGAGCTCGTCCGCAAGCTCAGCCCGGCCACGCACATCATCGCGCGCACCCGGTACCTGAAGGAGGTGGAGCCGCTCTACGCGCTGGGGGCCGACCAGGTCATCCCCGAGGAGTACGAGACCTCCATCGAGATCTTCGCCCGTGCCCTGGCCGAGTACCTGGTCCCCCGGGACGACATTGAGCGCTGCATCAGCGAGCTCCGCTCCAGCGGCTACGGCATGTTCCGCAGCCTCTCCGGCGAGGCTACGACCATCGCCGACCTCCAGCACAACCTGCCGGACTTCAAGGTGCACACCCTCACGGTGCACCCGGGAAGCCCGCTGGCGGGCCGGACGCTCATCGAGACACAGATCCGCAAGCGATACCAGGTGAGCATCCTGGCCATCCGCCGCGGGGAGCGGACCATCATCAATCCCTCAGGCGACGACGTCCTGCTGCCCGGAGACATGATCATCGTGTCCGGTGATCTGGACAGCGTGCTGGCCATCATCCCGGTGCTCAGGGGCATACCGGAGCGGTCCTGCGACTGATCCGGCAGGATCGCCCGCCTTTTCCCCCGCGGCATGTCGGAAAAAACCCTGTGGTTCCTGCCCTGTTTTCTGGTAGAGGAATGGCATGCACCGCGTGGACACGGCTGTCTGTCCCGATGCATTGCTGAAACGGAGCGAGTGACACGACA
>CAZNGL010000050.1:0-18615 GCA_964572405.1 uncultured Bacteriovoracaceae bacterium
CCAGGAGAGCTGCCGTGGAGAATTGGATAAGGAACCGCACAAAGTACGGAGAACTGCCTCTGGACATGGGATGGAACCTCCCCGCAGAATGCCCTGATAAGACTCGCATCAGGAAGTGATAGCATTGGTACGCCCTATACTATGCGCGGGGAAAAAACGCAACTTCAGAAAATATCCAATGATATTAAATCACCTCGGGCATCAATGCATTGATGCCCGAGGGTTGTTCCGCCTTCAGAACAGGTCGCTCCCGGACGGGGGGATGTCGCCGGCAGGCTTCGAGTAGTCGCCTTTGCGCTTGTCGCGGTCCCTCTTGCGCTCCTGGCAGAGGAAGAGCAGTGCCTCGGAGATGGCCTTCACATGGGCGAAAAGGCTCTCGGGCCCGGAATACTTGTCGTGGCGGGCGATGCTCTGCTCGAGGTCATGGATCACCCTTGCCAGGGTCTCTTCGTGCATGCTGTGCTTCTTCTGGACAAGAACCTTTTTTGCCTGGGCTTCGAATTCATCCATGGCGCCCTCCTTCTGTTCCGGAGATGTGTTCGTGTACAGGCAGTTAGGTTAGCCAAACCGCGCCTTGAGGTCAATGGGTTTCACGGGCCGGCCGGTCGATGCACGCCTACAAGTCCGCGCTGGGCAACGGTCAGGGGCTAGTTCTTCGATGATGTCCCCTTCTCCGGTTTCTTTTCCTTCTGGACGGGAGGCTCCTTGCGGGGCTTTTCATCCTTCTCGTCAACTGACCACGTGTACTCCGACACCTCCACGGTCTTTTTCCGCTCCACGCGCCGCAGCGGGACCGGCTTGAGGGTTATCTCGTAGATCTTTCCCTGCCCGGTGTAATTATCCAGGGCATCCTTGAGGCTCTTGTACACCTCGATCTTCTGGCTGCCGAACATGGTGTCCTTGATGATGGCATAATCCTTGGCAGGCGCGGCAGTCCCCATGAGAAGGGCGCCCATGCAGAGAACAAGTATCTTTCTCATGCCTCATTCCCCCTTGAACCGTCCTTTTTGTCCCGTATTTTCAGAGTGATGTCAATCGGAACATGGGGCCTCCGCGAGGAGGCGGGAACACCTGGGGTCTTACCGGCGGGCGTGAAGCGTCTCCCGGTATTCCTCGAAGCAGGATTTTTCGATGAGTGCGAGCCTGTCCAGGGCATCCCGGAAGGAGGTCTCCGAGCTGACGAAGGTACCGTGGCCGTACACGATGGCCGCATGATGGGCCTGCATGGCGCACGGCAGGGTGTGGACGAGGCCCTTGCTGCCAGCCCCCACCTCGCCCGAAACCACGGGGATGCCCCTCGTGGAGCGGGTCTGGCCGAACCGCATCGGCCCCCGGGCCATGGACATGATCACCGAGAAGCGCGGGTGGCCGTGGAGGATGGCCCGGTGGCCGGAGAGTTCGTAGATCTTCACGTGGGCGCTCAATTCCGAGGACGAGGTGATCTCGCAGCAGGACGATCCGTCCATGGTGGCGAGGTCGATGTGACCGGGCAGTTCGTCCAGTGACGATCCGGTCTGGGAGATGTAGAGGAGGTTGGCGTCCCTGAAGGAGATGTTGCCGAAAAAGGAGTCCACCAGGGAGGCCCGCACCAGGGCCTTGCCCGCTGCATCCATGGCGGCGAGGATCTGTGCCTCGCCCACAGGTGTCCGGTCGGACAGGGGGTTGTGCAGGGCAGGGGCCGGAAACTGCGAAAGGATGTCAGCGCACTGGTCCATCTGGGCGGTGGTGGGCCTGGGTGCGGCACCCAGGCCGGAGAGGCCCATGAGCACGTCGGTGAAGTATTTTACGAAGCAGGCAAAGCACACCGAGCTGAATGCCACGAAGGCCTGCTCCAGGGAGACCGACCCCGTGGTCACCAGTCCCATGCCCCTGACGACGCAGGCCTTGCGACGGCTCAGGGCACGGGTGATTTCCCCGGGCTCGAACGATGCCACCACCGGGATGTCGTGGATGAAGGTGAGGCTCTCGGAGTCGGATGGCCGGATGACCTCGGGGTGCTCCTGGGCCAGGGTGGAGATGAGTGCCCAGGACTGCGGCTCGGGCTTCGCGACGATGAGGCTGTTGATGTTCAGGCCATCGAACAGGGTTGCGACCTCGGCCGGCACCCGGTCACGGTTGGTGGCGATCTCGTCGTCCAGACCGTAGATCTGCGCATCGTCCTCGTGGGCGATGAGTCCGTGATCCATGAGCTTGCAGAGGTACTTCCTCACCTGCTCGTGCATGGGGTCAGGCCTTTCACCCGCTCGGCACGGAGCGTGCCGTCGGGATTGCACCCGCGGATGCGGTAGTAACGGTCAAGGGTGTCCCCGTAGGCATCCCGGTCGATGGGGGGTATCTCCAGCCCGGGGCCGCTGGAGCCGGCCTCGGTGTAGAAGCGTTCCGGCAGCATGTCGTCTGTGCGGCGGAACCCGCGCAGGGTGTTGATGTGGCGTTCGAGGGTATAGATGGCGTCCCCCATGCGGAGCAGGTCCTGGGTGTCCATGTCCAGGCCGGTGAAGGCGGCGAACCCCCTGGCGTACTCCTCCAGGGAGGCGGCCAGGAAGGCGAACTTGCAGGCGCCGATGGAGTCGACCACCGCGTTCAGGTCTTCGGCGAGCTTGATGATGCGCGCCTTCCCGGAAAAGGAGAAGCGGTCCGTGGCCACTGGCTTGCGCAGGATCTCGTGGGCGACGGGGTACGCCCGCAGGTGACAGCCGCCGCGGGTGGATGTGCCGTAGGCGAGAGCCATGCCGTAGGCTCCCCGGGGGTCGTAGGCGGGCAGCTCCAGGGACTTCACGCTCATGGATGCCCCGGGCATGCCAAGCTCGAGGGCGAGGCGCGCAGAGCCCATGCGGATCAGCTCCGCCTCGCGACCGTGACCGGCGATGGAGCGGACCGCATCCACCAGGGACGCTCCGGTGAACCGCATTCCCCTGATCTCGGCCAGGCAGGCAATGGTGGCACCGGCGGAGATGGTGTCCGCCCCGATCTCGTTGCAGACCCTGTTGGCCTCTATGATGGACTCCAGGTCGTCGTTCTCGTTCAGGGCGCCGAAGTGGGACAGAGTCTCGTACTCGGGGATCTCGCGTGAGGCCTTCTGCTTGCAGGCGATGGGGCAGCCATGGCAGGCATAGTGCACGGCCGGGTGGCGCTCCCGTATGGCATGGCCTGAGAAGGCCCGGTACCCCTCGAAAAAGGTCTTCCTGAAGTTTGCCGTGGGCATCATGCGGCGCGAGGCGATGAGGTCCACGAGCGACGAGGTGCCGTAGGAGGCCATGCCGGAGCGGCCCCTGAGTATCGGGGATGCGTCGAAGAGCCGGATGATGTCCGTGCGCGCGGCCTCAACGGCCCGTGCGTCACATGCCTTCCGGTGCGCGCTGCCGCTCCCCCTGACGGCCAGGGCCCGAAGGTTCTTGGATGCCATGACCAGGCCGAGCCCGCCCCTGCCCGAGGAGAAGGACGAGTCCACGGCGATGGAGGCATAGAGGCACCCCGTGAACGCCGCGCTCCCCGCAGCGGCCGCCGACCCGCCGAAGGGCGCCAGGCGCTCGAACACGGCGCTCAGCGGCATTTCGTCCGGCAGATAGGCGTCTTCGAAAAGCACCCCGGCGTCGCTGACCAGGACGCAGAGCTTCGAGGTGGCCCTGCCGGTGATGTGGATGACGTCGATTCCGGCCTTCCGCATCTGGACGGCCAGAGAGCCCCCCACCGAAGAGCTGCACACCGTTCTGGTGAGCGGGGAGAAGGCCGTGATGGTCATCCTGCCCGCCGAGGGGAGGCGGCTCCCGGTGAGCGGGCCCACGGAAAGGACCAGGGGGGCTGCCGGGTCGAGGGGGTCGAGGGTGGGCGAAGCGCCGAGGAAGGCCACACCGATGCCCCTGCCCCCGAGGAAGGACCGGGACAGGTCCTCGCCGAGGGTGTGCAGGCGGTGCGTCCTGGACCCCAGATCGAGAAAGAGGCAGCTCAGGTCGAAGGAGTGAGACATGGGAGAGTACTGTAATGGATTCTCCGGGCGAGCACAACGCGCAAGTGAGGCTCTCTAGTTGCCTTGGGATGTCCATGTGTGGTACAGCTTTTTCGGACCAAGGAGGACACAGACATGTTTGGCGGACTCGGCATGACGGAGCTGATCATCATCCTGGTGATCGTGCTGGTTATCTTCGGTGCGGGCAAGCTCCCCGAGGTGGGAAGCGCGCTGGGAAAGGGGATCAAGAACTTCAAGTCTGCCGTCACCGAATCGGGAGACAAGGGCCCCAAGGGTGACATCGAGGACAAGAACAAGGAGAACAAGCCGTCCTGAGATCACGGTGCCCTCTCTGCACGGGCGTCGTTCAACCTTTTCCCCTCAAGCCCGCTCCTGAACCCTCATTTCCCCTCGCAGGAAACCGCACCGTCCCATCCCGGCGGCGGCCCTTCCTTCACAAACGCCTCCATGCGACGAAGGTGGAGCGCATAGACCGGGGATGGGGTGAGGGATGCCAGGGCCCGCATCTCCTCGCCGGCCTGTGCGAAGTCTCCCTTCTGGTAGAGCCTGAACGCCGCCTCGAACCGCTCCACCTCATGGAGGAGTCGGGGATCGGGCGCTCCTTCCATGATCGGTTCGTAGATGTCGATGGGCACTGTCTTGCCCTTCACGCGCACACGGTCGAGGATCCTGCAGAAGAAGGCGTCCCCGAGGGCATTCTTGGTGTGCTCGGAGATAATGACTGCGGTGTGGTAGACCTTGTTGAGACCCTCCAGCCGGGAGGCGAGGTTCATGTTGTCACCGATGGCCGTGTACTCGAATCGCCGCTCGCTCCCGAAGTTGCCGACGCTTGCCACGCCCGTGTTGATGCCGATGCGCATGGAGATCACGGGCAGCCCCTGTGATGCCCAGCGCTCGTTGAGGCCGTCCAGGGCCTTGAGCATCTGCAGGGAGGCCCTCACCGCATGGACGGCATGGTCCGGGTCGTCCACCGGCGCGCCCCAGACGGCCACGATGGCATCGCCGATGTACTTGTCCACGGTGCCTGAGTTGTTCATGATGATGTCGCTCATGGCGGTGAGATAGGTATTCATGAACTGGGCGAGCTGCTCGGGGTGCAGGCACTCCGAGATGCTCGTGAAGTCCCTGATGTCCGAGAAGAGCATGGTGAGGTTCTTCTGCTGCCCCTCCAGCTTCAGGCTTTCGGGCCTCTTCATGAGCTGGCTCACCACGGCGGGAGAGACGTAGCGGCTGAATGCGTCGTGGATGAACTGCTTCGTGCGGTGCTCGCTCAGGTAGTTCGTCAGGGTCACGAGGAGGTACACGCCGATGAGCGTCAGGAACGGGTACGTGACCCCCATGAGACGGTCATGGAGGAAGAACAGGGAATAGTCCGCGTAGAGAAGGCCGCCCAGAAGGACGAGTCCGGCGATCCCTCCTGCGAGCGCGCCGCCGAAGGCCAGGATGGCGCTCAGCGCGAGACCTCCCGCGATGATCACCGTGTAGGTGAGGCCGATCTCGGTATAGGCGTCATAGGAGAAGAGATCGCCCCTGAGCATGTTGTCCACGGCCGTTGCCTGCACCTCGATGCCCGGGCAGACCGCAGAGAAGGGGGTGGCGTGGAAGTCCGGGATGCCCGCCGCCGAGGTGCCGATGATCACGTACTTGTCCCTGAGTTCCACCCTGGTCCTGCCTTCGAGGATGTCCACCGCCGAGGCGTAGGGGAAGGTACCCATTGGCCCCCTGTAGTTCAGGGTGATCTGCCCCGTGGTGTCGGTGGGCATGAACCGGTCCGCAAGGCTCACGCCGATGATGGGGGCCCTGCCCGGGGTGCCGTTTTCTGACGCATGAATGGTGGCCCCGTCAAGGCCGAGGCCGATACGGGTTATCTCGAGGGCCAGGGAAGGATAGGGCATGCCGTCGAGGGCCATGAACAGGGGGACCCGGTGGACGGTGCCTGAGGGATCGGGAAAGACGTTGAGGAACCCCTCGCTCCGGCCCTGCGCCACCTCAGGAACGTTCAGGATCGGCCGGTAGGCCCTCACGAGCCAGAGGTCACCCACGGTCACCGTTTCGGGCCGTACGGCGAGCTCGAGCGCTGGGAAGGGCCGTTCATGCATGGATTTCAGGCCGTCGTCCCTGAGCTGGAAGATATACCCCAGCACGGTGTCGGCCTCGGACAGTGCGGCCCCGAACATGCGGTCGTGGTCGAGGTCTTCTCTGCCGGAGAGGCTGTTCAGGTCCCGGGTGGTGAGCCTGTGCCCGAGCATGTGCCGGAAGTCCTCCAGATACCGGACCGGCGAGGTCCGGTCAGGCTCGGGAAAGACGATGTCGAACCCGATCACCCGGGCACCGGCGTCCCTCACCCTCCGGACGAGACGCGCCATGACATCGCGGCGCCACGGCCACTGCCCGATCCTGCCGAGGCTCTTCTCGTCGATGTCCACGATGACCACAGCGCCCGTGGCAGGCTCCGGGCCGCGCCACCTGAACATGGCACTGGAGATCTGGTTGTCCAGGGAGGTGAGGAGCTCGGGCTTGGAATCCCCGAGGCCGTGGAAGATCAGGCATGAGACGGCGATGGCCACGCATCCCGCCGCGAAGGGGGTGAGCCTGAGGGAATGGGGAAGCCCTTTCATGGCAGGAACGGGTCTCCCTCTCCCATCTACCTGTCTCCCCCGAAGATGCCGTAGAAGCCTGCATCGCTCATCTGGGCGTGGAAATTGCCCCCGATGGCATCGGCGTTCGGGCCGAAGAATGCCCCATTCACGCTGCTGGCGGACGCGCCGGTGACCTGGGCCCCGAAGACCCCTGAGGATGCGCTCACGAAGCCTCCTGAAAGCCCAAGGCTGATCTGGTCGAAGGCGATGGAGCCGCTCAAGGGGTTCGTGGCGCCGGGGGAGAAGTTCACCGTGATGTCCGTGGTGCCGCCGGTCAGCTGTGACACGATGCCGCCGGCGTCGATGCGTATCCCCTCTGCTCCTCCCTGGTAGCGGCCCGTGAAGTTGCTCGACACGAGGTCGGCGATGCTGCCTGCCGGCGTCGGCTCTCCCGCGATCCACAGGGATCCTGGTCTGTGCAGGTGGTAATCGGCCGAGGATGCAGGGTCCACGTAGGCGATCTCCCAGTATCCCCACGTCACATGGTCTGAGAACTGCCTGTCCAGGTCCCCGGTGACGAGGAAATTCCCCACCGGCTTCAGGCCCCCCGTGTAGGTGCCGGTGGTGATGGAAGAACCAGAGGGATCGCCCAGGATCGCCACGTAGTTGTCATCGAGCACATAGGCTGAGCCGAAGGATCCGCCGATGGCGAGCTGGTTGATGCTGTTGCCGTTCATGAGGATGTCGCCCGCGGTGATGCTTCCGGAGAGCGTTCCCGAGTCCCTGTCCACCGTGAGGGACACCTCCTGCGGGGAGTTGTTCATAAAGAGCCTGCGGTCGACATCGGGCCGGCTCATATCCTCGGCCATGCCCAGGACGAACCCCTGGAACAGGGCCGTTTTGGTAGGCGCGGTCTCATCCATCCCCGGCTCGTACTCCCTCAGGCCGGCAGCGATGATGTGCCCCACGCCGATACGCCCGGTCTGGTCGGACTGGATGGAGAAGAGGTTTGCGCTGCCGGTCATGCCGAACCCCTCGAGCTGGGTCCCGTAGAACAGGCCCGATGCGCTGGCCCCGGCGATGCCCTCGATCTCGTGGTCCTGAACATCCCCCACCGGGGCCTCCGTGCCGAAGGCAACGACGTTCGTCAGGGACGTACCCTGCACGTCTCCGAAGAAGATCATCTCCCAGTCGTCGCCGTGGAACTGCGCCGTCGTCGGGACACCGTGCACGATGCCGATGGCCTTGCCCGAATGCCAGTTCACCTCCAGGAATAACTTTGCCGGGGAGGCGCTCCTCTCGTCGGCGGCCTCCTTGAACCCCAGGGCGGGACCGAAATAGCCGTACACCCCGTCCGTTGGGGTCGAGGTCGATGGCACGCCGGCAAAACCGAGCTCGCTGAAGCGGTAGGTGGAGCCGTCCGTGAAGGCGGTTTCCTTTACTGCAAAGATCGAGAAGGCGCCGGTGCTGGCCGAGAAGACGTCGGCCTCGAAGGTCTTCGCGGAGCCCACGAGGGTGACGGTGCGGTCCTGCAGGGTCGAAAGGGGATCGGGATTGGTGTATGCGGCATCATCGTCATAGGCGTTCACCGTGAAGCTGAAGTCGAAGGGAGTGCCGTCCTGGGTCGATACCGAACCCGTGAGGGTGGTGCCCCGTGAGATCGCCCCGCTGTCGCCGTACCACCGTGTGCCGTTGACGGTGGGGTCATCGACCCCCTCGATGAGGGTGCTCATGTACGATCCGGACATGGCTGTACCCGTGTCCTGAATGGCGTCCTGCACGTCCTGCCGCGCGGCATCCTGGGCGGTGGTGTTCGTGATGTCGTCGAGATGCTGGTCGAGACCGGCCGTCAGGACGGAGAGACTGGGATCCGGAGGGGATTCCTGGGTGGAAGGAGCGACGTCATCGGGGCCCAGTGACGGAACCGCTGGGCCGGGCTGTGGTGCGCCGTCGTCGGGAGAGGTATCCGGTGCGGCATCCTGGCCTTCAGGCGAGTCCCCCCGTGCACCCCCAGAGCCCTCATCTCCGGTTTGAGGGCCGGATGAACCGATCCCGCTGTTGATGAGGTCAAGATCTTCCTGGCTGAGGCGCGAGGGCGGCTCCGGGGCTGCCGAGGCTGATGCGATCCGGGTTCCGAATCCCGGGACGGTTATGGCCACGGACCCCGCACCGTTCGAGACATCGATCCCCCGTCCCCCCTCGAAGGCAACCAGGAGGCCCTGTTCGGAGAGGATGCCCGAGTACATGGATCCCCTCACCCCGATGGTCCCCGCAGGGGTGGCGGTCTTGAAGGTGGAGGGACTGTGCCTGGTGAGCGCCCCGCCCATGACGCGGAACACACCTTCGTGCACCGTCGTCTTCATGGCGCCGGTCCTGTTTTTCTGGTTCCAGAGATACTGAGAGACCTCCAGGCTGCTCGAGTCGCCGATGCTTATGATGGTGTTGTCAGAGAACAGCAGCTGGATGCGCCCGGTCTTCCCGGTGCGGATCGTGTCCTGGACGTACACGGGATCCCTCAAGAGAAGCTTCCTCACCGTGCCTGATTCATCCGTGGCGGTCACCTCGCCCCTCAGGGCAACGACGGAGCCGACCGGCTCCCGGGCGTACCCGGGCATTTCTGCCAGGAGCACGAATCCGAGGGCGAGGATCACGATCAGGGTGCCGGGTTCTCTCCGTATCATCGACTCACTCCTTTCATGGCCTCAGAATGCGCAGGTCAGCGACAGGGATGTCGCGTTCTTTGTGTAGGTGTACAGGGGCAGGGTGGAGTTTGCATCGGTGTACGTATACCCGAGGCTCACGATGGCCTCGAACCCCCGCCCGGGAGAGCGGAACACCGTCTTCGAGAGGACGGCGGAGTAGGAATGCACGTCATCCTGGCGTTTTTCGTCGAACAGTGCTGACTTCTCCTTGTACCAGCTCCCCTGGTACCGGTAGCCGGCAAGGAGGGTGAAGGCGAGGGGGAGGACCCGTTCATAGGAGACCGCCCCCATTGTCCGCCAGTAGTTCCCGGTGTCTTCCCGGGCGTCTTCCCGTTCCACGGCCAGCGATGTCCGGATGCGGTTCATTCCCCGGACCCATGTCGGGGCGAGAACGAATGTGGTGTTCTCCGCATCGTTCGCGTCCTCTTCGCAGTAGTTCTTCTTCCTGAAGCGCAGGTCGGCATCGATCATGAGGTTCGCATGGGCCATGGCATTGAGAGCCGTTCCTGCGCCATAGGTCCTGGAGTAGCTGCCGTCGTCGAGGGTGATGTGCGATGCCAGCGCATAGATGTCCCAGGTGAACCTCCCCCTCCTCAGGGAAGGGCCTGCCCTGACCTCCGCCAGGCTCAGGTCGAGGTCCTTCTCGTGGGTATAGTGTGCGCCGTATCCGAGCAGCGATCCCTTCCAGGCGAGGGGTCTTCCGTACGGCATGTATGTGTACCTCAGGTCCGCCGTGAGGTGGGTGATGGAGTCGCCCTCAGGCCTGTCGACCCTGACCGGGAGGTCTCCCAGGTCCGTGATGATGGTGATGACGTCGCTGGCCGGGGCCACGTTGACGTTGTCGTCCCAGTCCACGCCCGCGGAGACGATCCCCTGGAAGAAGTGCTCCCTGCGGGACGCGGTTATGGCACGGAGGTGGTGCTCGATGTTCTCCCTCACCAGCTCCGGGGGGTCTTCTGCCAGGACCTCCCGGAAGAACCGTTCCGCCATGTCGTAGGTGCCGAGCTGATAGTAGCACCGTGCGATCTCGAGTTTGGCCCGGGGGGTATCCGGTCTGATCATGAGCACCCGCTCGAAGGCCATGACTGCCTCTTCGAGCCTGCCCGTCTCGAAGGCCGCCCTTCCCAGGGAGAAGTTGACTGGCGCATTGCCCGGGTCCTCCCGGAAAAGGTCGGACAGGATGGTATAGGCAACGGAGAAATCGCCCGCCTGCATCTGCTCCTGCGCGGCCTGGAACCTCTCCTGGAACACCGAGTCCTGGGCGTGCGCGTTCCCTGCGGCCAGCGGGGCGCAGCTCACCAGCGCCGCAATGGCCAGGCTCAGTACCAAGGAGTGCCGGTTCAACCGGATTTTTCCCTGGGCCATGGACACAAACCTCCTTGGATTTTCGGAATCGGCAGCCGGGATGCGGAAGCGTTGTCGGCCCCTTATATCCTATCGCATTTTCGGGGGGGAAAAATGAGAGGTGTGTAGAACGAGTCACGCGGCGGGGGAACCCGGCCTGCTCCTCGGGGCATGAGGCCGGGATACGGGAAGTATGCCCACGGATCCCGGGTTACCGGCTCTCGGTCTGCGCCTCGACGAGGCTTCCGCTGAAGAACTTCTCGCGGAGCTTCGGCTTTTCGATCTTGCCGGTGGGGTTGCGCGGCACCTGTTCGAAGAAGATCCTGCGCGGGCGCTTGTACCGCGGCAGCGCGGTGCAGAACTGCGCGATCTCGGCCTCCGAGCAGGAAAATCCGGGCTTTAGCTCGACGACCGCTGCGACGATCTCGCCCAGACGGTGATCGGGCAGGCCGATGACGGCCACATCCTTGACTGCCTCGTGGGTGCGCAGGAAATCCTCGATCTGCACCGGGTATATGTTCTCCCCGCCGGAGATGACGACGTCCTTCTTGCGGTCCACGAGGTAGATGAAGCCGTCTTCGTCCGTCCGCGCCATGTCCCCCGTGAACAGCCAGCCGTCCTTCAGTATCTCGGCGGTGGCCCGGGGGTTGTTGTAGTAGCATTTCATGACGCCATCACCCTTCACGCAGAGCTCGCCCACCGCCCCGGGCTCCACCGGACGGCCCTTCTCGTCCACGATCCGCACCTCCCACCTGTGCCCGGCCTTGCCGATGGCGCCGACCTTGTGGATGTTCTCGATGCCGAGATGGACACAGCCGGGACCGATGGATTCGGAGAGGCCGTAATTGGTGTCGTATTCATGGTTCGGGAAATAGGACTTCCAGCGCCTGACCAGGCTCGGTGGAACCGGCTGCGCGCCGATGTGCATCAGCCTCCACTGGTCGAGGCGGTAGTCTTCCAGCCTGATGTCACCGCGCTCGACGGCGTCCAGGATGTCCTGCGCCCATGGGACCAGCAGCCACACGATGGTGATCCCCTCGTCGGAAACCGCTTTCATGATCCATTCCGGTTTGACGCCGCGCAGCAGGACTGCCCTGCTGCCGGCGAGGAAGCTGCCGAACCAGTGCATCTTCGCGCCGGTGTGGTAGAGCGGCGGGATGCAGAGGAAGTTGTCCTCGCGGGTCTGCCTGTGGTGGTTCAGCTCCACCTCGCAGGCGAGCATCAGGGCGCGGTGCGTATGGAGGATGGCCTTGGGGAAACCGGTGGTGCCGGATGAGAAATAGATGGCGGCATCGTCATCGTCAGTGAGGGGAATCCTCGGAGCCGCGGACGAACAGCACGCGGTGAGTGCATAGTAGTTCTCGGCGAATGCGGGACAGTCCTGCCCCACGAACAACCGGATCTTGATGTTCGGAATCTGATCGCGGATCGCGTCGATTCTGTCAGAAAATTCCGGCCCGAAGATGAGCACCTCGCATTCGGCCAGATCGAGGCAGTATTTGATCTCGTCCGCCGAATACCGGTAGTTGAGCGGCACCGCGAGGGCGCCGGTCCTCAGGACGCCGAAGTATACGGGCAGCCACTCCAGGCAGTTCATGAGGAGGATTCCGACCTTCAGGCCTTTCTCCAGGCCTCGTTCCAGCAGGAAGTTGGCCAGCCGGTTGGCCTTGTGGTCGAACTCGCGCCATGTCATCTCCCGCCGGTATCGTTTTTCCGGATTGGGTTCGACCAGCTCGTAATCCTTCCAGCTCGGCCGTTCTTCCTTGATTTCCGGATTGATCTCGACCAGGCAGGGCTCTTCGCCGTACAGGGCGGCGTTGCGCTCAAGGATGTCTGTGATGGGCATGGTCCCTTTTCCAGCCGCGGGGGGGAATGGTGCAGCGGGTGACTGCGCTATTTCCCGGGTACCGCAGGTGCCGCCGGTGCGGTCTGGGCCGGCGCACCCTGGGGAACGGCCGCGCCCGAGGGTGCCCCGGGGGCCGCCGGAGCGGTCTGGGTGGCGGCGGGCTTGCCGGACATGATGCTTTTGGAGGGCCGCTCGAGGTTGAAGAAGCCCAGTGTCAGGGAGGTGAGCATGAACACCACCACCATGACCAGCGTGGCCTTCTTGATGAAGTCCACCGGGCCTGCGCTGCCGAACAGGGCCTGGCTGCCCGATCCGCCGAAGACCGCGCCGATGTCTGCGCCCTTGCCAGCCTGGAGGAGCACGGCGATGATGAGTCCGATGCATACCGCGATGTGGATGGTTAAGAGGAACACGTACATGGTTCTATCCTTTATATCGGAGTATTCTCTCGAAGGATGCCACCTCGAGGCTTGCGCCTCCCACGAGGGCCCCGTCGATATCTGCCTGAGCCATGAGCTCGTCGATGTTGTCGGGCTTCACGCTGCCGCCGTAGAGGATGCGGACGGCGGCGGAGACCTCGGTCCCGAAGATCCCGGCGAGGGTTGACCTGATGAAGGCGTGCACCTCCTGGGCGATCCCGGGGGTGGCGGTCCTGCCGGTGCCGATGGCCCACACCGGTTCATAGGCGATGATGATCCCGGGGGCGTCGTCGGCCTTCACGCGGGCAAGCCCTGCCTTGAGCTGGGCCCCCACCACGTCCAGGGTCCTTCCCGCCTCCCGTTCCTGGAGGGATTCGCCCACGCACACGATGGGCGTGAGCCCGGCCCTGAGGCAGGCCATGAGGCGCCTGTTCACGGTCTCGTCGGTCTCGGCGAAGTACTGCCTCCGCTCGGAGTGTCCGATGATGGCATGGCGCGCGCCCAGGCTCCTGATCATGGGGGCGCTCACCTCGCCGGTGAAGGCTCCCTGGTCTTCCCAGAACACGTTCTGCGCCCCCACCATGACCGGGGTGTCCGTCAGGGCGTGCAGGACCGGGTAGATGTACACCGAGGGCGGGCAGATGAGGATGTCCCGGTCCTGGACGTCGCCGACCCTCTGCGCGAGCTCTTCGGCGAAGAGGACCGCCTCGGCCTCGGCCTTGAACATCTTCCAGTTGCCTGCAATGAGGGGTTTTCTCTTCATGTCCGCGCCTATTTCTCCAACGCCTTCACGCCGGGGAGCGTTCTCCCGCCCAGCATCTCCAGGAAGGCTCCCCCGGCCGTGGACACGAAGCTCACCTTGCCCTCGAGCCCGCTTGCGTGGAGTGCAGCATCTGTATCACCGCCGCCCACAATGGTCAAGCCCTGGGATGACGCCACGGCCTTTGCCACGGACATGGTCCCGGAGGCGAACTCCTTGGTCTCGAACACGCCCATGGGGCCGTTCCAGACGATGGTCCTGCAGTCGCTCAGCGCCACCGTGAACAGCTCTGCGCTGGCCGGTCCGATGTCCAGGCCCATGAGGTCGTCCGGGATCTCCTGGACCGTCCGGGTGAGAACCTTCTGGGTGTCCTTGGGACCGGAGGCGCACACGCAGTCCACGGGCAGGTAGAGCTTCACCCCCTTTGCCCTGGCCTTTTCCAGGATGGACCGTGCCGTGTCGAGGAGGTCCTGCTCCAGGAGCGACTTCCCGATCCCCTGACCCAGGGCCTTGATGAAGGTGAAGGCCATGCCGCCGCCGATGATGATCTTGTCCGCCTTGTCCAGGAGGTTCTCCACGAGCTCCAGCTTGTCGGAGACCTTTGCGCCCCCGAGCACTGCGGCAAAGGGCCGCGCCGGTTCCACGAGGGCCTTGTTGATGTACTCCACCTCTTTCATGAGGAGGAAGCCGGCCCCCGAAACCTTGATATGCTCGCACACGCCGGCCGTGGATGCATGGGCCCGGTGGGCCGTGGCAAAGGCGTCGTTGATGTAGACGTCACCCAGGGAGGCCAGCTCCTTCACGAATCCGGGCTCGTTCTTCTCCTCCTCGGGGTGGAACCTCAGGTTTTCCAGCATCAGGACCTCGCCGGGCTTCAGCTCGTCCACCATGGCGGTGACCTTGGGGCCGATGCAGTCAGGAGCCATGTTCACGCTGGTGCCCAGGAGCTCCGAGAGCCTCCTGGCAACGGGGATCAGGCTGAGCTTCTTGTCCGCCTTCTTCGGTCTGCCCAGGTGTGACATGAGGATGACCCTGCCCCCCTGGCCGACGGCGTGCGAGATGGTGGGCAGGGCGGCCCTGATCCGTGCATCGTCGGTGATGATGCCGTTCTCGTCAAGGGGCACGTTGAAGTCGACCCTGATCAACACCCTTTTCTGCTTCAGATTCAGGTCCTTGATGGACGGAATACCCATGGGCAACTCCTCCTTTTACGGTATGTCGTGCATCGCGAGGATGCTTCAGTGCAGGAAATGAGAACTGAACACATATGGGAAATGCTGCCGTATGTCAAGAATGACCCCTTTACAAACCATTGAATATGCCCTTACATACCATAACAGGTTGATTTTGTATATGTCTCATACGGCGAAAAAACCGCTTCGGGAGGCCTGTGGAAAGAAAAGCCCCAGATGACTCCGTTGTCGTCCATGCCATGAGCGAGCGGTTCCGCAAGCTCATCAGGACGCTGGTCCGGGGCAACGCCAGGCGTGCCCGGTCCCTGGCGGCGCGCATGAGGGACCAGGTGGAGACCCTCGGCGAACCCATCGCGCTGCAGAACCTCATCGAGGACATGGCCCAGGGCCAGGCCTTCCGGAACGCCTTCATCAACATACCCTCCGCGGTGCCGGGCATCGGCACGGTCATCTCCTGGGTGCTGATCAGCGTGGCGGACTTCTTCACCCTGGATCAGGGCGTCACCCTCGTCCTCGCCTTGGGCTTCCTGGGCGGGCTCGATCCGGACGACCACCAGCAGATGGAGGACCTCGCCATCCTCGTCATAGGCGAGGCCTACGGCCTGGAACCCTCTGGCCCCGAACGGGATTCGGGCACGGTGGCGAGGAAGATCATCACCAGCCTCCTGCCCAGGAGGTATGTCAATATCGGGGTGAACAGGTGGGCAAAGGCCTTCGTCAAGAGGCTCCTGCCGTTTCGGAGAAAGTCCAGGCTCCTGCCGGCTGGGTTCGGCATCGCCATGGCCGCGTGGGATGCCTACGAGACCATAGTGAAGGTGGGAAGGATCGCGCGGCGGGAGCTTGCCTTCCAGGGCCGGGAGAAGGGTCTCGATAAAAACGGCCTTCTGGGTGGAGGAACATGAAGAAAGGAGATGCCGGAGTACCGATAACACAGCCCGGCGGATCACTCTTCGTTCGAAGATGTCTCTTCTCTCTGTCTGGTTAGCCCGCCCTGGGATCCGGTCTGTCAAATACCCCAGCGTGTCTCCCTACCTATACCTATCGGTCGTACCGGTGATCCCTTGACGGTTCGAGTGTCATGGACGGCATGCGTGGAAGGGGTGAGAGGCGGAAGGTGTTATTGGGGATAGGCATTCCCCTGTGCGGTCAGCAGGTTCTCCACCCAGGACCTGGCGGAATCCGACACGGTCCCGAAGGGGATGGGGAATCCTGCCAGCAGGTCCACGAAGTGCTTCAGGATGCGCGCCGTGGCACCCCAGATCACGCCGCCCTCGATCTCCATGAAGTAGATGTTGATCCCCCTGCCCCCGAAGGACGTCCGTTCGGCCATCCAGGTGTCTTTCCTGAGGGCCTGTCTCAGGGAGACCAGGAGCAGGGTTTCGGACTCGTTGTTGATGCGGAAATCGTACGGATACGGGATGACGCCCACCACCGGGGTGATGTGGTAGCCCACGATGGAGATGTGGTCGTCCAGCAGGCCCAGCACCTCCACGTCGTTCCGGCTCAGGCCGACCTCCTCCTCGGCCTCCCGCAGGGCCGTCTGGACCAGCCCCTTGTCGTCGTGTTCCTTCCGCCCCCCCGGGAAGCAGATCTCTCCCTTGTGGTGCTCCACGTCCATGGACCGCATGGTGACCACCACGTGGGGGTCGCCCTCCTTCCAGCACAGCGGCAGCAGCACGGCGGACTCCCGGAGGTTCTCCCGGGGGATGATCCTCCGCTTGCGGCGGGCCAGGCAGTCGCGGATGTAGTCCTTCAGGGACTGGGCATCATCGAGAAGCCTATAGATTGCATAATCTTGCATGCAGGCCACTTGTAGCACAAAAGGCCTGCCATGAACAGGCTTGACCGCATGATGTCTTGCTGTATATTATATCGACCATGAGAAGCAGAGGAGCCATCAAGAACTACATCGTGCTCATCAGGGACCTGGTGAGCGATGTGGATGACCTCCTGGACGAGCGCGTGGAGCAGGAGGTCTCCCTGCAGTGGAAGGATCGGGCCGCCAGCATCCTGGGAAAGATCCTCGGCAGGGAGCATACCTATGTGAGGGAGTTCGAGGGGATCGAGTTCAGCACGCCCTTCTTCGACGACTTCGACGAGTTCGTCGAGGAGGAGACCTTCCGGATCGGCCTGGAGGACTCCCGGTCGTTCCTCATCTCCCTCATCGACGAGCTGGAGAGCGAGCACAACTGCACCCCGGGCCTCATGGACATGGAGAGCCTGTTCGCCGAGATGAACCGGTACGTGGTCACCTACGTGGGCGACCCCATGGCGCGCAACAGCCTGCACAACCGCATCACCCGGCTGCGAAACGGCATGATGTCGGGCGAGATATCGGGCGACGAGGTGCGGCACCACATGGAGCATATCGGGTACCTGGACTCGGGCCTGTACGAGCGCATCGTCCCTCTGCTGACCTGGTACTACATTCAAGGGGCGGGTTCAAAAGGGGCACACAACAACTAACACGCTTCACTCCTCCCTGAGATACGATCATTTCCCCAGAGAAAGGAGTTCACATGCCGAAGATTACACGGGCACTGGTGAGCGTTACGGACAAGTCGGGCATTACGGATTTCATCAGGGAACTCGCCTCGTTCGGCGTGGAGATCATCTCCACCGGCGGCACGGCCAAGGCCCTGAAGGACGCAGGCATGAAGGTGGTGGACATATCCGACTACACCGGCTTCCCCGAGATGATGGACGGCAGGCTCAAGACCCTGCATCCCCTGGTACACGGCGGCATGCTTGCCATCCGCGACAACGCGGAGCACGTGGAGGCCATGAAGAAGCACGGCATCAAGCCCATCGACATGCTCGTGGTGAACCTCTACCGCTTCGAGGAGACCATCGCCAGGGGGGCGTCGCTGGAAGAGGCCGTCGAGAACATCGACATCGGCGGTCCCGCCATGGTCCGCGCGGCGTCCAAGAACATGAAGTACGTGAGCGTGGTCACCGACCCGGCCCAGTACCCGCGGATCATCGCCGAGATGAAGGAGACCGGAGGCTCCGTGAGCGAGAAGACCAACTTCGAGCTTGCCCGGGACGCCTTCTCGCTCACGGCCCGTTACGACGCGGCCATCTCCAACTACCTCCAGGGCATCGGCGTGGAAGAAGGCCAGTTCCCCCTCACCTATACGGTGCAGTACCGGCGGTCGCAGACCATGCGCTACGGCGAGAACCCCCACCAGAAGGCCGCCTTCTATGCGGAGCCCTTCATCGACCAGCCATCCATAGCGTCGGCCGAACAGCTCTGGGGCAAGGAGCTCTCCTACAACAACATCATGGACGCGGATGCGGCCCTCGACCTCATCATGGAGTTCGAAAAGCCCGCCTGCGTGATCCTGAAGCACTCGAACCCCTGCGGCGCGGCCCAGTCCAGTGCGTCGCTGGCCGAGGCCTACCGAAAGGCCCTGGCCGTGGACACCACGAGCGCTTTCGGCGGCATCGTGGGGCTGAACCGGGTGGTGGACGCTGAGACGGCCCGTGCCATCGGCGAGATCTTCACCGAGGTGGTGGTGGCGCCGGACTACACCCCCGAGGCACTGGCCATTCTGGAGGAGAAGAAGAACGTGCGCATCCTCAAGGTGCCGGCCATCGTCCAGGGGTTTCAGGCCAAGAAGCCGCTGCTCTCGTCCCGGAGGGTCACGGGCGGTCTGCTCCTGCAGGAGCGCGACCTCGGGACCGTGGACCTGGCACGAGCAAAGGTGGTGACCAAGCGGCAGCCCACCCCCGAGGAGCTGGAGGCCCTGAAGTTCGCCTGGAAGATCGTCAAGTACGTGAAGTCCAACGCGGTCATCTACGCCAC
>CAZNGL010000051.1:0-18440 GCA_964572405.1 uncultured Bacteriovoracaceae bacterium
AGTGGTCATAGAACAGGTTCAGCGGCCCCACGGCGAAGATCACGGGCAGGAACGGGAAGGAGGTGCTCGGGTAGGCGATCTGCACCCTGGACAACGCCAGGGCGATGTTCAGCATGATGATGCTGTTGCAGACAAGCACCAGGAAGCCCAGGACATTGAGCCGGTCCGGATCCTTTCCGGAGAGCTGCTGGAGGGCCATGAGCAGGCTCAGGCCGAACCCGAAGAATATGACTCCCTGGAGTATGGAGGACAGGTGCTGCATGTCCGTTCTCAGCCCGGCGGTCCGTGCATGGTCGGGTCGTGCGCCATGGGCCGTGGAGGTGTCTTATCCCCGCTCATCCAGAGGCACGTACTCGTTCTCCTTGGGCAGCGAGCTCACGTAGGCAGGTCTGATGAGCTTGGCCTGGATGATCTGTTCGATCCGGTGGGCTGACCACCCGGCTATCCGTGCCATGGCGAAGATGGGGGTGAACAGGTCGATGGGGATGCGGAGCATCTTGTACACGAACCCGGAGTAGAAGTCCACGTTCGGCGCCACCACCTGGCCCTTGCGCTCCAGGATCAGCTCGCTGCCGATCCTGGCCACGAGCTTCATGAGGTTCAGCTCGTCCATGAGTTCCTTCTCCGTGGCGAGCTCCTCGGCCTTCTCCAGGAGGATCTCGGCCCGGGGGTCGCTCATGGTGTAGACCGCGTGGCCTATGCCGTAGATCTTTCCCGAACGGTCGTGGGCCTTGCCGTCCAGAATCTTCACCAGGTACCGCCTCACCTGCCTCTCGTCCTCCCAGTCCTTCACGTTCTTCCTGATGTCGCGCATCATGCGCATGACCGCCTCGCTGGCCCCGCCGTGGAGGTGGCCGGAGAGCGATGCGATGCCCGAGCAGATGGCCATGTAGGTGTTGGCGCCGCTGGAGGACACCGTGCGCACCGTGAAGGTGGAATTGTTTCCGCCGCCGTGCTCGGCGTGGAGCATGAGGGAGAGGTCGAAGAGCATGGACTCCCGCCTGTGCGGCCTGGTGCCCCGGAGCATGTAAAGGAAGTTCTCCGCAGTGGAGAGCTCGGGATCGGGGGGGATTATACGCAGACTCGATCCCTGGCGGTAACGGGACACGTTGTAGTTGTACGCGACGATGGTGGGCGCCTTGGCAAGCAGCCGGATGCAGGTCTCGGTGACGTCCCGGATGTCCGTGGACACAGGGTTCGGGTCGCACCTGCTCAGGTGAGACATGACCGAGTGCAGGGCGAACATCTGGTTCTCGTTCTCGGCCTCGCCCATGATGATGCTCCGCTCAAGCTTGGTGAGCGCCCGGTGTTTGGCAAGCAGTTCCGAGAATTTCTTCAGGTCGCTCTCGGCGGGGAGCTCGCCGGTGAGCAGGAGGTAGGCCACCTCGTCGAACCCGAATCGGTACTCCCCGTGGATCCTGCGGGCCAGCTCGATGGCATCGTAGCCGCAGTACAGGAGCTTTCCCGGTGCAGGCTGGACCACGGTACCCTTCCCGTCCTCTGATGGGACTCGCTTGAACCCGAACACGGTGCCCTTGGAGGTGATGCCCACCACCACGCCGGTGCCGTCGGCGTTGCGCAGGCCGAGCTTGATGTCCTTGGCCCTGATGAGTTCCGGGGAGACCTCGTTGTGATACTGCGCGAGGTCCTTGATCTTCTTGACGATGTGCTCCATGTAACCCTCTCCTGTTCACCATGTCGTTCCCGTCCGACAGGTATATAAAACTCCGTAGCGTCTGGAATACATGTAAATATCATGTCAAGGGGGCGAAGGACAACGCCAAAGCTGCGACAGGAGGGGCATCCTACCAGGCGGACGACTTGCGGGCGAGCCGGCTCAACCTGTGCTCGAGGGATCTGCGCTCCTCGGAACTGAGCGTGCGGGAGCCCTCCAGCACAGTTTTCACGATGAGGGCGGCCCGCTTGAACTCACCGGCGCGGTGTTCGTAGAACTTGGCGAGTTCCTCTGCAGCGAACAGGTCGAGCGGGTCCCGGGAGATCATGTCTTCCCATATCGGGACGGCATCTTCCCATCTGCGGGCCTTCTTGTATATGAGCGAGCACGACCTGAGGGCCGATACCGCCACCCGACTGTCCGGGGAGCGCGCGATACGCTCGTACATGGACAGGGCGGTCTGCGTATCGCCACGTTCCTCGTGGAGCCTGGCTGCGCACAGTACATCGCCGTGGTGGGCATTCTCCCGCCCCGGGCCGCCGGCCACCAGGTCGGCCAGGTGCTTGAGCAGGGCGGCCATGGACACGATGTCGAGCCGGTTGTGGCGGAACACGTCCTCCATGAGGCTGCCGTCTTTGGATCTCAGCCAGTCGAAGTAGCGCCGGGGTATCTCGAACCCGGGCACGTCATCGTCACGGGTCAGCCCGAGCACGCAGGCCTCGATGGTGGTGAGCCTGGCGTTGTCCATGCGGTGCCTGAGCAGGCGCCTGCCCGGATGGAGCAGGTCCAGGTGGGGCATGTTCGAAAGGAAGTCCTGCATGCGGTTGAGGACGAAGCGCCCCGAGAGCAGATTCAGGTCAAAGGCGCGGCCGTTGAAGGTGACGAGGAATCTCCTGTCGCGGGCCAGCTCGTCGAGGAGACAGAGCATGGGGAGCTCCTCGGAGAAGTCCCGGGCAAAGAGCTGGGTGGTGACGAAGGAGTCGCCCTCGAACCACCCGAGCCCGATGAGGAACGGGAAGGTGCCCGTGCCTCCCGCCAGTCCCGTCGTCTCGGTGTCGAGGAACAGGGCCTGCCCGGGCTCAAAGGCCGCGATCTCGTCCGACCCGGCGAGCAGTGCGGCCGAGCGCATGTCGATGCGGCACAGATCCCCCACCCTGAACACGCCGTGCCTGTCCGCTCCTGCAAGCACGCTCCGGGAGAAGAAGAGCCCACCGTGGCGCGTCCGGACCTCCTCGCCCGTGACCAGGCGCTCCAGGGGTATCCCGGCGCGCCCCCTGTCGGAGCAGGCCTGCGGGCCCGAGACGGGCCTGCGGTTCATGACCTCCTCGATGCGCCTGCGGAGCTCGCTGATGCGCTCCCCGGGAGGATCGTTCCGGTCGGGTTGCGTGCCCTCGCCGGTGAGCCGTCCCAGTCGGTCCCTGAGGCTCATGGCGCTTCCAGGATGCCGAGAATGGCAAGGGCCGCCGCCTTGGCCGAGGGCCCCACCTCGAGGGCAGGCCCCACGCACATGGGGCACCCGTGCTCGCAGGGGCACGAGGAGATGAGCGAAGATGCGGCGGAAACGAGCTCGTCGTGCCGCTCGTAGAGGAGGTCCGAAAAGCCGATGCCCCCCGGGTAGGCGTCGAAGACGAAGACCGTGGGGTCGAAGGCGTTCTCCATGACGTTCATGGGCTGGCCGGGCGTGGCGGTGATGAGCCTGCGGTCGGCGCCGTAGCGCACGAACCACTCGCCGCTCTTGTCGCCGATGCAGCGGTCGATGTCGCGGATGTCCGCCATGACGAGCATGGCCGCGATGTGGTGGAGGCAGTAGGCGAGGCCGGCCAGGCCGTCGATGACTTCCTCCCGCCTGAGCTCCAGGAAGTCCAGCAGGTCCCAGGGGATGGTGAACCAGTAGCTCGTGGTGTGCATGTCCTTCTGGGGCAGGTTCACGTCGCCGTAGCCCACGTTCTCCGAGGTGTAGAACTTGATCTTCTTGTAGCCCACCACCTTGCGGGAGACCTGCACCTCGCCGTGCTCGACGATGACGCTGTTCTTCTTCCTGACCGCGAAGCCGTCGATGACGCGGACGTTCGTGTAGGTCATGGCGTCGGTGTAGTAGTCCACGTCCACCTTCCTCACGTAGGCCTTCTTGCGCTCCAGGTCGAGCCTGTCCACGTGGTACTGCTGGGACTCCACCATGTAGATGGCGTCGTCGTGCACCGTGGTGAAGGCGCTGTCCCAGTCCACCTCGGCGATGACCCTGTGGTTTCCGGTGTCCGTGGTGTCCACCACCACCACGTTCTCAGTGTTGACGGTCCGCAGACTCACCTCGTCGGCCGGGTAGCTCTCTGCGGCCCAGTGCCAGCGCTGGTCCACCCGGTGGAGCACGCCCTTGTCCTCGAGGTAGGTCAGAAGCTCCATGAGGTCTTCCTTCCCGAAGCGCTCGCCCTCCTCGAAGGGCAGCTCGAAGGCCGCGCTCTTGATGTGGTGGAGCAGGATGAGGAGGTTGTCCGGGTTCACCCGGCAGTGCTCGGGGGAGCGGGAGAAGAAGTAGTCCGGATGCTCCACGATGAACTGGTCCATGGGGTTGCTCCGGGCGATGAGGATGGCCAGGCTGTGGCCGGTCCTTCGGCCCGCCCTGCCCGCCTGCTGCCAGGTGCTGGCGATGGAGCCCGGGTACCCCGCCATGAGGCACGCCTGAAGGTCGCCGATGTCGATGCCCAGCTCCAGCGCGTTGGTGCTCACCACGCCCATGACCGTCCGCTCGCGCAGCCCCTTCTCGATGTCGCGCCTGAGGTTGGGCAGGTAACCGCCACGATAACCGGTCACGAAGTGGTCCCTGCCCGGGATCTTCCCCCTGAAGCCGTCCTTGAGGTACTTGGTGAGCACCTCCACGTTGAGCCTGCTCGTGGTGAACACGATGGTCTGGATGTGGTTGCCGATGAGGTCACCCGCGATCTTCCTCGCAGGGGTGAGCGCCGACTGGCGGATGCCGAGCTCCCGGTTCACGATGGGCGGGTTGTACAGGATGAAGGTCTTGGCCGCCCTGGGGGCCCCGCTCTCGTCGATGAGCGCCACCTCCTTCTCGAGGAGGTTCTCCGCGTGCTCGCCCGGGTTGGCCACGGTGGCCGAGCAGCAGATGAAGACCGGGTCAGTGCCGTAGAAGCGGCACACCCGCTTCAGGCGCCGGAACACGTTGGTCAGGTGGCTGCCGAACACCCCGCGGTAGACGTGCAGCTCGTCCACCACCACGTACGTGAGGTTGGCGAAGAGCTTCTGCCACTTGGTGTGGTGCGGCAGGATGCCCGTGTGGAGCATGTCCGGGTTGGTGACCACCACGTGGCCCTGCTTGCGGATGGCCTGCCGGGCGTCGTCCGGGGTGTCGCCGTCGTAGGTGAAGGTCCTGATGTCGGCCTTCAGCTCTCCGATGAGGCCGTGCACCTCGTGCATCTGGTCGTTGGCCAGGGCCTTGGTGGGGAAGAGGTAGAGCGCGCGGGTCTCGGGCTCCTCCAGGATGCGCTGGAGCACGGGCAGGTTGTAGCACAGAGTCTTGCCGCTCGCCGTGGGCGTGACGAGCACCACGTCCCTGCCCTGCCGGACGAGCTCGACGGCATGGGCCTGGTGGGAGTAGAGCCTTCTGATGCCGCGCTTCTCCAGCACGGCCTTGAGGCCAGGATGCACCCACGCGGGGTACGGCGCATAGCTCCCTTCGGACGCCGGGATGTGCGTGACGGAGGTGGCGTTCTCCCGGAAGCGTCGGTCGCTTTCGAGTCGTTGCAGCCATTCTGCGAGGCTCAGCGTGGCCATGGCTCCTGACGTGTTCATCCTTCCATGAATAGATTCTCCCTTCTGACTATAGAAACCGGGAGGGGAGGTGTCAACAGGGATCAGCCCGTCCGAAGCGCCTCCACGATGTTCATGCGCGACGCCCTGACGGCGGGCAGCACGCCCCCCGCCAGGCCCATGAACAGCGAGAAGGCCAGTGACTCGATGACGATGGACGGCGTCAGCGCGAACCGGAAGGCGAGCTCGGAGAAGGTCTGGAAGTTCACCGTGGAGATGGTGATGAGCTGCATGAAGGAGGCGAGGACCAGCCCTGCGCACCCGCCGATGAAGCCCAGGAGCAGGGCCTCCAGGATGAAGCTCAGGAGGATGGCCCTTCGCCTGAAGCCCAGGGCGCGTAACGTTCCGATCTCGGCGGTGCGGTTCGCAACGGCCGCGTACATGGTGATCATGGCCCCGATCATGGCGCCCAGGGAGAAGATCACGGTGAGCGAGATGCCCAGCACGCGCAGGAACATGGCCATCATCTCGGACTGGTCCAGGTAGAAGCGGGTCTCGCGCTTTGCCTGCAGGGTCAGCCGGGGGTCGCCCTCGATGGCGGTCTTCACGCCGTCGAAGGCCGACGGATCCGAAAGCTTGAAGACCAGCGACGAGTAGACCGGCCTCCTGAACGCCTGCATGATCTGGTCGGCGTCCGCCCATATCTCTGAGGAGAACGCCGTGTTGCCGGCATCCATGAGACCCACGATCCTCCAGTTCCTCAGGCCGCAGCACAGGGTGTCGCCCACCTGGAGCCCCTTGAAGCGCCTGGCAAGGCTCGTGCCCACCGCCATCTCCGGGACCCCGAAGGCCGGCATGCGGCCCTGGACGAGCCGCACCTGGGGCCTCAGGTCCAGGGAGTTGCGGCCGATGCCCCGGATGGCGACGTTCGACGTGCCGCCCAGCCTCTTGGGCAGGGTGATGAGGATCATCACCTCCCGGGCAAGGAAGGGCCCCCCCCTGCCGTCCGGGGCAATGGCGCCCAGGGTCTCCACCACGGCGGCCTGGCTCCTTTCGACGGCGCTGTCCACGTCGCCGGTGGCGCCCTTGCGCAGGACCACCACGTTGTCGGGGGATCCCGTCTGCACGAGCGTCTTCTGCAGTCCCTCCGCCAGCATGAGGATGGAGGCGAACACGAAGACCACCATGGCCATGCCTGAAACGGTGAGGAAGGTGGTGAGCCTCCTGGTCCAGAGGTTGCGCAGGTTGTAGGACACCGGGATCGCCATCTAGCCGATCCTCCTGAGGCCGTCCGCGATGCGTATGCGCATCGCCTGCCGCGTGGGGATGACGGCCGCCGCCGCGCCCACCAGGATCGCCACGCCGAAGTCCAGCCAGATGGTCAGCGGCTCCACGAAGAAGACCGGGAAGTACTGCCCCAGCTCCGTGGTGAAGAACCTCACCATGGGAAAGGTCATGGCGATGCCCAGGAGGCACCCCGACAGGGTGATGAGGAGGGCCTCGCCCATGATGATAACGCCGATGTGGGATCCGGTGTACCCAAGGGTCTTGAGAACCGCGTACTCGCCGATGCGCTCGCGCGTGGTCATGGCCATGGTGTTGGCCACCACGGCCAGGATGATGACGATCACCAGCAGCGACACGATGCGGATCACCATGACGATGGCCTCGGACATGGAAATGAACCCCATGATGAAGGCCCGCTCGCTCTCGGTGAGCGTCTCGGCACGTGAGTTCGCGAACATGGCGTCGATCTCGCGGGCCACCTCCGCGGAGAGGTTCGGGTCCTTCACCCCGATCATGAAGAACCCCACCTCGTCCGCCATGGCGGGGTATGCCTTCCTCACGCCCTCGTTGAGGTAGTCCCAGTGGAAGAAGAACTGGGTCTCGTCCACGGTTCGGTTGCGGCCCGTGTAGATGCCGCGGAGCACGAAGTCCCAGTCGCCGGGATAGATGGTGCCCCTGAGCGTCACGATGTCCCCCAGGCGCCAGCCGAACCTGTCCGCGAGCTTCTTCCCCGCGATGAATCCCCGCCGGTCCCGGAGGAAGTCCGCCTTCTGAACCTCCGGCACGACGAATTCCGGGTAGAGGTCCAGGTAGCTCGCGGGCTCCACGGCGAAGTTGGCGAAGAAGTTCTTCTCGCTGATATAGATGCCCCCGAACCAGGAGCCGTAGGAGACCCGGTTCACCCCGCTCACGTGGCCGATCTTCTCGTGGTAGGCCAGCGGCAGGGGGAAGATGATGGAGACGGAGCTGCGGGTGACGAGCCGGGATGCCGACGAGGCGTCCACCGCGGAATACCACGCGGTGAGCACGGTGCGGAGCAGCCCGAAGGCCAGGATGGCGATGCCCATGGCGGTGATGGTGAGGATCGTCCTCACCCTGCGCCGAAAGGCGTTCTTCACGATCATCTTGGGCAGGATCATACCGAGTTGAACTCGCCCTTTTCCAGGTGCTTCATGGTGTGGGCACGCTCGGCCGCATGGGGATCATGGGTCACCATGATGATGGTCTTGCCGAGCTCCGTGTTGAGCCGCTCCATGAGATCGAGCACGTCATGGGCGGAAGCGCGGTCGAGGTCGCCCGTGGGCTCGTCGGCCACCAGGATGGCCGGGTCGACGACGATGGCCCGGGCGATGGCCACCCGCTGCTGCTCCCCTCCCGAGAGCTGGCTCGGGTAGTGGTCCATGCGCTCCGTGAGGTTCACCATGGCGAGCGCCGTCTGCACATGTTCGCGTCTCACCGCCCGGGACAGTCCCGTGAGGTGCAGGGGCAGCTCCACGTTCTCGTAGGCCGTGAGCACCGGGATGAGGTTGTAGAACTGGAAGATGAACCCCACGTTGTCCGCGCGCCAGAGCGCCAGCTCGGTCTCGCTCATGGCGGTGATGTCCTCGCAGCCAACCATTATGGATCCGGCATCCACGCGGTCGATGCCCGCGATGAGGTTCAGCAGGGTGCTCTTGCCGGACCCCGACGGACCCATGATAGCCAGGAACTCACCGCGGGGGATGTCGAAGGTGATGTCGCTCAGCACGGGCACCACGTAGCTGCCCCTGCGATAGGACTTGGAGACGCCCGTGATCCGGACGATGGGGGATGCGTCAGTCATACCGAGAGAGTCCCTGCGTGAAAACCCCTGCAGCTACTGCTGCGCTGTCGCGATCTTCGAGCCGTCCTTCAGACTTCCGGGCGGATCCACCACCACGGTATCGCCGGGCCTGAGCCCGCCCAGCACCTCGCGCATGTCTCCGAAGGATGCCCCCAGGGCAACCTCCACCCTGCTGACACGATCGCCCGCGACCAGGAAGACATGCGCCTGCTTGCCTGAACCCTGAACCGCGGAAGCGGGCACCATGGTCCGCGGCCTGAGCTCTTCCCGGCTCAACTCCCGGGAAAGAAACCCCACCTTGGCGCTCATCTCGGGCAGGATGCGCGCGTCCTGTTCCTTGAATCGCACCTTCACCAGCACCGTGGCCTTGGACCGGTCCACCGTGGGCACGATGGTGTCGACGACGCCGCGGAACCGCTTTTGCGGCAGCGCGTCCAGGAGGATGTCGCACGGCTGGCCCACGCTCACCGAGGAGATGTTCGCCTCGGATACGTCCACCTCCACCTGCAGCGAGGAGAGGTCGGCGATGGAGACCACCGCGGCCTTCGCGTTGGCCGCAGCGCCGAAGGGGGTGATGATGTCTCCCACATCCGCGTTCTTGGTGAGGACCACCGCATCGAACGGCGCCCTGATCTCGGAGTACGACAACGCTATCCGTGCGTTCGAAAGGGACGCGGCGCTCGATTCGACCTCGGCCCTCGAGGCATCGAGGGCGGCCTTCGCGCTCAGGTAACGGGCCTCGGCGGCATCGAACTCGGAACGGGAGACCGCGCCGCTCGCGACAAGGCTCTTCTTTCGCGCGAAGTCCAGGGACACGTTTTCGAGATCGGCCCTGGCCTGATCCTGCCGCGCGCGTGCGAGCATGAGGTTCGCCCTGCCCTGCTCGAGACTCGCCTTGGCATCCTCGTTCTCGAGCTGCGCGATGAGCTGCCCCTGTTTCACGATGCTCCCCTCCTGCACCCGGATGGCGACCATCTGCCCCGTGATCTTCGAGGCGACATCCGCCTTGCGCTGGGCCACCACATAGCCGCTCGCATTCAGACGTGCGAGCATCTGGGAGGGATACACCTCGCCGACGCGTGCCACCTGCACCTCCCGGCCCTTCGAGAGGGAATGGTACGCAAGCGCACCGACCAGGACAATTACCGCCGCCGCACTGATGAGGAGCCAGGACGTCCTCCTCCCGCGAGGTTTCTTTTCCTTGGCGGCCTTTTCTATCGTGAGCCTTTCGAGATTGTCAGCCTGCATGTCATGACCTCATCCGAATGGTCTCTCTACGACACGTCTCATCAATACCACAGAACGTCCAGGTCCCGACACTGGAAATGACAACCGCACCAGGACTGCATGTACGACCTGCGAGGTGAATTCTGCTGCGCCTGGAAACTGTTATTCTGAGCCATTCCGCAACGACGCGCCTTCGTCACTGCACAGCAGTTCACGCTGAAATTATTTTTCATTTTTTATGCATTTTCTCTCTTGCATTTTTCCTGAGAATGTCTAAAAGAAAATCAAAAGCGCATCCTCTGAGAGGGCGGGAAACAGACCGTTTGAAGGGTTGGTCGAACAGGGAGCGATGAGAGTGAACGGCAATTCATTTTCAGCCATGACGGCACGGATGCACGGTGCCGCACCGCATTGACGACGCTACGATGAAGTCACTCTCGGGCCGGCCAACCACACTACCCGAAGCAACCATCAATTCTGCCAGCCATTATCATTCATCATCACATGCAGGCGTACCGATACTTCACCAAAGGAGGAGTGCGAGATGAAGAACAGCGGTCGGGCAGTATCCGCTCCCGTGGAAGATGCAGACCCGTTAGGTACTGAGACCGGTGAGGAGCCCCCACCGATATCACGGCCCCTCATCCAAGACCTGTTGTTCACAGATGAGCCGGCGCGGAAGTACTCCGCATTCGGGCGCATCCCGGTAAGCCAGCATTCGCGCCTCTTCATGCACGAGTTCTTCCCCCAGGCGACGGAAGCCGACTGGTCCAACTGGCACTGGCAGATCCGCAACAGCATCGTCGGACTCGATCAGATCAGGCGCTTCATCAACCTCACCCACGGCGAATACACGGGCATCGTCCGGCACACCTGTGGCCTGCCGCTGCGGATCACCCCGTACTACGCCAGCCTCATCAGTCCCACGGATCCCTCACAGGCCATCCGCAGGGCAGTGGTGCCGGTGGCGGACGAGTATGCCGAGTCCCCCGGCGAGTCGGTGGACCCCCTGGGAGAAGAAGGACAGAGCCCGGTGCAGAGCCTGGTCCACCGCTACCCGGACCGTGTTCTGTTCCTCACCACGGGCTTCTGCTCCACCTACTGCAGGTACTGCACCCGTTCCCGCATGGTGGGCAACCACGGCAGGTTCAAGGGGAGCATCAGCCAGTGGCAGCAGGCCATCGAATACATCGAGCAGACCCCGCAGGTGCGGGACGTCCTGCTCTCCGGCGGCGACCCCCTGACGCTCACCGACGGGCACCTGGACTATCTCCTCTCCAGCATCCGCCGCATTCCCCACGTGGAGATCATCCGCATCGGGACGAAAGTCCCGGTGGTGCTCCCCCAGAGACTCACGTCGCGGCTGCTGAACATCCTCAAGAAGTACCAGCCGCTGTGGATCAGCATTCACTGCACCCATCCCGACGAGCTGACTCCCGAGATGAACAGCGCGTGCACCCTGCTGGCCGACGCCGGCTTTCCGCTGGGAAGCCAGACCGTGCTGCTCAAGGGCATCAACGATTCCGTGGACACGCTCAGGAAGCTCTATCACGGGCTCCTCAAGGTGAGGGTCCGCCCGTACTACCTCTACCAGTGCGACCCCATCCTCGGCTCGTCCCACTTCAGGACCACCGTGGACAAGGGCATCGAGATGATCGAAGGCTTAAGGGGCCATACCTCCGGATATGCTATCCCCCACTACGTGGTGGACGCCCCCGGCGGCGGCGGCAAGATCCCGCTCCTGCCCGACTACTACCAGGGCCGCGATGCCGACGGGGTGATCCTGAGAAACTTCGAGGGGCGGACCTTCAGATACCCCGACGGCCGTCTGAACAGTCCCGCAGCTCCCTGACGCATGCACATCGGCATCACCTACGACCTCAGAGATGACTACCTGAAGGAAGGATACGGCGTCGAGGAAACCGCCGAGTTCGACCGCATCGACACCATCGACGGCATTGATGGAGCACTCGTCGCCCTCGGGCACACCACCGACCGCATCGGCAACGCAAAGCAGCTCGTCAGTCGCCTCGCCGCAGGGCATACCTGGGACCTCGTGTTCAACATCGCCGAAGGCCTGTACGGCATGGGCCGCGAGGCCCTGGTCCCGGCGCTGCTCGACGCCTACCGGATCCCGTACACCTTCTCGGACCCGCTCGTGCTGGCGCTCACCCTGCACAAGGGCATGACCAAGACCATCGTGCAGGCCGCCGGCGTACCCACGGCGGACTTCGCGGTGATAGAAGACATCTCATCGCTGCAAACCCTTTGCCTGCCCTACCCTCTCTTTGCCAAGCCCGTCGCCGAGGGAACGGGGAAAGGCATCAGCGACGCATCTAAGGTTGACACACCTGAACAACTCTCGGTACTATGTACCCACTTGATGCATGAGTTCCATCAGCCGGTGCTCGTGGAAACCTACCTCCCCGGCAGGGAATTCACCGCTGGCATCGTGGGAACTGACAGGGAGGCTCGTGTAATCGGCGTGATGGAAGTCCTGTTCAGGAAGCACCATGAAGGTGAGAAGATCTACTCGTACCATACCAAGGCGAACTACGAGGAGATCGTCGACTATGTCGTCCCGGAGCGTGATGTCGTAGACGCGTGTTCGGCAGTTGCCCTGGCGTCCTGGAGGGCGCTCGGGTGCAGGGACGGCGGGAGGGTGGACATACGCATGGACGGCGCGGGACGGCCCAACTTCATCGAGGTGAATCCCCTGGCGGGGCTCAATCCGGTCCACTCGGACCTCCCCATTCTGTGCAGGCTCACCGGCATCGACTACAACGACCTCATTGCGCGTATCCTCGCAAGCGCCATCAAAAGAACAGCTAGGGGGGGCTCATGAACCGTACCATCCTGATCCTTCACCACCCGGTCCCGGAAAACGCAGGACCCGATGATGAAGACGTTCTCGATCAGGTTGAGGCCGTGGACAGCGAATTGCGGGCGCTGGGGTTCACCACCCACATCATGCCCTTCGAGCTCGAACGCAGGGGGTTCGCCTCCCGCCTGAAGAAGCTCAAACCACTGTGCATCTTCAACCTGGTGGAATGTCTGAATGGAGACGGCAGGCTCGTCCACCTGGCGTGCTCGTACCTCGACCATCTGGGCATCCCGTATACCGGGACGGGCTCGGACGCCATGTTCATCACCTCCAACAAGGTGCTGGCAAAGCGATGGATGCGCCTTTCGGGTATCCCCACCCCGGAGTGGATCGTACCGGGCAAGCCCGTCGAGTGTGAGCCGCCCTTTCCGGCCACCTACATCATGAAGGCCCAGTGGGAGGATGCATCCATCGGCCTTGACGGCGGATCCGTGGTGGACGCGCAGGGCATGGACGAGCTCGTGGAGATGCTCCGTCTCAAGGAGGAGAAGCTGCACAAGCCCTGTTTCGCGGAGCGCTTCATCGACGGCCGCGAGTTCAACCTTGCCCTGCTCGCGGGGCCGGAGGATCCCTTCATCCTCCCCCCGGCAGAGATCACCTTCGACTATGCCGACCACATGCCGAAGATCGTGGACTACAAGGCGAAATGGATCCAGGGCTCTCCCGAGTACGAGGGAACGGAACGGGTGCTTGACTTCCCGCCCGAGGATTCCGATCTGCTGGAGCGGCTCCGGAAGCTCGCCCGAACGTGCTGGGACAGCTTCTCCCTGAACGGGTATGCACGGGTGGACGTCCGGGTTGATGAGGAGAGGAAACCCTGGGTGCTGGAGATCAACGCAAACCCGTGCATCTCCCCCAACGGCGGCTTCATGGCGGCTTCCGAGAAGGGCGGCATCCCCTACCGCGAGATGATACGCAAGATCGTCGAGGACGCGCTGAAACGTTGAGCAGGAACCGCCGCACCACCCAAGGAGCAGCACGTCCCGGGGGGTTCACCTTCCGGGACCATGCCATCACCTCCGACATGGATGCGGTGCGCGAGATCGTCGACGCCACGGGCTTCTTCACCCCGGACGAGGTGGACATGGCCGTGGAGCTGGTGGAGGCGGGGATAACGGATGGGAGCCTCAGCGGTTACCTGTTCCTCTTCTGCGAAGACAAGAGCGGTGCAGTGCTGGGTTATACCTGCTATGGTCCGGTCCCCTGCACCGTGGGAAGCTTCGACCTCTACTGGATCGCCGTGCACCCCCGCCGTCAGGGCTCGGGCATCGGGAAAGAGCTCCTGGAACGCACCGAGGAGAAGATCCGCGGCCTCGAGGGGATGCGCATCTACATCGAGACGGCATCCCGCGACCTCTACCGCCCCACCCAGCGCTTCTATGCCCGGTGCGGCTACCGCAGGGAGGCCGTGCTCAAGGACTACTACTCGCCCGGGGACAGCAAGGTCATCTACGTGAAGCACCTCGGGTGAGGCTCCACCGGAGACACGATCCAGGCTCCCCAGCCTTCAAAGCTGAGGAGCGCCCGGGCCGCAGGAAGTGTACGCACTGGTCCTGTACCGCCGGGTGCTCCATGTCCTGCCTGCGACGGCACGTCCGCTGCTCCATCCCGGGATGTTCACAGTTCAGGGGCCTTTGACGGCACGAGGCATACGAAAACAAAGACCTCGTTGCCCGTGTTTCTCATCTGATGCTCTTCGAGGGCCGGCATGAACACCACGTCACCGGGTTTCAGCGGATGCCATTGCCCGCCATGATAGCACTCGCCGTTCCCGGAATGGATGAACAGCTCGTGCTCCCAGTCGTGCACGTGTCTGGGGGTATATCCCCCGGGCGCGATCTCGAATATGCGCATGAAGAAATTCTTCGCACCGTCACCACTGCCGATCACAACGCGAGCCGCTACTCCCTTCATTGTTTCATTGTCGAAATCCGTGGGAGTGATCGCGCGATACTCACTCATCTTCATGACACCCTCCCTGAACGCTTTGAGAAGGCCTGTCCCTCCGCCGTGTGCAGAGGCCCCTGATACCAGGCAATAACGCCGTATTATCAGAGAGTAACAGAGCGCACACCCTGCGTCAAGGGCTGAGGTCCCTTGACAAAGAGGCCCCCTTGTGAGATCATGGAGGACTGTTTTCACAACCTTACAAAAAAAACAGGAGGTGTACGTGGAAATCTGTGAGCCTCCCCCTTGAGCTGGTCGGCAGGGTGGACAGGAACATCGGTATGTTCGTGAAATGGATAACAATTCCAGCCCTCTCCTGATGGAGAAACCCCTGCTCGATACGGGTCGTCCTGCACCTGCAACGCGAAGCGGTCGATCCCGTCTTTCACGCCAGTTCTGAGGCATCCTTAAAAGCCAGAGGTTTCCGGACCCTGAAGCATCCGGGACCGGTTCGTCGCCGGCACGGCCATGACCCTGTCATACCCCGTGGCGGCCCCCGGCCTGAAGGAGGGAGACACGGATATCCACGGCGCTTCCCAGGGAGGATACCCATGGCAACCATGATTGCAGAGATATTCCTGTTGTTCCTCGCCGGCATCATCACGGACCTCCTGGTCACCCGCTACACACGCTCGGTGGCCGAGAGGAGGGTGTGGAGCGCCACGATCCTGAGCGGCGTGATCACCTGCGCCAACTTCATCATGCTGAGCGTCATCATCCGCGAAGGCGCCCTCCAGTCGCTCTTCGGCATCGTGGCATATGCAGGCGGCAACACCGTGGGCACGTACGTGGCCATGGTGAAAAGACCGATCTGATGCCGGGCGGCACGCCTCATTCCCACCCGGCATCGCGGGAAATGCGAGATTCTTCTACATTTTTCCGATGCGTTTGCCGATAGCTCAATCATAGCATGAAGACAAGCACTCATCGTGAGAGGTAGGTATGGATGTGACCCTGGTAAACCCTTTCATAGAGGCGACACTGCATGTCCTGTCCTCGCTGGCCTTCACCAAGGCCTCTGCGGGGAAACCGTTTCTGAAGAAGGACCAGCTCGCCAGCGGTGACGTCTCGGGCATCGTCGGGCTGTCCGGCGAGGCTCGTGGCACCATTTCGGTGAGCTTCTCAGAACAGAGTATCCTGTCCATCGTGAGCAACATGTTCGGAGAGCCGGTCAGGGAGATCAACGACGAGGTCAAGGACGCGGTGGGAGAGATTCTGAACATCGTCTCGGGCCAGGCCAGGCAGAAGCTGGAGGCCACGGGCAGGATCCTCAAGGGTGCCATCCCCACGGTAATCACCGGGAAGAACCACACCATTTCCCACATCACCAAGCAGCCCATCATCGCCATCCCCTTCGACACGGACAACGGCCACTTCACCATCGAGGTGTGCATCGAGGACAAGCCCTCGGGCTGATCCTGTACAACACGGACGAATCCTGGAAGGAGCGCCGGGGATGGGCATTCCGGCGCTCCTTCCGCATGCACCACCCCTGTCCTTCGGCCCCCTTGCGGTGTCTGCCGTGCCGATCTTTTCCAGTCAGGATATCCTACCCACAGCCGCCGGATCGTGTTACTAAAGAGAAGACTATCCGCCTTCGATTTTCCACACCGCAGATGACGACACTGTCCATAAGGGGGAGGTGAGCAGACCATGAAGGATCCTGCAAAGACCGCTGAGGACATCGGGACATTCCTCACCCGGGGCATCTGGCGTATACGGATCGATGATCTTGAGGGTCTCAGGAGGCAACGCATCCTAGCGCTGCGGGTGCTGGTCCTATCCGTCAGAAAGTTCATATCGGACCAGTGCGTGCTGTGGTCCTCCGCGCTCACCTTCTATACCCTCATGTCCATCGTGCCCGTGGCCGCCCTGCTCTTTGCCGTGGCCAAGGGGTTCGGGTTCAAGAGGCGCCTGCAGCAGCAGCTCATGGAGCAGTTCGCCGGGCAGCAGGAGGTGGTGGCCTACGTCATCGACTTCTCCAACCGTCTCCTGGACTCCACCAGGGGCGGCATCCTGGCCGGCGTGGGCGTGATCGTGCTCCTCTGGGCGGTCATCAAGATGCTGGGCAACATCGAGCGGTCCTTCAACACCATCTGGGGGGTGACCAGGCAGCGCTCCCTGGGGAGGAAGTTCAGCGACTACCTGTCCATCATGCTCATCGCGCCGGTCCTGCTCATCACCTCCAGCAGCGCCGCGGTGATGATCGTCGGCCACATCGGCACCCTGAGCGAAGAACTGGGACTGTACGGCTTCGTAGCACCGCTCATGGACCTCGTCGTACGGGCCGTCCCGTTCCTGCTCATATGGGTGTTGCTCTCGTTCATGTACATCTTCATCCCCAACAGGTCAGTCAGGTACGCATCCGGCATCGTCGCAGGAGCCGTCGCGGGCAGCATCTTCATCGTGGTCCAGAGGATCTACATCACCTTTCAGATCGGCGTTTCCCATTACAATGCCGTGTACGGCAGCTTTGCGGCCCTGCCCCTGTTCCTGGTCTTCCTCCAGCTCGGCTGGTTCATCGTGCTGTTCGGGGCCGAGCTGTCGTATGCCCACCAGAACGCCCATGTCTGCGGGTTCCTCCCCGAGATGGGACCGCTTGCGAGGAAGCTCCTCTCCCTGAAGATCGCCCACACCATCATCAGCAACTTCGTCCGCGGACTTCCCGCACCGACTGCGGCATCCCTGTCCGGAGAGCTCGGCATGTCCCTGCCGGACATCCACGGGTCCCTGGCCGACCTGAAGGCGGCGGGCATCATCCTGGAGACGCATCCCGCGGACACCGGCGAGGACCCGGGCCATGTACCTGCACGGAGCCCGGAGTCCATCTCCGTGGCCACGGTGGTGGAAGCCCTGGAGGGGGGAGAGGCGGTCTGCGGGACCCTGTCTGAAAGCCGTGAGGCTCAGGAGCTGGAAGTGATACTCCGGGAATTCCTCAGATCCCTGGAGGCCTCCCCGGCCAACAGACTCCTGCAGGACATCCCAGCGGGGAAAGCGATCTGACGATCCGGTCCCTGCTGGAACAGGGGGAGCGTGGACCGCGGAGGACTCAGGCCCGGAAGATGAAGTACACTGCCCCGGTGAGGCAGATGCCCGCCCAGAGGTAGTCGAGCTTGAAGCCCTGGTTCATGTAGATCATGGAGAAGGGCACGAACACGGACAGCGTGATGACCTCCTGCAGGATCTTGAGCTGGGAAAGGCTCATCTGCTGGAATCCGATGCGGTTCGCCGGAACCTGGAGCATGTACTCGAACAGGGCGATCCCCCAGCTGGCAAAGGCTGCGATGTACCACTGGGTCGTGCTCAGGTTCTTCAGGTGTCCGTACCAGGCAAAGGTCATGAACAGGTTGGAAAGGACGAGGAGCAGCGTCGTCTGCACGACAATGGGCATGGTGTCTTTTCTCACTCCCGGTGCACGGTCTTTTCGAAACTCCCTCTAGCAGATTCTCATCGGCAGAGAAAGGGTTTTCCACAAGGGGGGGGGCAGGGGCACATTCGTGCATTGACCGCTGAGGTGATTTCGCCTATAGCCGCAGTGAGCCTCCCCTTTTTGAGGGGTGACGCGGTTACGGGAGGAGAAGCCGTGCTGATACCCGAGCTCGACCATGAGCGCATCGTCCGGATGAACACCGGGGAGTACTCTGCGTGCGGCGTGGCCATGAGGTGGATCTCCCCCGACGCGACGGAAGAAGCGCAGCACCTGCGCGAAAGCCTGCTGCAGGCTGTCTCCTGCGCAACGACCCTGGAGTTCAACGACACGAAACCCGTCTACCGGAGCCTCTCCCCGGGGTGCCGCCTGTGCGGCCAGGGCGCCTGGTCGTGCCTGTTCATCAGCA
>CAZNGL010000052.1:0-18436 GCA_964572405.1 uncultured Bacteriovoracaceae bacterium
GCGGTCACCAGCGACGAATCGATGCCCCCGGACAGGAACACGCCCACGGGCACGTCCGCGATGAGCCGCCTGAGGAAGGCATCGGTGAGGAGCTCCTCGAGCCTGTCCGTGAGTACCTGCTCGGGGTCGGGAAAGAGAGGCTGCCGCGAGAGGTCTGTCGGATCCCAGTAGCGGTGGTGTTCGATCTGGAGCGATCCGTTCACCCGTATCCTGCAGCCCGGCTCGAGCTTCGCCGTGTGGGAGTAGATGCACCGAGGACCCGCGATGTACCCGTAATGCAGGAATTCGGCCAGGGATGCCCGGTCTATGGCGAGTCGCCCGGCAAGGCCTGCGTGCAGGGCCTTGAGTTCGGAGGCGAAGGCGAAAGTGCCGTCGTGGAGATAATAGTAGAGCGGCTTCACGCCCATGCGGTCACGGAAGAGGTGGAGGCACTGCTCCAGGCTGTCCCACACCGCGTAGGCGAACATGCCGATGAGGCGCCCCACGCTGGCCGGCCCCCAGGCGGCGAAGGCGTTGAGCACCACCTCCGTGTCAGAGGTCCCCCTGAAGCGGAACCCCAGGCCCTCGAGTTCTCCCCGGAGTTCCCGGAAGTTGTAGACCTCGCCGTTGTAGCAGATGGTGTACCTGCCGTCGCTGCCGGTCATAGGCTGGTGACCGGTCTCGGTGAGGTCGATGATGGTGAGGCGCCGGTGGCCCAGGGCGATCCCGGCCGTACCGTCCAGGAAGACCCCCTCGTCGTCGGGCCCTCCGGCGCGCATGGTGTCGCGCATGAGAACGCAGACATCCTCTATGGAGCCGCTGTTTCGCCTATCCCATATCCCGGAGATTCTGCACATGGTGTTTGCTTTATGCCCTTTGGTCCAGGAGCGAAAGCATGAGGGCCGCCATTCTCGAGGAGAGAATGCCTCTGCTGAAGCAGTTCTCGATCCGGAGTCGCGCTTCCAAACCTTTCCGGCGGGACTCTTCCCTTGTGAGTGACAAAACCGATCGCCAGGCATCCATGATTGCATGGGGACTCCTGGGAGGGACAACCATTCCGACATCCCCCACGATGAAGGATGAGTCGCCGACATCGGTTACCACGCACATCCTGCCGCACGCCATGGCCTCGCCTATCGCGTTCGAAAAACCTTCTCCCAGGGAAGTAGATGTGAAGATGTCTATGCCGTTGTACACGGCGTTCATGTCGGTGCGGCCCCCGGTCCATATGAGAGCTTTTTCGAGGCCGAGCCTGAGAGACAGACCTTTCATCTCCTCCATGGAGGAGGAGGGGCCTTTCCCGACACACACGAAACGTATGTCGTTCCTTTCGCGAGCGAGAAGGGATGCCGCTTTGAGGAAAGTATGGTGATCTTTCATGGGATCGATCCTCCCCACGTGGCCGATGAGCGTTTCCTCAGGCCTGATACCGAATTCTTCCCTGAATGAAAGGCCGGCGGCCGGATCGGGATGGAACATGCCGAGATCAATGGTGTTGTGTATGACCGTCATCTTTTCCGAGGCATAGCCGTGATCGATGTAATACTTCCGCCCTGCGTATGAGTTCACTACGATATGATCCGCCAGCCGGGACAGGTGTGCCCCCAGAAGAAAGAGGAAACGCGATTTCCATCCATACTGCGTGAGGTCCATGAATGACGACCGGATACCCCAGATGACCTTTGCATGCAGAAGTTTTGCCATGAGAAGGCAGATCTCGTTCGTCCCTCCCATGTATCCGTAAATGATGGCGGGTCTCATCTCCCTGATCATACCATGGAGGGTCAGGAGAAAGAGGGGGGTATGGAGGAAGCCCCTTCTCGGGACGGTCACGATGTGAAGATCGGGTATCGATGCAAGTTCAGCCTGGAGATCTCCGCCTTCATGGAATATAACGGCCGTGACCGCGAACCGCTCCCTGTCGAGCGATCTGGCAAGTTCGATGAACTGCCGTTCCGCCCCCCCCTGATTCATCTTGTCGATGGCCAGGACGATTCTTACCATTGCGGATCAGGACCCGGGACCGGCAGGGCACGTCACGCGGCAATTCCTGTCATTGTCCGCGACGGACGCCGCAAGCAGCCAGGACGAGGTGCACGAGGGATTCCCATCTCTGCATGATCACATCGAGGTGGAAACGTCTGGATGACGCTTTCGCGTTCTGTCCGAGGCTCTCCCGGGAACCAGCATTCTCCATGAGGCACCTCATTTCATGAGAGAGCCTCTCCATATCTCCATTCGGCACGAGTATCCCATCCACGCCGTGCGTGATGATCTCGGAGGGTCCGAAGGGACAGTCTGTTGAAATCACGGGAAGCCCCAGGGTCATGGCTTCGATCAGGGCATTCGGGAATCCCTCATGACGGGAAGGAAGGACAAAGAGCGTTGAAGAACGCAGATAATCAAAAGGATTCTTCACCCGTCCCGGCATGAGTACGCGATCCTGTATACCGAGTTCTCCCGCAATGCGTTCCAGCCTGGGGCGGTCTTGCCCCTCGCCGAGGATCTGAAGTGTCCATTCCGGTTTGTCACGGGATGCAGCATGGAACGAGCGTACCAGGATGTCGAACCCCTTGCTGGGGATGAGCCGCCCGATGCTGCACACAACCGGTCTGTCGGGATGGACGGGATGGGTCCCGGGTGAAGTGCTTCCCTGAACGGACACCGGATTCGGGATCACATGTATCTTGTGCTGAGGCATGAATGCCGAGGCCCATGCCCTCGCTGCATCGGTCTGGACGACAAGGGCTGAAGACCTCGGGTAGAGGTGCTTCCTGAGTAGTTCCCATGGAAGGGGCTGTCTCTGGGCAAGGGGGTTGTTCCGTTCAGAGACGATGATGGGAATGCCTGTCCCGGTGAGCGCTATGAGATTCTGGATGTTCATCCTCACCGTGAAGCTGATGGCCACGTCGGGATGTATCTCCTTCATGACCGATCTCGGCAGTGATATCCGCTGGATGTTGTGCCTGATGGTGTCCCCGATGTGCCTCGGCGGTTTGCTGATGTCGAATCCGTACCGTATGACCGTGCGCTCAAGGGGAAAGAAATCATTCTCCGTTCTGTCATGGGTGATGAGGGTGACCTCGTGCCCCTTTGCCGCCCAATGGTTCGCCATGGAGGACATGACACGCTCCGCGCCGCCACCGTTCAATGTTGTGATGAGGAGAGCGATTCTCATGGCAGAGGGCAACCCGTTGAAGACCTTGTAAGCGGCTATGAAAGGGGAAAGGTCAGTCTGCTCCGGACAGGGTGTCGAGGAACTCCTTGAGGCGATCGAAGGCGGGGTCCCTGTTGCGCGTGCTGTAATCGAGCTCTGATCCGGCATCCTCGGACTGAAGCCCTGAGAACAGACCTGCGATGCCGAACAGGGTGAGGGTGTCGTGATGGGCGTCCCATCGTTTGGAGAGCAGCGTCACGAGCTCCAGCATCCTGCTGCGGGTATCAGGGTAATACCGCAGCTGTTCTCCGAGGAAATGGAATTTCCAGTACATGTCGCGGGTGCTATACTCGGGATGGTGCACTCCCTCAATGGACCTGCTGCGGGCGGTTACGTAACCCAGAGTCTGGAGCTGTTCCGTCATGTGCCGTTCGCAGCCTTTCTCTCCCCTGAGGGGAAAGAAGCCCACTGAGCGGACCGGTTCCGTCCGGTACATCTTCACGCCCGTGACAGTGCCGAAGACGGGATCGCTCAGCTGTGCCACCGACTGGGCGCAGTGATGCTCAGTCTCCATGAGGAAGAACAGTCTCTCGAAGCAGGTCGGATGCAGGACCATGTCGTCGTCGACCTGGACGTAATACTCCGTGGCGATACGGTCCAGCGCCTGCTGGGATGCCCTTGAGAACGGGCTCACGTTCCGGATAACCTCCACAGTGCAGGGAGGGAGGTTCTGCGAGTGCACTGATTCGAGGCACGCGGGGAAGGAGCGGGACGGATCGACCGTGAGGATCGCGGCGGTGATCCTGGAAGAGGCGTCGCTCGTGTCAATGCTGCGCCTGAACCGTCTGAACCTGATTTCCTCCCTCACGTCCAGGAGTCTGAGGAGAAGGGAATTCATGCGACGGGATATGCCCAGCCTGTCCGTGAAACGCTTCAGCCCGGTTCTCTCTGCAAGGCCGAAGAACATGGTGTGGGTTTTGAGGTAGGAAGATCGGGGTCTGTGAGTTTTATCACTGCTCATCGGCGGGGGTCCGTCCTGTGGCATTGTGGTGGAATACGTTCGAGATACTCATGGTCGGCCCTTCTGGTCTGACAAGGCAAGATTCGGCAGCGGCCGACAGGGAGAAAGGCCGAGGATCCTCTGCTTGCGCTGCCGTTGTTCTTCGGCGTCGCCGTAATCGTCTGCATAGCCGTTGAAGTTGTAGATGTAGGTCGTGCGGTAGAGGTGACGTGCATGATGCCCCGAGAGTTCCTGGAGGCAGAGATAGAATGCCAGGTCGTCACCGCTCGCGAAGAACTCTCCCGTTTCCGGATCGATGAGGCATTCCTCTCGGACATGGGTGAAAAGTTCCTGCCTGAATGTGTGGAGATGTCTGCCAAAGGCTGAATTCCTGCGGAAGGAGTTGGTTTCGATAATGTCTCTGGAGATGGGCAGTGGTTGCACGAGCCTGCCTCCCGATGTCTTTACGGTATTGTACGTCATCCAGACCCCGGGGTCCTGGTAGACCCTGTTCAGGAAGGAGATCACCCCCGTGTCCGGGAGCCAGTCGTCGCCGTTGAGTTCGCAGATGATCGATCCGGGAGATGCCATCCGGAATCCGGTGAGATTGTTGGCGCACCCTCCCCGGCGCTCATCGTTGCGGACATACTCCACTGAATGGCCGGGATGATCGCGCAGCCAGCCCAGAACCAGGTTATGGGTGCCGTCTGAGGATGCGTCGTCGATGAAGACATGCCGGATGAGATGCCGAGGGTATGATTGCCCGTAGACCGAATCGAGGCACTTCAGTGACGGAGGGCCGGCATTTCGCTCGCAGGACACGATGTGGAACACCAGGTTTTTCTTCGGTTTGATCCGGGATATCAGGACGGCCTCCATCGCCATGAGGATCTTCAACCGCAGCGGCTGGGTGAGCCGTTGGGCGAGTCTGGTCATGAATCGCATCATCGCTACTGGTACTGACCCCTCTTCTCCGCATACACGTCGGCGGTCATGGATGCTATGGTATCCCAGTCCAGACGGCTGATCTTCTCCAGGTTGTTCCTGCCCATGGCCTCGAGGTCCAGGGACAGGGACTGCCGTATGGCCTGTGACAGGCTCTCTTTGTTGTTCGGCTCGAACAGCACACCGCCATGACCGTCTATAAGTTCGGGGATACTGCCGGTGTCGGGTGCGATGACCGGCTTTCCAAAGGACATGGCAAGGATTGCCGCACCCGAGTTGAGGATATCACTGTAGGGTAGTACGACGATATCCGCAGCGTTCATGAAGATCTGCACATCATAATCCGGTATGAAGTGGAGGAAGACCTCTACCCTTGGATCCTTCCTGCAGTACCGGTGCAGCCGGTCTTCCAGGCCCTTGTGTTTCGTTCTGCCCGCTATGAGCACGTGGAGGTCCTGTTCGGGCATGTCCTGGACTGCGTCGAGGAGCAGGTCAATGCCCTTGTACGGACGTATCACCCCGAAGCACAGGAGGACCTTCGCACCCTGGTCGATTTCCAGGAGGGTTCGCGCCGCTGTGCGGGTTATCGAGTTCTTGTACCAGTGGATGTAATGTCCATGGGGCACCACATGGAAATTTGCCCCGGTCCTGGCGGAAACCCTGTACATGCCGTGCATGAGAGGGATGCTCGCATGGCTGAGATGGATGATCTCATCGAACATCCCCAGGAGAACCTGGTGCATCGTCCTTTCGATCCTCGGATGGATCCTCTCATGGCTGAGGAGGTTGTGCACGGTCCAGACGATCCTTATCCCCAAGCGCTTCATGAGCAGGATCTCGAGGACAAAGAGTATGGATACCATGATCGTGGTCAGGGTCCTTTCCCTGATGATGAAGGGATCGAGCCAGTGGAAGTGGAAGACGTCCGGCTTCCCGTGGTTCAGTACGAACCGTACCAGGGGCAATGGCTGGACAGGCCGGGAGGGGATGACGGTATGGCCCGCCTTCTCCAGGCCGTTGGCGAGCTGATGCAGGTAGGGATTCCCTTCGCTCCAGGGTAGAAAGACGATTTTCATGCCGGTGAATCCAAGGGGGTCGGGGCATGGTTTATCGGGCTGGATTCATGAAGTGTGCTGTTCATTCCATGATACCACACGATGGACCTGCCTCCGGTGATGCTTCTCGCCGGGGTGTGAGCAGTCCGGAGGCGACACCTGCACCGCGTGCACACAGGTGAAGCAGGTTCGGATGAAATGGTCTCCGGAAATAACGCCTGAGCAGTGAAAGCTCCAGCCTGCATGTCTGCATGAGGTATTGACGGCGTACTTTTGCAAGGAGGATACGGTTCCTTGCCATGAAAAAGTGGTACCTGAATCCCTTGCGGCTCGGCTGGTGGTATACTGTCGCACCGTGATCCGTGGCGATGGTCCGGCCATGTCTCTTCGCGCGGAGACACCACTCGGTCTCCTCGTAGTAGAGGAAAAAGTCTTCCCGGAACGTGCCGATCTCTTCCAGCGCCCTCGTCCGGAGGAGGATGGCGCTGCCGTTGGCATAGTCCACGAGGCTTACCCGTGGTTCATTGAGCTCGTGGATCGTTTTCCCGCTGTTCTTGTGGACAACGAGATAGCCCTGTTCGGGGAATACGAGGCCGCCGTCAGAGTAGACGGTGTCGGGGTTGTCCCGATAGCATATCCTCGGACCGACGGCGGCAATGGAGGTGTCGCGGTCCATGGTATCCACGAGCAGGGAAAGTGCTTCCGGCTTTGGCCGTATGTCCGGATTCAGAATCCAGATGTAATCCGCCTGCCTGCGGATAGCCTGATCAATGCCGACATTGTTCCCCCCGGCATATCCGAGATTCTTCCTGTTCCTGATGAGGGTGACAGTTCCTTCATAAGGAGCTAGTTCTTCAATGGAGTTGTCGCGGGAATGGTTGTCGACGACGATGGTTTCAAAGGATCGATAGGTCTGGTCCCTCAGTGTCCCCAGGAGCTGGATCGTGTCTGCAGAGCTGTTCCAGTTCAGGATAATGATGGATGCCCTGCTCTGAGTCATCATTGAACCATATACCTGCAGATAAGCTCGGCAACCCTTGGGGCGCATTTCTCTATGTCATGGCGTTCCCGCACCTTTTTCGCAGCGTTCCCCCCGAGAAGGTTTCGCAGATCTGCAGACTGATACAGCTCAATAACGCGGTCTGCCATGGCATCGAGGTCCAGAAAGGGGATTACGAAACCACAGTCATCCTCAACGAATTCCTGCATGCCGCCTGCTTTGTCGAAGCAGATGACAGGTTTTCCCAGGGCCGCCGCTTCGAGACAGACGAGGGGGAAGGGATCCTCCCGGGAAGTCAGGGCAAAGATGTCGAATAATGAGAAGTAGTCCAGCGGGATGGGAGTGGGCCCGACAAGGTGTATGATGCTTTCCATGCCCAGGTTTTCAATCTCCAGCCGCAGTTTCAAATGTTCGAGTGACCCAGCATCCCCCCCCAGCCAGATGAAATGTATGGGTGCATGAGGATTCCGCGTGTGTACAATTCGGGCCAGGTGAAGAAAGAGATCGGGGCTTTTCCGCCAATCCAGAGTCCCTGAAGCCCCGACGATGAACGCATCCTCCGGGATCTTGAGTTCCGAACGTAGATCCTTTGCAGTGGATTCTCTTCCGTGGTTGTCAGGGATGGGGATGTACCCGTGAATCACGTCGATCATGCTTGATGAGATATGATGCCTGGCGATGAGGTTGTTTTTCACAGCCTCTGAACAAGCAATATATCGATTGGTACGTCTCTGAGTCGTTGCAAGTGAATCTGCAGCGCCGTACTGGATTCCGAACTCCAGTTCATTGACCGCAGAGATGACCTGACATTCCATGAAGGACAATTTCTCCAACACCGTACCGTTGGTGATGGTATTTGAATAGATGAGACCGATGTTTTCTTTCCTGAGTGCGTGAAGTGTCGGGGAATCATGTTCGAGGAAGCCGAGACGGTGCATGAATCGAGAGATCCTGTTCCCTCCCGTTGATTGCTTGAGCAGGTACGTAGGTGCCAGTTCTCCGAAATCTGCCTGCAGAACACCGCCCTTTTTCAATAGGACGATGAAGGGAATGTCCGTATTATTCCTGATCCATCGTAGAAGATTGAGAAATCGTATGGGCGCCCCGGTCCTGCTCGCTTCGTGGGATATGAAGAGCACTTTTTTCATGATCAAACCATCACCTTCGGTCTGCCCGCAATCGTTTCAAGAGTCTGATGAGCTTTCTCGCAGGTTCGGCAACGCCATTCCCGATTCTGTATGCATAACTGGCCTTCAGGTTCAGAATGTCCTGCTCCATATGGTTCATCAACTTCCATGAAGCCCTGCACATGAATGTCAAGAAGCCCTTGTCTTGCATGAGTTCTGAGGGAAGGGAGATGTTCTTCGGGTTTATCCCAAAATATCTGCAGAAGGTTTCCAGCGCTTCCGTGCAGTCCCGGGCGTCCCGATCTCTGTGGGCCGCTCCTTCAACCAGGTCGGCATCCTGAATGAGACCCAAGAATGTTTGCTCGTACATGCCGATATTTTTTTCCGCATTGAGATGATGCAACACGAAGGACCGTGCATTTTCCGAAACGAGTCTGAGTTCCCTCCTCTTGGCGTAGAGATCGGAGAGCTTTTCCGCCCACTGCTCGGGGGTGTTGTCCACCAGGTACCCGTTCACTCCGTCCCTGATGTAGGCAGAAGGCGCCAGGACGTTCGAGCACAGGACGGGCAGGCCCATGGCCATGCCCTCGATGATGATCTTTCCCAGGCCCTCGTAGTCACAGGGGTGGCACATCAGGTGGGCATGCTGCATCTCATGCCAGAGCTCTTCCTGCCTCATGAAAGGAACTATTTCAACGCCGTCCTGGAGGCCATATGCCGATATCATCCGCCGGTATCGGTCAGCAGTGACTCCGTCGCCGATGAGCCTCACGTGCAGGGGGATCCTCCCCTTCAGGATCCGTGCGGCCTCGATGATGAGGTCCTGTCTCTTCTGATAGGAACTGAAACGGGTCGCGGACATGACCGTGAACGTGCGCCCGTCGGCTGTCCCTTTCCATTTCCCCATCGAGTCCGGATGTACGCCGATGTCGCCGACGAAGCTGTGCCTGAAACAAAAGGAGCACCCGAGCTCTCTTTGCTTCAGGGTGGTAAGCTCCTGGAGTCCGGGTGAGATGAAGTTGACGCTGTCCAGACTGCCGAACACCTCGGAGTAATCCCTCAGCACTTTCGGGTCCATCCTTGCATGCTCGTACCAGTAGAGGCCCGCCATCCTCATGACGATGACGAAGCTCTTCAACCTGTTGCGGATATCGATGAGCAGTTTCAGGACCTTCAGTTCATAGAACGTATGGACGAGGTGGATGTCATGGGAGATGATGATCTCGGTAAAGAGGGTGCGGAGCCATTCGTCTTCAATCTCATCAATGCGCCGGTGGTTCGCACCCGTCATGGACTGCAGCTTTCTGAAGGATGAATGGAAGATGACGGTGACGCCTGCGATCTTCTCGGTCCTGTACCCGAACGGCAGGGTATCGTCCAAGGTGAGGTAGATGACGGTATGTCCTTTCCTGGCCAGTCCCTCGGCGATAAGGCGCAGCGATGTCTCGGCGCCCCCCACGCCCTTGCCGATGTAGGTCGAGTACGTGGTGTAAACCAGGATGTTCATGGGCAGTATGGTTGGTATTCCCGGGAGAAGGTCCCTTGTCTATTCAGCAGTTCTCTGCGCCCGGCGGATCGGTGAGGGGTCATCGGGCTGAAAGGGCACGGGTCACTCTGTGCAATCATGCTCATGTGCGCTGGAGGCCATCGATGAGCTTCTTACTATACCTAAGTAATATATTAGCGATCATCAAGACAACCGCTTTTGCGGCATGGAGAAAACCCTTATACGTAGGATCGATCATCGCGCCGTGCGGTTTTTGTTGAACGGTATGAATATTTAATTTTAATATATTCATGATATTCGTAAGAAACCCGTTCTCATATTCAGGCTTGTTCAGCCTTGCATAATACCTCGACAGCCAATAGTAGGTGGTTATCTTGCTTATGACTCTCTCGTCGTCTGATTTCTGAGACCAGATGCCGCCCTCGTGTACGCGGTAGACAGCAGGCTCGACTTCCGGCATGTATTTCCCCCTCCCGTAGTTTCCGAGGATCGAGGTCAGGAAGTTGTCGCCGTTCTGAACATGATATGCCTCCGGCGGGTAATCTCTTATGGCGGCAACATTTCGAAAAACAAGGGACAGGGTGAGGATGTTGGTTCTGCCTCGTATTATCTCATCGGAGGTGTAGTCCCTTTTCCTGTCGTCAGGCATTTTAGAAGGATTGATGACCGCTCCCTGCTCATCGACGATTATTGCATCGTGGTAGCACATTACATATTCGGGGTTGTTCTCCAGGAAGTCCACCTGCTTCTGCAGTTTCAGCGGGTCTGTCCAGTAGTCGTCGCCCTCGCAGATGGCTATGTACTTCCCCCGTGCACGGGAGAAATTGAACCTGGCATTGATTCCCCTGACCCCTCTTGAATACTGGTTCTCTGACTGGTACACAGGAAGGATCAGGTCAGGGTGCTTCCCCTGGTACTCCCTGAGGATGTCCGCTGTCCCGTCGGTGGACGCATCGTCGTGGATCAGTATTTCGATGGGGAAACTGGTCCTCTGCATAAGAAAGCCTTCCAGGGCATCCCTGATGTAGGGCGCGTGGTTGAAGGTGATGCAGGAGATGCTGACTAAGGGAAGCGGCATAATGTGCTGATGAGAGTGAACGATCAGTCCCAGTAACGGGTTTCTTGTATGAGATTGGTATAATCGTCCTTCGTGATGCCGACGATGATCTGGTCCCAGTATCGCCCTTTTCTGAAATAGTAGCGTCTCCGGACGCCCTCCTGTTTCCATCCCAGCTTGTTGCAGTAAAACGCATAAGAGGCGGTGTTATATTCGATCATGGACCCGTCGAGTCGTTCGAAATGCAGTTCATCGAATGCGTATCTCATGGTGGCCATGACGGCATCCAACCCGTAGCCTCTTCCCCGGATATCCTTGTCTCCCAGCATGACTCCATGCCACGCGTGGTTGTTCCGCCAATCGATATTGATGATTGACGACAGACCGATCAGGCCGGTTTCAGGCGCCTCAACGGCAAATCGCTGGTTCAAGGCATCATCTTTTAATTTCTTGAACCAGGCATAATGGAAGTCCAATGAACTGGGAAAATGAATACCCCCCATGATATCCTGCGTCTGGGGATCGTTCCCCCATTTGTGGAGCAGCTCCAGGTCGTACTCTTCGATTGCCCGCAAGGTGACCTTTTTACCTAGTATATTCATGTTTATTGTATAACTCCTTTAGAATATTAAAATTCTGTCTAGCCGAATCTTGCAATAACGGGATGTGGTTTTCAAGATGTTTCTTTACGCGTTCTCTGTTGCTCCAGCACTTGGAAATCTTGTGAACTAAATCCTTTTCATCTGCAGGGTCTGCCACATACGCTTCAACCCGGATCAGTCTTGCAAAGCCCCTCAATTTGTGGGCCTTGGGCCCATGGCCGTAGTCGATAATGACCGCGGGCACGTTCTGCGACAGGCCGGCAATGGCACCGTGTATCCTCCCGCTTACAAGCATGTCGAACCGGGCGATTATCGCCTTTGTTACATGGGGAGTATACACTCCATCCAGAAGGAAGACATTGTCGGCCAGTCCTCTGGACTGCAGGATGGCGTACAGCTGCTTCACAATGGGGAAATCCCGTCCGTGGATGAGTTTGAATTCTGCAGGTGGAATCGGGAAACCGTTTGCATGGGACATGAGGTACACATTCACATGCAGTGTATGTGTCAGGAAATCGATGGCACGGACAAAGTGTGAGTATTCACTGTCTTCTCTCGGCCACCTGTCAAAGGGACCCTGGAGAAAATTCCAGCCGCAGATGATGAAGCCGACATTCGGCCTGTCTGTTCTCTCCGTGCTGATGCTTACATTATGCCGTTCCAGTTCTTCAGCGGGTGCCGGCTTGAAAAGAAAGGAAGGGCACGCAAATTCCCTGACCTTCGAGGTGTTGAATCCCATGGATGCGAGGAGCTCCGTGCTGATCGGTTCACGGTTCGTGACCAGATCAAAGTGTTCGAACACTTCCTTTGCAAACGGCATCGTGGCCTGCTCATGAAACGGACCTGGTGAACCTGCCAGCATGACGGTCGGTTTACCCAGTAACTGCGGTATCCTGTCCTTGATGAGACCGACGAGGAACCTGTCTTCACCGAGGAAATTCGCATTGTCACCCCACAGGTCTCCGCTGAGGTCTATGATCAGATCATGCTGAAGCACGGTCTCAAGATAAGGGGTCGACCTCGGCAGGTAACCTGTCCTCGAATAAAGGTAAGCGCAGGACAGTTCATTCAGGGCATTCTGCAGATTGTCTTCACCCCATGCATAGTAATACTCCATGGGGATCACCCGGAGACGTTCTCTTTTGCAGAAGCCGTCAGACAGCTGAAAGGTTGTTGAAATGGCGGCATGAGGGAATACGCGGTGCAGTTCCTGGAAGAAGGGCTCGATGATGTAGAAGTTCCCGATGTTCCCGAATTCCTGCCTGCCCCAGTGCAGGGTTGCCTGACCGATGACCAGTATGTTCATGCCGTTCCTTTCATCACACGAGTTCGTACTCATCCAAGAATGAACGGATCGTTTCCCTGGAATTGAACATCATGACGTCGATGATTGACAGATTGGGAACGAACTCGTTTCCGAACTGATTGTACACGAGCGGCTTGGTTGATATGAACGACAAGATGATGTCTTTTTCGAGAAAATCACTTTTCGCATACAGGGCCGTTCCGCCTATGGGATTGATGTAGTGCCCTGCGGACAAACCGTGGCAGATTTCGAATAACTTCCACTTGCCTTTCAGCGTATGGTCAATGGGGATTGTTGAAGATATCACGACTTCAGTGGCAAGGTCAAAATAGCGGATCAGCCTGAGGATGGAATTGAAGATATACCTGAAGAGATTGTATTCTTGAAATTCGAAGATCTCTCTGATGAGCGGGAAGACCGTTTCAAAAAGAGGGGCCTTCTTGTATGACTGCTCAATCTGCCTCAAGATTTTCGGCATTTCCTTGTCGAAGTACACTGGAGAAATCTCCCTGTCTCTTACATCCAGGAAGTCCGAATCCTTCTTGATGTTGATGGTGAAATAGTCAACCCTGCCGTTGAGCAGCAGCCTGTTTCTGTTGAACCACCCTTTTTTCGTGAACTCGATGTTGTCATACACGACAAAGGTGTCCACCGCATTGATCAGCTGGAAATAACCAATGTAAGGGAAAAAGTAAGGCTGCATTACGGCGAGCTTCATCATGCGGGCTGTTTCTTCAATAGGTGAACGATGTGTTCGATGGTCGTATCAGGCAGGTCAGGGAACAGCGGCAGGCAGATCACCTGTTCCGTTGCCCTTTCCGCGGCCGGCAGTCTGCCCGGCTGGGCGGATTCCAGCCCCCGGTACGTGGGGAACTGGCTGATCAGGGGGTAGAAATAGCGGCGGCCGTAGATGTCGTGCTGCTTGAGCCTTTCGTAGAGGGCGTCGCGGCTCATGCCGTATTCTCCCTCGTCCACGAAAACCGGGAAATAGGAATAGCAGTGCTTCACCCCGGGCATGTCATGCATCATGCGCAGGCCGGGTACCCCGCTGAGCCGCTCTCGGTACAGGGACGCAATCTGCCTGCGCCTGGCTATGTAGTCGTCGATATGCCCGAGCTGCAGCAGGCCCATGGCGGCCTGCACCTCGTTCATCTTGGAGTTGATGCCAGGCGCAACCACGGTGGTCTCGCCGGCAAAGCCGAAGTTGATGAGGAAATCGATGCGCTTCTTCATGGCCTCGTCGTGGCACACGATGGCCCCGCCCTCGAAGGTGGTGAAGGTCTTGGTGGCGTGGAAGCTCATCACCGAGAGGTCTCCGAAGTTCAGCACAGGCACGTCATGGATGGTGACGCCGAAGGTGTGGCAGGCGTCGTAGATCACCTTCAAGCCGTATATTCCTGAGATTTCCTGTATACGGTTCACGTCGCAGGGGTTGCCGTACACGTGCACGGGCAGGATGGCGGTGGTCTGCGGGGTGATGGCGGCCTCGATCTTGCCGGGATCGAGGTTGCAGGTTTCAGGGTCGATGTCCACGAACACGGGCTTGATGTTGTTCCACCACAGGGAATGGGTGGTGGCCACGAAGCTGTACGGGGTGGTGAGGACTTCCCCCGTGATGCGCAGGGCCTGCAGCGCCGTCACCAGGGCCAGGGTCCCGTTGGCCGTGAGCGAGATGAACTTCACGCCCAGATAGTCTGCCAGTTCCTTTTCGAACTTCCTGTGAAAGGGCCCCCTGTTGGTGAGGATGCGGCTTTCCCAGATAGTCTTCAGCGATTCCACGAACTCCTCCAGCGGCGGCAGCGCCGGCTGGGTCACATAGGTGGTCTTCGTTTCCTTGCTCATGGGATATCCTCGTCGGTCTTAGAAGTATGCATTGCGGGTTTCATGGAAACGCGCGCCTTTCGGGGCAGGTCACAGATCCTTGTCGTTGATCTTCCACCTGGCGTTGAACCGCACGGGTGCCCAGATGTCTATGGTGTCTGAGATCTGGAATGAGCAGACCCCCTTTGCCCTGAACAACGGCTTGTACCCGACATCCTCGGAGATCACGATGTCGACGCTGTAGACGCCCTTGGCTAGCTGGATCTCGGTCATGCTGGCCTGAATGGTGAGCGCCCCGCCTTCACCGTGAAGCAGTCCCTCGAGGTCTATCAGTCCCGAATTGAATGACGCTATGGGCTTCTGCTCCTTGTCGTGCACCACGTACCCCACGTTCATGGTCCTGTGTTCCCTGGCCACTTCGATGACCGAGTCGATGGTGAGATCGTCCATCCACTGCACGACGGGCATCCCTTTCATGTACTCGTCCGCCTGCACCGAAGTCCTGACATGCCTGATCCCGTCCCCGCTCGCGAAGATCACGGAGTCACCCTGGGGGAAGCTGTTGTAGTACAGATCGATGCCGCGTCCCACGTCCCTGCCGTGAAAAGCCGCCTTCCCGGACTCGAACAGCATGATGTCGGTGCACATCCTCGAGATCATGGGCATGCTGTGTGAAACGAAGATGATCGCGGTGCTGTCGAGCATCTGGTCCATGGTGCCGAAGCACTTCAGCTTGAAGCCAAGATCGCCCACCGCCAGGACTTCGTCGATGAGCAGGATATCGGGCATGAGCTGGGACGCTATGGAGAACCCGAGCCTGACCCTCATCCCTGAGCTGTAATACTGCACCGGTGTATCGATGAAGTCCTGCAGTTCCGAGTAGGCGACTATCTGGTCGAACAGGGCGTCGACTTCGGATTTGTTCAACCCGAGCACGGCGCCGTTCACGTAGATGTTTTCCCTGCCGGTGAGAATCGGGTTGAATCCCGCACCCAGCTCGATCAGGGCACCGACTCGTCCTTTCAGCTCTATCCGGCCCCGGTCCGGCTTGATGAGCCCGTTGAGCATCTTCAGCAGGGTGCTCTTGCCCGCCCCGTTGGGCCCGATCAGCCCGAGGCAGTCGCCCTTTTTCAATTCAAAGCTCACGTCGTCCACGGCCCAGAATTCGCCGGGACGGAGCCTGCGCTCCTTGCTGCTGCCGACCAGTTCGCCCGCGATATCCTGCAGTCCGTACCACAGGCTTTTCTTCAGGTCCCTGCAGAATTTCTTGGAAACACCTTCCACTCTGACGAGAGTATCCGACATGGTGCGTTTCTCAAGGCCTCGCTAGGCGCTCATACGCTCGATGAGGATGGGCATGACCAGCCGGTAGATCATGACCACCACGAACAGCAGCAGGACCGTGATTGAGTTCACAACGAGAAAATGCCCCAGGTATGCCGGGTGGAAACCCGTGAGCCAGTCCCGTGTCGTGAGAATGAGGGAGGAGAGAGGGTTGACCGTGAACAGGAAGGCCGTCCACCCCTTTTCCGGCATGGGGAACACCACCGGGGTGACATACATGAGGAACTGCATGACCAGGGAAAGCCCCCTCCCGATATCGGTGTACAGCAGGCCGATGGGCGTCAGGAGCAGGCCGAGGGTCGTGCCTGCGAGGACGAGGGACAGGACTCCCAGCGGGAACAGGATCAGGCGCCAGCCGGGGAGGATCCCCAGTATCAGCAGGGTGGCGAGTATGAGGCCGATCTTAATGGCCCCGTTGAACATGGTCTGGTAGATGCCCGACAGGATGATGGCCTCCCGGGGGAAGTTGATCTTCGCGAGCATGGCCTTGGCCGCCGTGGTCTGCTGCAGGGGGGCATTGAGTGAGTCCATGAAGATCGACCAGAGCATGGTGCCCGTGAAAACATAGACCGGGTAGGGGAGTGTGGTCGTCCCGAGGGAGACGATGCCTGTTCCCTGCAGGAATATCCAGGTCAGCGTGTTGGCCAGGGGCATGATCAGCGCCCACATCAGGCCGAGGGCCGTCTGCCGGTACTGCGCGCTGATGTCGCGGACGGCGAGTCGCCACGCCAGCTCGCGCCCGTTCATGATCCCGGCGCCCATCTCCTTCAGGAGGGCCCATGGGCTCCTGATCATGGAGCCGGGGGTATATACGGTCAGGTGTTCCCTGCGCGCAACCGTTTTTCGTTCGGTCTTTCCGTCTGTCATTCTCATCTCGAGACCCGATCCGGCACAGCTCCGCTGTGCCGGGTGAATCCGGCCGTGGTGGTTACCCCTGGAAGTGCCGTCATGAGCATGTCATGGGTACAGTATTCATCGAAAAACGCAGGCACGGGCTTTACTCCCCGTGGCTGCGGGGCCTTTCGAGGAGCCGATTATAACTGCTTATGTATCTGTCCGCAACGGTGCTCCACGGAATCCGTGCCTGCAGGGACGCCCTCTTCTGCAGCAGGACGCGGGTCGGAATCTCTCCGGAGAACGCCCGGAGTATGTTCCGGGCAAGGTCCTGCTCGTCCCCGGGCCTGTAGAGGTAGCCGTCCTGGCCGTGCGTGATCAGTGCCCTGTTGGCCTCGATGTCCGTGGCCACGGGGACCAGTCCGGATGCCATGGCCTCCAGCAGTGCGATGGACGTGCCGTCGGCCAGGGCGCTCGAGACGAAGACCCGGGACCGGGATGCGAGACCGGGGATATCCGTGTGCGCCACATGGCCGAGGAACCTCACGCAGTCGTCGACCCCCAGGTCATGGGCCAGGGATTTCAGGCCCTGCTCCTGGGAGCCGGTGCCTGCGATGACGAACCGTGCGTCAGGGACCTTCTCGCGGACCAGGGGCACGCTCCTGACGAGGGTGGCCGCATCGTAGACCGGCTCGAGGCTCCTGGTGAAGAGCACGGTCTTCGAAGACCCGTCCGGGGTGACGGCGAAGAACGACGTGTTCACCCCCGAGGAGATGACCTCGGCCCGTTGGAGCCCGGGGATCGTCCGCATGGCGTCGGAGACCACTGTCGCCGAGTCGGACAGCCTGAGGGCCAGGGCGAACAGGGCCCGGACCATGGGGTTTTTCCTCACCCTCGTGTCCATGCCCCGGGCCGTGAGCATGACCGGGGTGCCGGTGAGGGCCCCTGCCAGGGAGGCGATGAGCCCTGCCGGCACGATCCAGTTGCCGTGGATGACGTCGGGCCTGAACGCCAGGACCGACCTCAAAGCCGCGAGCAGCCCCGAGGCCATGTAGACGGACATGGCCAGGACCGGGATGGACTCGGCCTGGTTCAGCTGGGTGCCGCCGCTGGGGTACCAAAAGCGGCGCACGGTGACCCCGGCGTCGTGCTCCCTGGGCAGGCTCGTCCCCAGCACCTTCGGCGTCAGGACCTCGACCTCGACGCCCTTTCCGCGGAGCTCGATGCAGAGGTCCCGGATGAAGGCGCCCCGCTGGGAACCGGGATGATCCGGGTAGGAGGTGGTGACGACGAGCACCCTCATGGGAGTGTCCTACATCATCACGCGGACGGAATTCAAGAAGATAGCTGGCCGGGGGCCGCCTTATCGGGCGCCGTGCCGGGGAGGTGCCGACCGGTGTAATGATGTATTACAATCATACACAGAATGTTGACAATGCGCGGCATGCGTTGTATTATCGTCACGGAGCACGCTTGGTGCTCCCGGATATTGTGCACCGCTGCTGCGGTGCAGTAACCGGGTCCCGCGAGGCCTCGATCATCCCTCGCTGTGGTTTCCCGTCACGAGATCGGGCGCGGGGTTCCGGTGGTATGGGGTGTCAGGTCCATCTTTTTCGAAAGGCAGGTCCGCATTCGCTATGGAGCCATTGCTGTCCGGCATCAGGATCCTCGACTTCACGTATCTCCTCCCCGGGCCGTTCGC
>CAZNGL010000053.1:0-17878 GCA_964572405.1 uncultured Bacteriovoracaceae bacterium
GTTTGTCCGGTCCTGTTTGAAAGACTTACAGCTCCGACATCCACCCCTTGCCCTGGAGGGTCGCCCCCACCCTCATGAAGGAGAGGAAGGTCGAGCGCAGCGCATCGCTCATGAGGGCGCGCTTGACCGGCTCCAGCCTGAAAAAGGCGCCCAGGAGGGTGCGCAGGGCCTTCTGGGTGGTGCTCGACGGGTCGTCGAAGATCTGGTTCTGCAGGGTTCCCCGCTCCAGGCTCCCGAGGATGAAGGTCTCGAAGAGCGTCTCCGGGTGGATGACCCTGCTCCCCCGGCGCTCCATCACGATGGAGTCCGCCGGGCACCTGTTCGCGCATATCCCGCACCCCAGGCAGATCCGCTCGTTCACGCGGGCCTTCTTCTTTTTCGGGTGCTTCGGGTCCCGGGCCGAGACCAGGCCGATGGCGCCCACCGGGCATGCCTCCACGCACCTGCCGCACCCCGTGCACGAGTCCTGGGTGACCGTCGCCAGGAAGTTCGAGGTGGACACCACGTTGGTGAACCCGAACCTGTTCATGCCGGCCAGGGCGTTGCAGCAGCACGGGCAGCACTGGCACACGGACAGGGGCTTCTTCGTGTTGTACGCGCAGAACACCAGGCCGAGCTCCTTTGACCGAGCGAAGTTGTCGATCATCTCCTCCTTCGACACCTCCCGGGCAAGGCCGTTGCGGATGCCCAGCTCCGCGCCCAGGCCGAAGAGGCTGCAGTTGTCCAGCGGCGCGTCGCACTGCTTCACGCCCTCGAGGTGCTTCTCGTTCCGGCACGAGCACAGGCCCATGGCGAGCCTCCCCGCGCCCTCGATGAGCGAGGTTGCCTTCTCGTAGTCCAGGAACGCGGTCTGGGCCGAAGCGGACACGGTCTCCTCCACCGGGATGACCCGCAGGACCGACACCTTCTCGTCGTGTCCGAGGTTGGCCTGGTAGAACGCCCCCTCGCCGGAGAGGTACGTGTGGAACAGGCCCGCCATCTTCTTCGCGTCCATGCCGGGGTCGGTGCGCATCATGGTGAACTCGAAGATCCCCACCACCAGGGGCGAGGGCACGTAGTAGTACTGGGAATCCCTCCCGTTGAAGATGTCGAAGACCAGCCCCTTCCTGCACAGCCCGTCCAGGAGCGTGCGGAGCCTGGTCTTCTCGATCCCCGTCATGCGGGAGATCCGCTCCAGCGACGACAGGGTGTAGGGCATCCGCACCACCAGGTCCGCCTCCTCGGGGGTGTAGAGCTCCTTCAGGATGGCGTGGAAGGTCCCGCTCCAGGGCGCCCGCGCCGGCAGGTTGTCGATCTTGTCGCCCAGGGCTCGGTACAGGTCGGTGTGTGGTTCCGTGGCCATGTATGCTCCCTCAGTCATGAGATCATGCAGCAGGCCCGGGCGGGTCCATGCTGCATAGGATAATTTACATTACTATATAACGGTGTGCCGGAAAAGGGAAGCCAGCAGTTCATGCGGAGAATCCTCCCGTCCCTGCCGCTCACGGGGTGCAGAGGGGAAGATCAGGGAGCCATTCACAGAGCTTCTCTTCGCCCTGGGGAGAGTATGCACACGTGTAGAGCGGGATGTCTGACTCCCCGGGCGTCACGCCGTACAGTTCCTGCAAGGTGTTTGAGAACCCGTCGTGCTGTGTCTCCAGAATGGAGGGCGTCCACCTGAGCTGGTCCACCTGGGCGTCTTGGTCCCACCGGAAGCGGAACATGGGGGTGATGGTGTAGCCGCAGATCCGTGCGGGCCGCTCCGGCAGCTCGTAGGAGGCCATGACGCTGTTCCAGTAGATCCTGACGTCCGCATACTCGTCTTCCGACATGGGGAAGCACTGCACCTCCTCCTCCACAAGGCGGTGGGCCCACTCGTCGATGGGCAGGGGCTCGTCCCCCGCAGAGAGGTCGATGACCATGAGCTCACCCTCAACGTTCACCACCACGCCCTTGTGGTAGGGCCAGTGGATGTGCTGGGGCTCCCCCGGGACAGGCGAACCGTCCGGGCCCAGGTAGGCGTACTCCATGATGAGGGGCCCGGCGATGTTGATGGTGGCCGTGTCGATCCCTGGATTCTCCACGAGCCCCGCCACGGCGTCCTCGGTGATGTCCTCCTCTTCGATGACGGGCGGGGCAGAAGACAGCGGGAACGATGATAACGCCGCCGCATACTGGATAAGAAGGGCCCTCTCTTCGCACGCGGTGTTGATCATGGCCCAGGCCACGGTGCACGGGGAGCCGCCCGATGCCCGGGTCTGGACCCCGCGCAGGTAGGTTATGAACTGGGCGGCCTGTTCATGGGTGATGGGCCTCAGATCGGGTACCTGTAGGCCGTTTTGGTTCCCGCTGTCGCTGGCGCACTGGAGCAGGGACAGGCAGGCGAGAAAGGCGGCTGCACGGACCATGGACCGGTGGGATGATGCGCATGGCATAGAGGGAGTCTCCTTTTCAAGGTCGGGCCGGGGCATGTCCGAAGGCGGACGAAGGCTCAACCTCCTTCATAGAATATCATGCGGGGCATGATAACGGGACGACATGAAAAAGTCAAGTTATCATGGGTGATTACTGGAGAATACACATACCCGCAGAGGGGACGTGAGACGGGACGGGGGCATGCGCTCCCGTCCCGTCGGGATATGTGGGGAAAGGTTCCGTTACAGGTACAGGAAGCTCGCCTCGGGCACGTCCATGACGCTCGTGTCGCCCTCCTTGATGACCCGCAGGATCTTGCCCGTCCTGGGCAGGATGTTGTGGCAGAAGAACTTCGCGGAGGCCACCTTGCCGGCGTAGAAGGGGTGGTCGAAGTGCTCCGGGCCGTTTTTGTCGATCTCTTTCTGGGCGATGACGGCGTGCTCCAGGAGCAGCTTGGCGGCGTACAGGTAGCCCGTGGCGTGGAGGATCCGCGTGGCGTAGAAGCCGATCATGTTGAACCTGCCCTGGCCCAGGTAGTTGGCCATGGTCATCTGGATCTCGCGGTAGTTGGCCATGGCCTCTTCCAGCAGGGCCACCTGGGGCGCGAGGCTCGGGTGGGCCTTGTGCGCCGCGACGAACGTGTCGATCTCGCCCAGCCAGGTATTGAACACCTGGCCCTGGGCCATCATCCACTTGCGGCCGATGAGGTCCATGGACTGGATGTAGTTAGTGCCCTCCCAGATGGGGTAGATCCGGCAGTCTCTGAGCTGCTGGGCGATGGGGTACTCCTCGGAGAAGCCGTAGCCGCCGTAGCACTGCATGGCCTCCGAGATGCTCAGGAAGGCCATGTCCGAGCACCAGGCCTTCACGATGGGGATGTTCACCTCCACGTAGGCCTTGGCGAGCCTCCGCTCGTTGTCGTCCGTGGTGTTCTCCGCGATGTCCATGCAGTAGTAGGAGAACGCGATCATGGCGCGGGACGCCTCCGTGACGGACTTCTGGAACATGAGCATGCGCCGCACGTCCTCGTGGTTGATGATGGGGACCCTGCCCGCCTTGGGGTTGGTGAGCGGGCGGCCCTGGACGCGGCCCGCCGCGTACTGGCAGGCGTTGTTGTAGGCCACCGTGGCGGCCGACAGCGCCGCCAGGCCCGTGACGGTGCGTTCCTCGTTCATCATCTGGAACATCTGGGCCATGCCCTGGCCCTTGCCGTCGGTGGGCGGCTCGCCGAGCAGGTAGCCCTTGCACCTGCCCTCCTCGCCGAAGTTCACGATGGCCGTGGCCGAGCCCCTCAGGCCCATCTTGTGCTCGATGCCGCCGCAGTTCACGTCGTTGAACTCGCCCTTGTTGCCGTTTTCATCGGGCCAGTACTTGGGCACCACGAAGAGCGAGATGCCCTTGGTGCCGGGCACGCAGCCATCGATGCGGGCCAGCGCCAGGTGCACGATGTTCTCGGTGATGTCCTGCTCGCCGCCCGTGATGAAGCACTTGGTGCCCGTGATCCGGTACACGCCGGGCTCCTCCGTGGGCGTGGCCCTGGTGGTGATGTCCCCCACGTCGGAGCCGCTGTTGGGCTCGGTGAGGTCCATGGTGCCGGCCCACTGGCCCGAGTACATCTTGGGCAGGAAGATACCCTTGACCCTGTCGCTGCCGAAGTCCCGGATCAGGCCCGAGGCGCCGGTGGTGGCCATGGTGTAGGGGCCGAGCGCCGCGTTCGCCGCGGCCATGTACTCGTTGATGCAGCCCATCACGGTCAGCGGCATGGAGCCGGGGTCCGAGTGGTCGGCGTTGCTGGAGCCCAGGCCGTTCTCCTGGACCTGCCAGTAGGCCTTCTTGAAGGACTCGGGCACCGTGACCTTCCCGTCCTTGTACACGGCGTGGACGGTGTCGCCGTCGTCGTTGGTGGGAGCGATGACCTCTTTCGCGATCTTCAGCGCGTTCTCCAGGATGGAGTCCACGTCTTCCACGCTGTAGCCGCCTGCAAAGCGCCCCGAGCCGAAGACCTTGGACATGTCGAGCCATTCCTTGAGGATGAACCGGTGGTCGCGCGTTGAGTAGATGAAGTTCGATGCCATGGGTGCGTTCTCCTTTTCTCGTGTGATGGGGGCTGTCTCGTGAAGCCACGGCAGTATAGTGAATCATGGTTCATTCTGTCAACACGCGCATGCCCTGTGGAGATAATCCTAATTATTCCCTTCGGCATGCGTCGATAGTATTATTACGCAGAAGGGATAGACGGGGGCTCCGTTCATGGCAAAGCGCAAGGACACGCACAAGGGCCCGGCAGCCGGCGCCGACATGGCCGCGGCGCCGGGGAAGCTGGAGGAGGAGATCGCCGAGCGCAGGCGCACGGAGGAGCTCCTGAGGTCCAGCGAGGAGCGGTGGAAGTTCGCCATCGAGGGTTCCGGCGCCGGGCTCTGGGACTGGGATGCGCAGACGAACAGGGTCTTCTTCTCCGCGCAGTGGAAGGCCATGCTCGGCTTTGCCCCCCACGAGATCGGCGACACGCTGGACGAGTGGGAGAAACGCGTCCACCCCGACGACCTCGCCCGCGTGTACGCCGAGGTCAACCGCCACCTGGCCGGTGAAACACCGCTCTACACCAGCGAACACCGTCTGCTGTGCAAAGACGGCACCTACAAGTGGATCCTGGACCGGGGCAAGGTCATAAGCCGGACGCCCGAGGGGAAGCCCCTTCGCGTCATCGGCACCCACACCGACCTCACCGCGCTCAAGCAGGCGGAGGAGCTCATCAGGGTCCAGCGCGACCTGGGCGCGGCCCTGAGCTCCACCAGCCACCTCTACGAGGCCCTGAACCTGGTGCTCGGCGCCGGCCTGAAGATGGAGGGCGTCGACTGCGGGGGGATCTACCTGGCCGACCCCACCACCGGGGCCCTGGACCTGGCAGTCCACGCAGGCCTGTCGCACCGCTTCGTCAGCGCGGTGTCCCGCTACGGCCACGACTCCCCGCAGGTCGGGATGATCCGCGAAGGCAGGCCCATCTACGGGACCTGCGATGTCGTACGTCAAGGCCCCGAGGGGGCCATGGCCCGCGAGAAGCTGCGCGCCGTGGCTTTCGTCCCGGTCCTGTACGGCGGGCGGCTCGTGGCGGTGCTCAATTTCGCATCGCATGCCCGTGACGAGATCCCCCGGGCAACGTGCGACGCCATCGAGACCGTGGCCACCCGGGTGGGCGGTGTCATCGCGCGCATCAGGGCCGAGGAGGCCCAGCGTGAAAGCCGGCAGAACCTCCAAACCCTCTTCGACACCCTGGACGACATGCTCTTCATCCTCGATTCCACGGGGCTCATCCTCATGACCAACCCGGTGGTGCAGCAGCGGCTCGGGTACACGCCCGAAGAGCTGGCCTCCATGCACGTGCTCGACGTCCATCCGCCCGGGCAGAGACAGGAGGCGGCGGCCATCGTGGCCGACATGATCGCGGGCAGGGCCTCAATGTACTCTATTCCCCTCATGGCCAGGGACGGGACGCAGATCCCGGTGGAGACCAAGGTCGCCAGGGGCACCTGGGGGGGCAGGGACGTCCTGTTCGGCATCTCCCGGGACGTCACGGAGCGCAGGCGCGCCGAGGAGCTCGTCCGGCAGAGCGAGGAGCGCTACCGCGAGCTCGTGGAGAACGCCACCGACGTGATCTACGAGACCGACGCTAAGGGGTATGTGCGCTACGTCAACCAGAGCACGGAGAAGCTCCTCGGGTACACCAGCGGAGAAATGGCGGGCAGGCATTATCTGGACTTTCTCCCGCCCGGGCACCGCGAGGCCCAGTCCCGGCTCTTCGACATCCAGTTCGCAAAGAAGATCCCCACCACCAATCACGAGACCCCGGTTTTCACCAGGGACGGCCGCACCGTCTGGCTGTGGCAGAACGTGAACCTCGTCACCGACGGCGATGCGGTCACGGGGTTCCACGTCATCGCCCGGGACGTCACCGACCGCAAGCTCGCCGAAGAGGCCCTCCGCGAGCGGGAGGCCACCCTGCGCACCATCACCGCCTCGGCCCACGACGCCATCATCATGATCGACGACCACGGGATCATCACGTTCTGGAACGAGGCCGCCGAGCAGATCTTCGGCTGGGGCCGCGCGGAGGCCCTGGGCCGCGACCTGCACCTTCTCCTCGCCCCTGAGCGCTCCCATGCAGACTATGCCCGTGCCATGGAACACTTCCGGGGCAGCGGTCTGGGGGGAGCCGTGGGCAGGACCCTGGAGCTGCCCGCCATCCGAAAGGACGGGAGCGAGGTTCCCATCGAGCTGTCGCTCTCCGCGGTGCAGATCGCGGGCGCCTGGCACGGGGTGGGCATCATGCGCGACATCACGGAGCGCAAGAAGGCCGAGGCCGAGCGCATGGAGCTCGACCGCAGGCTCCAGCAGGCCCAGAAGCTCGAGAGCCTCGGCGTCCTCGCGGGCGGCATCGCCCACGACTTCAACAACCTGCTCATGGGCGTGCTGGGCAACCTGGACCTTTCGCTGCTCGATCTCCCCCGGGGCTCGCGGACCCGCACGCTCGTCGAGAAGGCCATGACCTCGGCCTACAAGGCGGCGGACCTCACCCGGCAGATGCTGGCCTATTCGGGCAAGGGCCGCTACGTGGCGGGGCGCGTGAACGTGAACGACCTCATCCGCCAGAGCGAGGTCCTCATCAGGAGCGCCATCCCCAGGGCCGTCTCCCTGGAGCTCGCCCTGGCCTCCCAGGGCGCCATCGAGGCCGACGCAGACCAGGTCAGGCAGGTCATCATGAACCTCGTCACCAATGCCTACGAGGCCATCGGCGATGCACCGGGCAGCATCACCCTGAGGACCGGCGATATGGACTGCGACGCCCAGTGCCTGGGCAGGAGCCGCATCTTCGAGAAGCCACCCGAGGGCCGGTTCGTGTTCGTGGAGGTGACGGACACGGGCTGCGGCATGGACGAAGAGACCCGGCGGCGCCTCTTCGACCCCTTCTTCTCCACCAAGTTCACGGGACGCGGCCTCGGCATGTCCGCGGTGCTGGGCATCGTGAGCACCCACGGCGGCGCGATCCTCGTGGACAGCGCCCCGGGCCGGGGCTCCTCCATACGGGTGCTGTTCCCCGCGGTGGAGGCGGCCGCGGTGCGCGAGGCAGCGGGAGAAGACGGCCGGCCAGAGGCAGGCCGGGCCACGGGCGCGGGCAAGATACTCGTGGTGGACGACGAGCAGGATGTGCGGGAGGTCTGCTCGGTGTTCGTCGAGCACCTGGGCTACGATGCCATCCCGGCCTCCGACGGCGCCGAGGGGGTGCACCTCTTCCAGAGGCATGCCGGCGAGATCGTGTGCGTGCTCCTCGACCTCACCATGCCGAAGCTGGACGGCATCGGCGCGTACCAGAAGATGCGGGAGATCAGGACGGACATCCCGGTGATCCTGTCCAGCGGGTACAGCGAGCAGGATCTCTCCGGGAGGTATTCCAACCTTGGGCTGGCAGGCTTCATCCAGAAGCCCTACACCCTGAGCGAGCTGAAGAAGAAGATCGAGCAGGCCCTGCACGGGAAGACCCCCGCATAGGATCGCCCGTCACGGGCGTGGCCCCGTTCAGATGCCCTTCCTTTGGACCGGGTTCTCTGGTACAACTGCACAGCCTCCTTTGTGCCAGGAACGATTCACACACGGAGAGGGAGTTTCCATGGACATCAGAAAGCTGCTCATCGCGAACCGGGGCGAGATAGCGGTCCGCATCGCCCGGGCAGCCGCCGAGCTCGGCATCGAGACCGTGTCGGTCTTTGCCGACGACGACGCGGACTCGCTGCATACGCGCAAGACCGACCACAGCGTTCCCATCCCGGGCCGGGGGGCCCAGGCCTACCTCGACATGGACAGGATCGTGGCCGTGGCGGCCGAACAGGGCTGCGACGCCGTGCACCCGGGATACGGGTTCCTGAGCGAGAACCCGTCCTTTGCCAGGCGCTGCGCGCAGGAAGGCATCCGCTTCGTGGGGCCGGACGCGGAGGTGCTCGAGCTCTTCGGCGACAAGGCCCGGGCCCGGGACCTGGCCAGGGGTCTGGGCATACCCGTGCTGACCGGCACGCGCGCAGCGGTGGACCTGGCCGGGGCGACGGCATTCTTCGCCTCCCTGGGCGAGGGCGCGGCCGTCATGATCAAGGCGGTCTCCGGAGGCGGCGGCCGCGGCATGCGGGCCGTGTATCGGGCCGGGGACCTGGAGAGGGAATACGAGCGCTGCGTGTCCGAGGCCAGGTCCTCCTTCGGCAGCGGCGACGTGTATGTGGAGCGGCTCATGCCCCGGGCCCGGCACATCGAGGTGCAGATCGTCGGCGACGGCCAAGGCGGCGTGAGCCACCTGTGGGAGCGCGAGTGCTCGCTGCAGCGGCGCCACCAGAAGCTCCTGGAGATCGCCCCCAGCCCGACCCTGCGGGGGGGCCTGCGCGAGAGGCTGCTGGAGGCGGCCGTGCGCCTCGCCCGGGAGGTGAGGTTCCACGGCCTGGGCACCTTCGAGTTCCTGGTGGACGCGTCCGATCCCGGCCGGGAGGACGACTTCGCTTTCATGGAGGTGAACCCGAGGCTGCAGGTGGAGCACACCGTCACCGAGGAGGTCACCGGCCTCGACCTGGTGAAGATCCAGCTCCGCCTCGCCACGGGAGATTCCCTGGCATCCCTGGGGCTTTCCCAGAGAGAGATCCCCGAGCCGAGCGGGTACGCCGTCCAGCTCCGCATCAACATGGAGACCTGTGACGAGAAGGGGGAGGTCAGGGCGTCCGCCGGGCGACTCAGCGTCTTCGAGCCGCCCTCGGGCTTCGGCCTGCGGGTGGACACCTACGGCTACGCGGGCTACAGCGCTGGTCCTGGCTTCGACTCGCTGCTCGCCAAGCTCATCGCCTACTCTCCGGGCAGCGACTATGCGGATGCGGTGCGCAAGGCCTACCGGGCCCTGTGCGAGTTCCGCGTCCTGGGCGTGGAAACGAACATCCCCCTGCTCCAGAACCTGCTGAGGACGCCCGAGGTCATCAGGAACGAGGTGTACACGCGCTTCGTGGAGGACAACATCGCGTCCCTGGCCGCGCCGTCGTCCCAGGACCACCGGAAGCTCTACTTCGACCTCCGGGAGCGGCAGGACGAGGCCGCTCCCGCAGCCATGGCCGCCGAAATCCCCCCGGGCACGGTCCCTGTGTGCTCACCCATGGCCGGGACCGTGATCGGCATGGACGTCTCCGAGGGCGACGTGGTCCGCGCCGGCCAGACCCTGCTCTTCCTCGAGGCCATGAAGATGGAGCACCTCGTCTGCGCACACGAGGGAGGGGTGGTGCGGTTCATCGCGGTGAAACCCGGCCAGACCGTGGCCTCCGGGCAGACCCTGGCGTTCATCGAGCCCGGGGAGACGGAGGTCGTCGAGGCCCAGACCTCGGGGGCTCTCGACCTGGACGCCATCCGCGCCGACCTGGCCGAGGTGCGTTCCCGGCACCGGGCCACCCTGGACGCGGCCAGGCCCGATGCCGTGGCAAAGAGGCGCAGGACCGGCCAGCGCACGGCCCGCGAGAACGTGGAGGACCTCTGCGACCCGGGCAGCTTCATCGAGTACGGCGCGCTGGCCCTGGCAGCGCAGCGGAGGCGCCTGTCCGTGCCGGACCTCATCAGGATCAGCCCGGCGGACGGGCTCGTCGCGGGGGTGGGTTCGGTGAACGGGGCGCTCTTCGACGAGGAGAGGGCGCGCGTCATGGTGCTGGCCTACGACTTCACGGTGCTCGCCGGCACGCAGGGCGGCATGAACCACAAGAAGATCGACCGCATGCTGCACATGGCCCGCCAGTGGAGGCTGCCCATCGTGCTCTTCGCCGAGGGCGGAGGCGGCAGGCCCAGCGACACGGACATCCCCTGGGTGGCGGGACTCGACCTGCCGAGCTTCCACTCGTACGCTTCCATGAGCGGGTGTGCGCCGCTGGTGGGCATCGTCTCGGGCAGGTGCTTCGCGGGCAACGCGGCGCTGTTGGGCTGCAGCGACGTGATCATCGCCACCGAGAACTCCAACATCGGCATGGGCGGCCCCGCCATGATCGAGGGCGGCGGCCTCGGGGTGGTCTCGCCGGACGAGATCGGCCCCATCGACGTGCAGGCGAGAAACGGGGTGGTGGACATCCGGGTGGCCGACGAGGCCGGGGCCGTGGCCGCGGCGAAGAAGTACCTGTCCTACTTCCAGGGGCCGCTTGCGGACTGGGCCTGCGACGATCAGCGCAGGCTCAGGACCCTGATCCCGGAGAACCGCAAGCGGGCCTACGATGTGCGGGCGGTCATCGAGACCATGGCGGATACAGCCAGCGTGCTGGAGCTGAGGCGGGAGTTCGGCGTCGGCATGATCACCGCCCTGGTGCGCATCGAGGGCAGGCCCATGGGGCTCATGGCCAACAACCCCCGCCACCTGGGGGGCGCCATCGACGCGGATGCCGCGGACAAGGCTGCGCGCTTCATGCAGCTGTGCGACTGCCACGGCCTTCCCCTGGTCTCGCTCTGCGACACCCCCGGGTTCATGGTGGGCGTGGAGGCGGAGAAGACGGCGCTGGTGCGGCACGTATCCCGCCTCTTCGTCACGGCAAGCCACCTGCGCGTCCCCCTCTTCGCCGTGGTGCTCCGCAAGGGGTACGGCCTGGGCGTCATGGCCGTTGCCGGGGGGCACTTTCACGCGCCCTTCTTCACCGTGTCGTGGCCCACGGGAGAGTTCGGGGGCATGGGTCTGGAGGGCGCGGTGCGGCTCGCCATGCGCAGGGAGCTCGAGGCCATCGAGGACCCGGCCACGCGGGAGCAGACCTTCAAGCAGGCCGTGGCCCTGTTCTACGAGCACGGCAAGGCCATCAACACGGCATCCTACCTGGAGATCGACGGGGTCATCGACCCCATGGAGACCAGGCGCTGGATCCTGCAGGGGCTCAGGTCCGTGCCGGGGATCGAGCCCGGCGCGGCGAGGCGCGGCTTCGTCGATCCCTGGTGAGGTGCACCCGCGTCACGGCGGGCACTGGGCGCAGATGGAGCGGAAGGCCTCGGTGGAGAGGTAGCGGTCGCCGCGGTCGGGCAGGATGACCACCACGGTGGAGCCCCGCGCCAGCTCGCGGGCGTACTGCATGGCGCCCCACATGGCGGCCCCCGAGCTCAGCCCGCAGAACAGTCCCTCCCGGACGGACAGGTCGCGGGTGGTCTCGAAGGCGTCATCGTCGGTGCAGGTGATGATGCGGTCCAGCCTGGAGGGGTCGTAGATCCCGGGCACGATGGATTCCTGCATGTTCTTGAGCCCCTGGATGCGGTGGTCCACGGTGGGCTCCACGCCAACGATGCGGATGGACGGCTTCTTCTCCCTGAGGTACAGGGAGCACCCCATGAGGGTTCCCGTGGTGCCCATGCCCGCCACAAAGGCGTCCACCCCGCCCGCGGTCTGGGAGAAGATCTCTGGTGCGGTGGTGTGGTAGTGGGCCAGGTAGTTCTGGGGGTTGTCGAACTGGTTGGGCATGTAGTAGCGCTCGCCCTCGAAATCCACGATGTGGTGGGCCCGCCTTATGGCGCCGTCGGTGCGGTCGCAGCCCGGGGTCAGCTCGAGCTCGGCGCCCAGGGCCAGCAGGACGGCGCGGCGTTCCATGCTCACGCAGGCGGGCATGGTGAGCTTGATCCTGAACCCCATGGCGGCCGCCACCATGGCCATGCCGATGCCCGTGTTGCCGCTGGTGGGCTCCAGGATGGTGGTGCCTGCCCTGAGCTTCCCCGTGGCAACGGCGTCCCTGAGCATGAACAGGGCGGGCCGGTCCTTCACCGAGCCGCCCGGGTTGGCCCCTTCCAGCTTGGCCATGATGCGCACGCCGGTGGCGTCGCTGTCCCAGATGTTCCTCACCTCCACCAGCGGGGTGTTTCCGATGGCGTCCAGCACGCTCATGAGAACGCTCCTGTATGGGTCTGAATGACTCCCTGAACATATGCCTTCTTTTCCCGCAAGGCAAGATGGCTGTAAGGGGAGGCGAGCCGGGAACAGGGGAGATTAATTAAAAATTAATTGCAGGGGGATACCGATCGTGTACTGTTTGTACGGAATCCACCCCCGGCGGGGTGGAATGAGGGTGTGCGCTTTCCCATCACATGGATACGGAGGTGTGGCTTTGAAGAAGGTACTGGCGGCATGGTGTATCCTGGCTTTCCTGAGTCTCGGGACGTCCGCGTACGGCGCAGATGAGACGTGCGACTGCAACTGCACGAAGGGGGGCCTCGGCCTGAAGATCGGCAATTTCGTGCTCGGGTTCGGCGTGAAGAGCTACAACACCGTGCTCGGGTGCAACCGCAACATCGGTGTCGGGTTCGTGCTGGGCGGGGAGACCGGCGGCCTCATCCTCGGCTTCGGGTACGACCAGGGGGTAGTGGGCCTCGGGTTCGCCTTCCGTGGCCCCGAGACCACCACGAGCCTGGGGTTCGGCGTGGGCTACGACTACGGCGACTGCAGGATGGTCTGGCCGTACGAGGAGTAACGTGGTATTTTCCTGCCTGGCAGGAATTGATGTGCCCACATCGGCACACTGCAAGGAGGTCATATGTCCCTTCACCGCACGGCAGGAGCCTTCCTGGTCCCCCTGACGGCACTCGTGCTCCTCTCCTCGGGCTGCGCCTCTTCCATCGCAAGGATGTCCGTGGACGGCATGAAACCCATCATGGTGGACATGCGCACCGCCACGAACCGGAACCCCGACGTGGCCCTGGTCCGTGACGCCATGCCCGCCATGCTCGTGCAGATGGACGGCTTCATCAGGGTGTCTCCGGAAAACCGCTATCTCCTCACGAGCGCCGCCGAGGCGAACATGGGCTATGCCTTCCTGTTCGTGGATGACACGGACAGGGCCCGGGCAGAGCAGTTCTATGCCAAGGCCAGGGACTATGCGCTGCGGAACCTGAAGCTGAATGAGACCTTCCGCGATGCCTGGGAGCGGGACGACCCGGAGGCCTTCGCCCATGCCCTGAAGACCATCCACAAGCGGGACATCAAGGCCCTGTACCTCGCCACGAACAGCTCCCTGCTGTGGATCAATGCCACCCGCACCGGCGAGAGCAGGGCCCTGAAGGACCTGCCGAGGATCGAGGCCATGATGGACAGGCTCTACGAGCTGGACGAGACCTTCTACTACGGCGGCATCCACGCCATGCTGGGGGTGTACAACTGCGCCAGGCCGGAGATGTTCGGCGGGCGCTACGACGAGGCCCGGCGGCACTTCCAGGAGGCCTTCGAGATCTCCGGATCGCGCTACCTGCTCTGGAAATTCCTCTACGCGAAGTACTATGCCGTCTCGGTGAAGGACCGGGAGCTCTTTACCGGCACCCTGAACGGGATCCTGGAGGCGCCCGATGACATCCTGCCCGACGAGGTCTTTGCCAACGCCGCGGTGAAGCTCAAGGCGAAAGAGCTGCTCTCGCGCACGGACGAGTACTTCCCATGAGAGACTATGTCCTCAGGCGGGTCCTCTACTCGCTGTTCATCCTGATCCTGGTCTCCATCCTCATCTTCGCCCTGGGCAGGGTGCTGCCCGGAGACCCGGTGCAGGCCGTGCTCGCGGCCTCCCGCATGGGGCCCGTGGACAGCGAGGTGATCCGCGACCTGAAGGCCCAGTTCGGCCTGGACAGGCCGCTGGTGGTGCAGTACCTCATCTGGATGGCGGGGTTCGTGCGCGGCGACTGGGGGGTGTCCATCGCCACCGGCGAAGACGTCCGCGCCATGTTCATGCACCGCCTGCCCATCACCCTGGAGCTCTTTCTGGGCTCGGTGCTCTGGTCGTGCACCATCGGGTTCCCCTGCGGCATCGTCTCGGCCCTGAGGCGCAACTCGTGGCTGGACCTCACGTGCACCACGGGCGCCATCTTGGGGGTGTCCATCCCGGTGTTCTGGGAGGGCATCGTCCTGATCTACCTCTTCTCCGTGCTCGTGCACGTGTTCCCGCCGTCCGGCTACGTGCCGTTCTCCGAGGACCCCTGGGGCAACCTCCTCTCGGTGGCCATGCCCACCTTCATCATGGGCACCCATGGCGCGGGCCTGCTCAGCAGGTTCGTGCGCTCCAGCCTGCTGGAGGTTCTCGGCCAGGACTACATCCGCACCGCCCGGGCCAAAGGCCTGCGCGAGAAGGCGGTGATCCTGACCCACGCCGTGCGTCCCGCCATGATCCCCGTGGTCACCATCACCGGGCTTGCCTGGGGGTACGTGGTGGCGGGCTCCTTCATCGTGGAGTACATGTTCGCCATCCCCGGCCTGGGCCGCATGGGAGTGAACGCCATCTTCTGCAACGACTTCCCGGTGATCCAGGCCACGCTCATCATGGTGGCGCTGAACATCCTGGCGGTGAACCTGGCGGTGGACCTCCTCTACGGCGCCCTGGACCCGCGGGTGAGGGTGCACGGATGAGACCCGCGGCAGGGATCTGGGGTGCCCTGGCCAGGCACCGCATCGCCATGGCCGGCATGGTGCTCATCTGCGTCCTGGTCTGCATGGCCGTGTTCGCGCCGCTGCTCGCACCCTGTGACCCCAATGCACAGGACCTCTACCACGTCCTTCAGGGCCCGTCGAAAAGCCATCTCCTCGGTACGGACGACGTGGGCAGGGACCTGCTCTCCCGGGTGATCTACGGCTCCCGGGTCACCCTGGCCATGGGCGCCGTCTCCACGCTCTTCTCGGCCACGATCGGCGTGCTGCTGGGCCTCGTGGCCGGGTACAAGGGCGGCATCTGGGACATGGCCATCATGCGGCTCACCGACACCTTCATGTGCATGCCGGCCCTGGTCATGGCCCTGGTCATCGTGGCGGCCCTGGGGCCGGGGGTGACGAGCGTGGTGATCTCCATCACCGTGCTCGCGTGGACCGGGTTCGCCCGGATCGTGCGGGGCCAGGTCATGCTGGTGCGCGAGCTGGCGTACGTGGAGGCGGCCCGGGCCCTGGGGGCCTCGGGCGTGCGGATCATGTTCCGGCACCTCCTGCCCAACGTCACGGCGCCCATCATCGTCACCGTCACGCTGGCGCTGGGCGGCAACATCATGCTGGAGAGCGCCGTGTCCTTCCTGGGCATCGGCGTGCAGCCGCCCACGCCGAGCTGGGGCAGCGAGCTGAGGGTGGGCTACTCCTACCTGGAGGTGGCGCCGCTCTTCTCCATCGCGCCGGGGCTCATGATCACCCTGGCGGTCCTCGCGTTCAACTTCCTGGGAGACGGGCTCAGGGACGCCCTCGACCCGCGCCTGCGCGCGGACGGTCCCGGGCCGGGGTGAGGGGGCGGGCCGTGCTCCTCGAAGTGCGCAACCTGAGCGCCCACCTGCTGGCCGGTCACGGCGTCGTGAAGGCCGTGGACAACATCTCGTACGACCTCGACGAGGGGGAAACCCTGGGCATCGTGGGGGAGAGCGGGTGTGGAAAGACCGTGAGCGCCCTGTCGCTGCTGAGGCTCATCCCGAGCCCGCCCCTGGTGGTATCCGGGGGCCGCGTCCTCTTCCAGGGCCGGGACCTGCTGGAGCTCGGCGACGAGGAGCTTTGCCGCATCCGGGGGAACACCATGGCCATGATCTTCCAGGAGCCCATGACCTCCCTGAACCCGGTGCTGAGCGTGGGGTACCAGGTCATGGAGCCCCTCATGATCCACCGGGGTGCGAAGCGTGCCGATGCCATGCGGGAGTGCATCGGGCTCCTGAAGATGGCCCGCATCCCGGATCCTGCGGCCCGGGTGCATGCGTACCCGCACCAGTTCTCCGGCGGCATGCGGCAGCGGGTCATGATCGCCATGGGGCTCGCGTGCAACCCGCGGCTCATCATCGCGGACGAGCCCACCACGGCCCTGGACGTCACCATCCAGGCGGAGCTCCTGGACCTCATGAAGCAGCTCACCTTCGACCACGGCACCGCGCTCGTCATCATCACCCACAACCTTGGCGTGGTGGCCCGCTACGCGGACCGGGTCATGGTCATGTACGCGGGCAGGATCGTGGAGAGCGCCCGGACCCGGGACCTCTACCGGGCGCCCGCCCACCCCTACACCAGGGGGCTGCTGGAATCGGTGCCCCGGCTGGACCGGGATGTGAAGCAGCGGCTCAAGCCCATCGAGGGCCAGCCCCCCGACCTGGCGCGCCTGCCCGGGGGGTGCGCCTTCCATCCCCGGTGCCCCCTTGCCATGGAGCGGTGCAGGCACGAGACCCCGGTGCTCGCGCCCGTGGCTGACGCCCACGAAGCGGCGTGCTGGCTGGGGGGTGCGGCATGAACGGCACCGGGCTCCTCGTCGTGCAGGGACTGAGCAAGCATTTTCCCCTGTACAGGAGCGGCCTGGTGAGGCGCCCCATGGGCGAGCTCAGGGCCGTGGACGACGTGAGCTTCTCCATAGGCTCCGGCGAGACCCTCGGCCTCGTGGGAGAGAGCGGCTGCGGCAAGACCACCACGGGAAGGACCCTGCTCCAGCTGGAGCAGCCCACCTCCGGCAGGATCGTCTTCGACGGCCGTGACGTCACCGGGCTTGGCAAGCAGGAGCGCCGCAGTCTCGCCCGGCACATGCAGATCATCTACCAGGACCCCTTCGGGTCGCTCAACCCGCGGATGAGGCTGCGTGACATCGTGGGTGAGCCTCTCCTGATCCACCGGGTCACCGCCGGCAGGGGGGAGTACGCGGACCGGGTGGCTGCATTACTCGAGATGGTGGGGCTCAGCCCGTCCATGGCCGGCCGCTTCCCCCACGAGTTCAGCGGCGGGCAGCGGCAGCGCATCGGCATTGCAAGGGCGCTGGCGCTCGAGCCCCGCTTCATCGTCTGCGACGAGCCGGTCTCCGCCCTGGACGTATCCATCCAGGCCCAGATCATCAACCTGCTGGAGGACCTGCAGGACCGCCTCGGCCTGACCTATCTGTTCATCGCCCACGATCTTGCCCTGGTGCGGCACATCAGCAGCCGGGTGGCCGTGATGTACCTGGGAAGGATCGTGGAGGTGGCGCCGCGGGCAGACCTCTACCGCAGGCCCCTGCACCCGTACACGAAGGCCCTGCTCCAGGCCGTGCCCGTGCCGGACCCGGCCCTGGAGCGCGCGAGGGACCACTCGCTCATCACGGGCGAGGTGCCGGGCCTCCTTGCGGCGCCAGAGGGGTGCGCTTTCCATCCCAGGTGCCCCTTCGCCATGGAGGTCTGCCTGAGGAACAGGCCGGAACTGAAGGAGGCGGGTGGCACCGGCCACATGGCGGCCTGCCACCTGCTCCACTGCGATACCAATGGAGGTTGACATGAGCACGAGAGCGAGACGGTCTGTGAAGAAGGCGCTGCGGGTGCTGTGCATGTTCGCGGCGCTTGCCCTGGCGGCTGATACCGCCTGGGCAGAGGATGCGATCAAGCCCGGGTGGATGGAATGGGGGCCCGCGTACTCCCCCTCGAAGCCGGTCAGGGGAGGTGTCCTGAGGGCTGCCTCGCCGGTGTACGTGGGGCTGATGAACCCGCACCACTTCCCGGTCCTGGACTGGATCACCATGAGCTA
>CAZNGL010000054.1:0-17558 GCA_964572405.1 uncultured Bacteriovoracaceae bacterium
AGATCGCCCTGTACCAGACCGCCGTCTACCTCGCCTGCGCCCCCAAGAGCAACGCTGTGTACCTTGCCGAAAAGAACGCACAGCGCCTGATACGGGACACCGGAACCCCCGGGGTACCCCTGGTGCTCCGCAACGCCCCCACCAGGCTCATGAAGGGGCTCGGGTACGGCAAGGGGTACATCTATGCCCACGACGACCCGGAAGGCGCGCTCGCCCTGGATTACCTCCCCGAGGGGATCGGCTCTGCGGAGCTCTACCGCCCGAAAGGCGCCGGGTTCGAAAAACGCATACAGGAGATTCTCGATGCTCGCCAAAAGGCTAAGGGAGCTGGGACAGGATCACATCGCAAGACTCCTCGAGGGTGAGGCGGACCCTTCCCGGCGCGAACTGATCGAGAGGGACCTTGCAGGGGTGGATCTGGACCTCGTGTCCCGGCTCATGCGGGGGGAATCGCTCTATACCCCACCCGGAGGCGATGTGGAGCCCGCCGACATCATCCCGGCATCCTTCGCGACCTCCACCGAGGCGGGAGATGCCGTATCCAGGGGAAATGATCTGCTGGCCTCCGGCAGGGTGGCCACCGTCATCGTGGCGGGAGGCCAGGGGTCCCGCCTGGGCATCGATGCGCCCAAGGGGGTCGTGGAGGTCACCCCGGTGAGGGGGAAGAGCCTGTTCTGCCTGTTCGCGGAGAAGATCCTGGCGCTGAAAAGGCGCTTCGGACATGCCGTCCCCCTGTTCATCATGACATCCCGGGAGAACGACGCCCCCACCCGCGCCTACTTCCAGGAAAAGGGCTTCTTCGGCCTGGGCGGCCAGAACGTGCACTTCTTCGTCCAGGGCATGCTCCCCTCCGTCTCCCCCGAGGGGAGGTTCATCCTCAGCGAAGCCGGCGGCGTGTTCATGAATCCCGACGGTCACGGAGGCACCTTCCGCGCCCTGCGGGACAATGGTTGTCTCGACCTCATGGCATCTGCCGGCATCGAGGAGATATTCTATTTCCAGGTTGACAACCCCCTGGTGAAGGTGTGCGACCCCCTGTTCATCGGCCTGCACAGCGCGCGCGGGGCGCAGATGTCCACCAAGGTGGTGAGAAAGGTGTCCTTTGACGAACGGGTGGGGGTGATCGTGAAGCAGGGGGGCAGGACGTGCCTGCTGGAGTACAGCGACATGTCCGACGAGATACGCCGCGCCACGGACCCCCGGGGCCGGATGCTCTACTGGGCAGGGAACATGGCCGTCCACATGATCCGGAGGGACTTCGCCGAGACCGTCACGTCCCGCGGTGCCGAGCTGCCCTACCACCGGGCAGCCAAGAAGATCGTCGGGCTCGATGCCGCGGGCAATCCCGCCCGGATCGACGGCATCAAGTTCGAGTCATTCCTCTTCGACGCCCTGCCCCTGGCACGCCGGAGCGTCACCCTCGAGGTCGCCCGGGAGGAGGAGTTCGCGCCGGTGAAGAACATGACCGGGACCGACTCCCTGGAGAGCTCCAGGCGGCTCCAGAGCAACCTGCATGCCTCGTGGCTGGAAAGGATGGGCGTGGACGTGCCCGCGGGCGTCCTCGTGGAGATCAGCCCCCTGTTCGCCCTGGATTTCGAGGAACTCCAGCGCAAGCAAGACCGGATACCCCGGTCCATTCAGGAAGACACCTATGTCGGATGACACCATACGGCGGGTGAGGGTGACGAAACGCCACACCATCGAGCTCAAGGAAACGAAGTGGGACATCATCATCTGGCTGGGGAGCTTCGTGGTGCTCGGCTTCGTCATCGTCTTCGCCCTGTACTCCTACCGGGGGGTGGAGCGGGAGATGGCTGCCCAGTTCAACCGGGAGCAGGGGCTGCTGGCGCGCCAGACAGCCACGGGCATCGAGCAGTACATGCACGACATCACGAACATCCTCAGCCTCACCACCCACATCGATCGCGTGGCGAACGGAGACCCGGAGGCCATCAGGACCGCGGTGGAGAACGCATACACCTCGCTGAAGAACAAGGTGATGTTCGTCTTCTGGGAAGACAGGGACGGCATCATGCGCATCCACCACCCCCAACGGCTCCTGCCCGGCCTGGAGGGAAAGGATTTCAGCTTCCGCACCTACTTCCGGGTGGCGAAAGAGCTGGGCGTGCCCTTTGTCTCGGATATCATCCTGGTCGGGGGAGAGCAGTACTACGACATACCGGGCAGATTCGAGACCTTCATCATCTCGTTCCCGCTCAAGGGAAAGAACGGCGAGTTCAACGGGGTCATCGGATGCGCCATCGACCTCTCCAACATCACTGTCCACTATGTGGCCCCCATCCGGCCGTCCGAGTCCGGCTACGTCTGGATGCTGGACGAGACGGGCATGGTCCTCTACCACCCGAACCCCAAGTGGATCGGGCTGAACCTGAGAGACCTCATCATCGGCCTGAAGAAGAACGGGGTCAAGATCTCCGGGGTGGAGGAAATCAGCCAGGCCATGGAGCTGAAGAACGACGGCATGTACGAGTTCACCTTCCCCAACTATCCTGACCCCGAACCGGTGAAGAAGCTCCTGGCCTTCTCGTCCGTGCACTTCCTGAACCGGCGGTGGGTCACGATTGCCACCTCCCCGTACAGCGAGGTGATCTCGCTCATGTCGGGCACCTTCCGGAACACCCTGGTGCTTGGCTCGGTGAGCATCGGGTTCGTGCTCATCGCCACCATCACCATGCTCAGGATCAACCGTGCCCGCGCCGCCGCCTCGGAGCGCAACATATGGGCCGACAAGGTGCTCGTCGCCCACAAGCGGATGGAGACGATCTTCAACGGCGTGCCCCACTACCTGGCCATGATCGACGCGGCCTTCACCATCACGGACATCAATCAGCGCCTGTGCGACCTGTACGGGCTCAGGCGGGAAGACGTCATCGACAAGCACTGTTCCCTGGACTTCTCCGAGTCAGAGCGCATCTGCCACACCAGGCTCGTGGAGCAGTGCTTCAGGAGCGGAGAGATCGTGATGCAGCTGGATACCCGGGTGGACATCGGCGGGAAGCCCTATTACTTCGACATCAGCGCCATACCGCTGTTCGGTTCCGGGGGCGAGGTGGACTACGTGGTGCAGTACGCGGTGGACATCACGGAAAAGAAGGCGCTCACCGAAAAGCTCATCCAGGCGGAAAAGCTCGCCGCGGTGGGACAGATGTCCGCCCACGTGGCCCACGAGATCCGCAACCCGCTCACATCGGTGCTCCTGCATTCCGAGCTGCTCGAGGACGAGCTCAGAGAAATGGAGAGGAACGAAGAGGCCCTGGAGCTCCTCAAGATCATCGAGGGCGAGATCGACCGCCTCTCTCAGGTCACGGACGAATACCTCTCGTACGCCCGCCTCCCCCACCCCAAGAAGCAGCTCGTCAACCCCCTCGGCGAGGTTTCGTCCATCGTCGCCATGCTCATGCCGGAACTCAAGCGCAGGAACATCGAGACCGTTATCACCTGCCCGGAAAAGCTCCCGAACATCCTGATAGACCGTGGACAATTCAAGCAGCTTTTGATAAATCTCATCAAGAACGCGGAAGACGCCATGCCGTCGGGAGGCTCATTGGAACTTTCCCTCATGGGAATCAAGGACAACATGCTGCTCCTGGTCAAGGACACCGGGTACGGTATCCCCCCCGAGATCTCCCGGAGGATCTTCGACCCCTACTTCACCACCAAGGACAACGGCACCGGGCTGGGCCTGGCCCTCGTCCAGTACATCGCCAACGCCCACGACGGGTGGGTGGACGTGGAGAGCCAGAAGGGCACAGGGTCCACCTTCATCGTCTCCTTCCCCTTCCACAGGGAGGAGACACCTGCCTCCGTGGGAGGGATCTCATGAGACTGCTCTGGCCGTGCATCTGCCTGATGCTCCTGCTGCCGGCGGACATCCATGCCGCACGGGTCGTGGTCACGGTGCCCCAGGGTGTCTCGGAGGTGCGCCTGCTGTCCGCGGGAACGGCTTCGGTGCTCGATCTGCTCAGGGAAAGGCTCCAGGCCCATCTCAAGGACTCCATCGAGCGCACCCAGGTGGAACGCCTCGAAAAGGAGGTCGCGCAGGGCTCGGCCGCCATCACCTCTGCGGAAAAGTCTTATGCGGACCAGATCGAAGCCCTCAGGAAGCAGTACATCAGGGACATCTCGCTGACCATCCACTCGGCCGATGACCAGATAACCCCGGAATCCGCCCTCGGGGAGATCTCCTTCGTCTACACGGTGCGAAACGATTCCAGCAGGATCATCAGCGACATCACGTACAGGCCTCACGTCGGCAACCTGGCCCTTCCCATCACATCGTCGCTGGTCATGGAGTTCCTCAATCCGAAAACCCTCATCTACGGCCTGGGCCCTGGCGAGAGTCTCTCCAACCAGGGTGGAGACCCCGAGCGCTTCTCCTTCTTCCTGAGCGAGCTCAAGGGCAATGAAATCAAGCAGATCAAGGCGTCCATGCCGGCGGGCTTCTCCATACGGATCACGGACGTCCACTTCGTCTCCCAGAAGGGTTACAAGGGCCAGTCAAAGATCATGGATGTGAAGGAGGCCTTTGCCGGGCAGCTCTCTGCTTACCGGGCAGCCGTCCAGGAGGCAAAGGACAGCCACACCCGGAAGGCCGAGGCCCTCGCCCAGGCGAAGAAGGTCTATGCCAGCGAGACAAAGGGCAGCCTGGACGAGTTCCGCAGCAGGTCCTCGGACCTGAAGAGGACCTCGGTGCGCTGCAGGGCCGAGGTGAAACCCAAGAAGCGCACCGCCACCATGGACCCCGTGGAGCCGGGAAAATATTTCGTGTACGCCCCCGCGAGCCGGGGAAAGGCCGCTTTCCAGGAGGTCACCGTTACCAGAGGGACCACGAAACTCACCATCGAGACCCTGAAAAAGGACCCCTTCGAGCCGTGAACAGCCTGACGAAAAAGATCCTGGTGGCGGACGACGAGATCGGCATCCGCCAGTCGCTCAAGAAGATCCTGGAAAAGGAGGGCTACGAGGTCCTCACCGCCTCCAACGGCGAGGAGGCCTTCAAGGCCATCCGGTCGAACAGCATCGACCTGCTCATCTCAGACATCCGCATGGCCGGCATGGACGGCCTCGAACTGCTCAAGGTCTGCAAGTCCGTCTCCCCCTACACCGAGGTCATCATGATCACGGGCTACGCCTCGGTGGACACCGCGGTGGACTCCATGAAGCAGGGGGCCTACGACTACATCACCAAGCCCTTCAAGAAGGCGGACATCCTGAAGGCCGTCCAGAAGGCCATCGAGAAGCAGATCCTCACCATGGACAACGTGAAGATGAAGGAGCGCATCGAGGCCATGGAGGCCGCCCCGCTCATCGAGACCGCGAGCCCCGCCATGAAGAAGCTCGTGGAGGTTGTCCAGCAGGTGGCGCCCAGTCAGGCCACGGTCCTCATCATGGGTGAATCGGGCACGGGCAAGGAGGTGATCGCCGACATGATCCACAGGCTTTCGCCGCGCTCCGGCAGGCCCATGGTCAAGGTCAACTGCGCAGCCATCCCCGAGACCCTCATCGAGTCCGAGCTGTTCGGCTACGAAAAGGGCGCCTTTACCGGGGCCGCGGGAAGGAAGGAAGGCCGGTTCGAGGTGGCCGACAGGTCGAGCATCTTCCTGGACGAGATCGGCGAGGTACCCCAGGCCGTGCAGGTGAAGCTCCTGCGCATCCTCCAGGAGGAGACCTTCGAACGCCTGGGCAGCAACAAGACCATCAAGGTGGACACCCGCATCATCGCGGCCACGAACAAGGACCTCGCCGACCTGGTGAAGAAGGGGCAGTTCCGCGAGGACCTCTACTGGAGGCTGAACGTCATCGCCCTGCAGATCCCCCCCCTGCGGGAACGCAGGGAGGACATCCCCAACCTGGTCCAGCACTTCATCAACCGCTTCTCGCGCAAGAACGAAAAGGATCTCAAGGGGATAGAGTCCAAGGCCATGGAGATCCTGCTGGGTTACGAGTGGCCGGGCAACGTCCGCGAGCTGGAGAACGTCATCGAGCGCAGCGTGGTGCTCGACCGTGACGGCATCATCGGCCCGGACGATCTGCCCGCGCAGATCCAGTCAGCCAGCGCTCCGGCCATGGAGTCGGTGACCATCCCCCTGGGCACTCCCCTGGAAGAGGTGGAGCAGATCCTCATGGAGGAGACCCTGCGGCGCACCAAGGGCGACAAGGGCCTGGCCTCCAAGCTGCTGGGCATCTCCACCCGGACGTTGTACCGGAAGATGGACAAGAAGGAATAGCCGCCCGTACCGCTAATACCCCAGGAATCCGTCGAGCCTCCTGATCTCCCCCATGAGCCGCTCAAATCCCGGTATGGTCAGAGACTGCGGTCCGTCGGACAGTGCTTTCTCCGGTTCGGGATGGACCTCCACCATGACCCCGTGGGCGCCCACCACGAGGGCGGCCTTGGCCATGGACGGGACCAGGCTCCGCCGGCCCGTGGCGTGGGAGGGGTCCACGATGATGGGGAGGTGCGAGAATTCCTTGATCAGGGGGATGACGGAGAGGTCCAGGCTGTTGCGGGTGGCGGTCTCGAAGGTGCGTATGCCGCGCTCGCACAGGATCACGCTGTGGTTCCCCTCGGCATAGATGTATTCCCCCGCCGCCAGGAACTCCTCGATGGTGGCGCTCATGCCGCGCTTCAGCAGGACGGGCGCGCGGATCTTCCCGAGCTCGCGCAGCAGGTCGAAATTCTGCATGTTGCGGGCGCCGACCTGGAGCACGTCCGCGTACCGCGCCACGAGACCCACCGTGTCCGGGCTCATCACCTCGGTGACGACGGGCAGGCCCGTCTCCTCCCTGGCCAGGGCCAGGAGTCTCAAGCCCTCCTCATTCAGTCCCTGGAATGTGTGGGGGCCCGTCCTCGGCTTGAAGGCCCCGCCGCGCAGGAAATCTGCGCCTGCGCCCTTCACCGCCCTGGCGGTCCTGAGGATCTGCTCCTCGCTCTCCACGGCGCAGGGTCCGGCGATGACCACGGGGCGTCTGCCCTCGCCGATCTCGTGCCCTGAGACCCTGATGACGGTGCTGCGGGGGTGGAAGTCGCGGGAGACCATCTTGTAGGGCTTGGAGACGTGGATGCACTCCTTGACCCCGGGGAGATCCCGGATGTTGGTGTCGTCCACATAGGCCTTGTTCCCGAGGACCCCGATGGCGATCCGCTCGCTCCCCGGGATGGACTGGGCCACGAGCCCCATCCGCTCCACCGCGGAGATGACCGCATCGATCTGTGAATCCGTGGCCTTGTGGTGCATGACGATCAGCATGGTGCGCCCTCCGTATGCATGGTCCCTGTCATGCCTGGCCCTTCTCCAGCTCGATGTTGAACTTCCTGATCTTGTAGTGCATGACCCGGCGCGAGATGCCGAGGATCCGGGCCGCATCCTTCTGCACCCAGTTCGCCTTCTTCAGGGCATCCACCACCATGGCCTTCTCGTGCGCCTCCAGGGGGTTCAGCTCCTCCTCTGCGGCCTTCGGACCGCCCCCCTCCAGGATCCCTGAGGGCAGGATGTCCTCGGGCGTGATGGTCTCCCCCTTGCAGAGCACCACCGCCGAATGGACGATGTTCTTCAGCTCCCGGACGTTTCCCGGCCAGTGGTGGGCAAGGAGCATGTCCGTGGCCTCCCGGCTGAATCCGCTGACCCTCTTGCCGGTCTTCTGGCAGAACTCCCTCAGGAAGACCTGGGACAGGCCGACAATGTCCTCCTTCCGGTCCCGAAGCGGCGGCAACGTGATGGTGAAGACCTTGAGGCGATAGAAGAGGTCCTCCCGGAACTCGCCCTTCTCCACCTTGGCCTTGAGATCCACGTTGGTGGCTGCGATGACCCGGATGTCCACGTGGCGCTGATCCAGCTCGCCCAGCCTCCGGAACTCCCCGTTCTCCAGGACTCTGAGCAGCCTTGTCTGCATCTCGGTCGAGATGTTCCCGATTTCGTCCAGGAACAGCGTACCGCCGTCTGCCTCCTCGATGATGCCCTTCTTGTCCTTCACGGCCCCGGTGTAGGCGCCGCGCTGATACCCGAAGAGCTCAGCCTCGATGAGGGTGGGGGGCGTTGCGCCGCAGTCCATGATGACGAGCTTGCCGTTGCGGCGCCTGCTCTCGTGGTGGAGCATCCGCGCAATGAGTTCCTTGCCGGTCCCGGATTCGCCCAGGACGAGCACGGTGGCATCCGAGCCGCTCACCTGGCGGACCAGGGAGAGCACCTTCTGCATGGCGGCGCTCTCGGCGTACATGTGCTGGCTCAGGGATTCCCCGATCTCCCGCTCCAGGTAGCGCACCCGCTGCTTGAGGCCTCGCTTCTCGATGGCCTTTTCCAGCTTGGTCACCAGCTCCATGGGCTCGAAGGGCTTGACGAGGAAGTCATCCGCGCCCTCCTTGATGGCCTGGACCGCGCCCTGGATGGAGCCGTGGGCGGTGAAGATGATGACCTCGATGTCCGGATCGATCTTCTTCGCCTCCTTGAGCACCTCCATGCCGTCCATGTCGGGCATCTTCAGGTCGGTGATGAGGACGCTGAAATCCTCTTTCCTGAGCGCTTCGAGGGCCCGCGACGCCTTGGTGTGCCCCACCGCGTGGAACCCCATGGCCTCGAGCCTCGCCACCAGGACCTCCACGATGTCAGGTTCGTCGTCGATGATGAGTACCCTGTGCTGCTGTGTCACTGCTTTCCTCTCCGCTTGACGGAGTCGATGTGGATCTCCTCCAGCTTCTTGAGCTTGAAGACCTGGAGCTCCACTTCCTTTTTGAGTTCCTCGTTCTCCTTCTTCAGGACCTCGGCCTCTCTCCTGGACTGGTCCAGGTCCTTTTTCAGCTCGTCAGTGTCCCTGGCGCATTCCCTCGTCCTGGCTGCGCTCTTCTCCATCTTCTCCACCAGGGTGAGGAGGTAGCCGGCCTCCACGCTGAGGTGGCCCGGGGTGAGGGCGCCATCCCTGACGGAAAGGAGGTCGGCCTTGACGGCCGCATAGGTGAAGTCACCCCTGGCGATGGAGTCCATGACGATGGCGAGCTTGTGACGCGCCGCCAGGGACGGCGGCAGGACGGGATTCATTTCCTTGAGATTCACCTCGGATGCCTTGCCGCGGGCGAGTTTCTCTTCAGCGGCGCCGATCCTCGTCGAGAGCAGATCCTTCGCACACCCCTGGAAGAGCATCATGCCCATGAGCGCAAGGCAGATGAAAGGCAAATACACTTCCCTGGCCCACGATGCTGTGCGCATACATCTTCCCACCGTGCGCATCTACTATCCCCCTGGAGATCGCAAGACCAAGGCCTATGCCTCCGTGGCCCCGGGTGTATCTTGCCTGGTAGAATTTCTCAAAGATACGGGGAAGGTCCTCTTCGGGTATCCCCTTGCCGTGGTCTTCGACCTCAGTGATGATATTCCCGTCGGTATTCCTGACCCTGATCTCCACCATGGCCCCTTCGGGTGAGTACTTGATTGCATTGTGTGTGAGGTTTGTCAAGACCTGCAGGATCTTGTTCCGGTCCACCATGACCGTACAGCTCTCAGGGGCATACTTCACGGCGATGCCGATATTCCCTGCATCCGCGACGGGCTTGATCTCGGAGACGAAGGAGGAGACCACCGCGTTCATGTCGTGGGGCTCTCTGTTGAGCACGACCAGGCCGCCCTCGATCCGGGACATGTCCAGCAGCTCGGATACCGTGTTCAGGAGCCTCCTGATGCCCTGGGCCATGATCTCCACCAGCCTGTGCTGCTTTTCGGTGAGCGCGCCCGCGAGACCTTCCAGGAGCAGGCTCGCCGCTTCCTTCATGGAGGTGAGCGGCGTCTTGAGCTCGTGGGAGACCACGGAAACGAACTCGGACTTCATGTCGTCCAGCTCCTTCAGGCGGAGCGCCATGTTGTTGAAGGCATCCGCGAGCATGCCCAGCTCGTCCGTGGTCTCAAGGTTGATGCGGTAGGCGAAATCACCCTCGGCGATGTGCCTGATACCGCCCCTGATGCGCTTCAGGTCTCTCGTGACGCTCAGGTAGATGAGCACCGGCACGATGAGGCCGATGGAGAGCCCCACGGCCAGGGCCCACCAGGTCCACGCCATGATCTCGTCCCCCAGGTCCTTGAGGTATGCGATATGGGTCCGCAGCCTGTCAATGGCCTCGCGGTTGATGTAGCGCGCCACGGCCACCACGCCGTCGATCTCGCGGCTGTTCCGGTCGAAGACCTGCTCCAGGGCCTCGGGATTCCCCGGGAGCTCGTTGAGCTGGCCGTGAAACCTGCTCACATACGCCATCCACAGACCCTTGCCGTTCTCCACCATGTTCCTCTCGGGCTCGTCGTAATACATCCCCCTGGCGGAGAGGTTCTCCCAGGCCTGGGAGATGTCCATTTCCTGCTGCTCGAGGATGACCCGGTAGGAGTCGTTCTGGAGGAGCATGTACTGCTTGCCGGTCTCCTCGATGGAGATGAGGTTCGCGATGAGCTTGTCGGTGATCTCCTTCTTCCTGTAATCCACCAGGTAGATCCTGGTGCTCAGCGAGCTCACCCGGGAGGAGACCACGAAGAGCACCAGGGTGATCCCTGCCAGGACGATCACGAAGATCACGTAGGAAAGGATCAGCTTCTGGAGCAGGCCGGGCTTTCTCATGCTCAAGATTATAGCCGCCACTCCGATACGTATTCAAGGGAGAGAATGACCATGTCCTCCATTCTGCTGTCAGCACTGAGGGCCCACGAGATCCTGCAGGCCAATGCCGCGTCCAATGTGGCGAACATGAACACCCCCGGCTACAAGGCCCTGCGGACCACGCTGACCACCTCCGCCGAGGGCAGCGTGGACGTGTCCACCACCCGCTCCGACGAGCCCGCCCCCCTGGACATGGAAGGGAACGTGCAGTCCAACACCGACCTCGCCAGGGAGATCACGGACATGATGCGGGCACGGCACGGATTCCAGGCCATACTGGAGGCCATCAGCTCCCGCGAGGACATGCTGGACGACCTCATGGACACCCTCGCCGGGCGCTGACCTCCCGGTTCCCTGAACCATCTCTTCACCACCCGCCTCACGGGATCTTGCCTTTTGACATAAATGTTAAAGTTGTGTAAAAGTTCGCCCATGTACTGGACGCTCAGGACAGCGCTCGGGTCGTATCTTTATATCATGGCGGTGATCATCCCCCACCTGGTCATCTCCCTGTTCTGCAGGAGCGGGGATTTGCAGCACCTCAACGCCCGCGCCTGGGCCCGGTTTTCCCTGTGGTGTGCCGGGTGCCCGGTGGTTATCCGAGGGCAGGAGAACATCCCCCAGGGACCGGCCGTGTACATGGCCAACCACGTGAGCCACTTCGACGTGTTTGCCATCCTCGGGCACCTGAAGGTCCAGTTCCGCTGGACCGTGAAGAAGGAGCTCTTCCGCATCCCGCTGCTGGGCCTTGCCATGAGGCGCGCGGGCTACATCCTCATAGACCGGTCCAACCACGAAAAGGCCATGGAGAGCATGCGCCTTGCCGCCGAGAAGATCCGCTCGGGCACCTCGGTCTTCATCTTCCCCGAGGGCACCAGGTCCTCAGACGGCACCCTCCAGTACCCCTTCAAGAAGGGCGGTTTCCACCTGGCCATCGACGCAGGCGTGCCCATCGTGCCCATCACGGTGAGCGGGACCCGGGAGATCCTGCCCAAGCACGGCATGCGCGTGAGGCCCGGGACCATCACCATGACCATCGGCAAGCCCGTCCCCACCCGGGGGCGGGAGGTGGGCGCATGCATGGAAGAGGTGTACAAGTCCATCAAACTTGGCTATACTTCCTAACCCATGATCGGTGATCTGCTCTACCGGTGCCCCCTGTGCGGGGCGTTCGACTGGATCGAGCACGATCACTGCGTCTCCTGCTCCGCGGATGTCCGCATCATCTCACGCTCGCAGGTGGCCATCGGAGGCGAGGTGCAGCCCCTGTCCCACTGGTATGCCAGGATCCTCGCCCACGACCTTCCCGCATCCCATGACGGCGTGATCATGAAAAGCGCCCAGGTCAGGCTCTCCCGCGAGGCCCAGGAGGGGATGTACTGGGGGTTTGCGGGCATCACGGCCTTCCATTTCACCAGGACCGCCATCGGAACGGGCAGGCTCTCCCTGACAGATGCCGGGTTGAGGTTTCACGGCCTCTCCGGCCTGTTGGACATCCCCTTTGACAGGCTCCTGGGCGCCACCATCGAATCGAACACCGTGATCATCATCAGCAGGGAGCACGGCCCCCTGTTCTTCGACTTTCTGGAGGAATCGGGGAAAAAGTGGGAAGACCTCATCAGGAAATCGCTGCAGAGGCACCACGCACCCAGGGAGATCCTGGAGTTCTACCCCCGTATCAGGTTCGACTCCTCGCTCCGGGAAACCCCGGCCCGCGCCCCCGGCCACATGATGCTGCGGGCACCCGAGAGGCGGTGGTACGCCAAGGACAGAAGCCCGCTGCCCGCAGTGCTGAAGCCCATTGCGCGGCCGCTGGCGAAGGCGCTGATTTCCGTGGACATCACGGGGCTCGAGAACATCCCGTCCCAAGGGCCGGCGGTGGTGCTGCCGAACCACACCTCGTTCCTGGACTCGGTGATCCTGGGGTTCTTCACCCGCAGGAACATCTGGTTCATGGCCAAGAACTCGGAGTACCGCCACCCGTTCATGAAGTGGTTCCTCCGCCACGCCGGCTCGTTCCCGGTGAGACGGTACACCATCGACGTGCTGGCCATTCGTAATGCCGTCCGGGTGGCGCGAAGCGGACACATTCTCGGCATCTTCCCCGAGGGTGAGCGCACCTGGGACGGCACCATGCTCCCGCTGCGCATCGGCACCGTCAGGCTCCTCCTCGCCTTGGGGGTGCCGGTCATCCCCGTGGGGATCAGCGGGGCCTACGAACTCATGCCCCGCTGGACCTCGTCCATCAAGAGGGTCCCGGTGAGGGTTGCCGTCGGCAGGGCCCTGGACCTGCCCCATATCCCTGCCCCCCGGCAGACCCGAGCGGATATCGAAGACGCCTCCGGCATCCTGCGCCGGGAAATCGGCAGGCTCGTCGGGGTGGCCGCATGAATTCCGTGAAGATCATCCCCCTGGGTGGCGTGCGGGAGTTCGGCCTCAACTCCATGGTCATCCAGACCGGCGCCGGGTCCATCGTGGTGGACACCGGGCTCATGTTTCCCAAGTTGAACCCCACGGGCATCGACCAGATCATCCCGGACTTCGGACATGTGGTGGAGAACCAGGAGACCTTCCAGGGCATCGTGCTGACCCATGGCCACGAGGACCACATCGGGGCCCTGCCCTACCTCCTGAGGGAGGCACCCATCCCCGTGTACAGTCACCCCTTCACCCTGGAACTGGTGAAACGCAAACTCCGGGAATTCGACATGAACGGCCACCTGCGGCTCGTGCCCGTCCTGCCCGGCCAGACCATCAGGCTGGCAGGAATGGAGATCGAATTCATCGAGGTGCAGCACTCCACCATCGGGTGCTACTGCCTCAACATGAGAACCCCCCAGGGCCGCATCGTGCACTCCGGTGATTTCCGGATAACGCCCGGCGATTTCCGCACCATGGAGGATCCCGTGCGCCTCTTCATCTGCGAGAGCACCAACGCCGAGGTGGACCCGCGGTGTGCAGACGAGGACCGGGTCTTCTCCTCCATCGACGCCATCATCAAGGATACCGAGGGCGCCGTGGTGGTGTCCACCTTTTCGAGCCACGTGAAGCGCATCCAGATGCTCTACGAGCTCGCCGTGCAGAACAGCAGGAAGGTGACCATCATCGGCAGGAGCATCAACCAGGTAGTGGACATCGCCTCTGACCTCGGCATCATCGAGTTCGACCCCCGGGACATCATCAAACCCGAGGAGATCACCGCCATGGACCGGGGCAGGCTCATGATCATCTGCACGGGCACCCAGGGCGAGATGTATTCGGTCCTGTCGCTCATCGCCCGCGGGTGGCACAAGTTCAAGGCCAGGGCAGGAGACAGCGTCATCATCTCGGCCCGCATCATCCCGGGCAACGAGATCGCCATCGGCCGCTGCATCGACCAGCTCATCGATTTCGGGGCCAGGGTCTACTACCCGGACACGGCCGATGTGCACGCCACCGGACACGCCACCCACGGCGAGATCCTCGACGCGGTGAGACTGCTCTCGCCCGGGATCCTCATGCCCATCCACGGCGAGCTCCGCCACATGAAGGCCCTGGCGGACATGGTGGAGAACTCCCTCGAGACGGCACCGCAGATGATACTGGCCAGGCCGGGCCAGGTCTGGACCCTGTCGGAGTCCGGCATGGAGCTGACCGGAGAGGTCACTCACGGCAAGTGTTTCGTGGACGGCGAACTCACGGGCAACATCTCCGACGTGGTGCTCCGGGACCGCCGGCACATCTCCGAGGGAGGCCTCGTGGTGGTCTTCCTGGTGCTCGACTCGGCCCGGTCCGAGCTGGTCCTCGGGCCCGACATCATGTGCAAGGGCGTGGTCCCTGCCAGCATGGAGCAGGAAATCACGGACGAGATCAGGAAGAACGCCCTGCAGGTCCTGGACATGTGCCTGGTCAAGGACACGGACATCCAGGTGGCGCAGAACCGGATCAAGGAGTCGCTGGGAACCATGCTGAAGTCGAGGCTCGGGAAGAAGCCCATGATCGTGCCCATCCTCATGGAGATGTAATTGCCCCATATGCCCTGTTTGCGGCTCTCACCGGCGGGATGCGGCATCCCTGCGCATCACAGGTTTGATTTCTCCGCGATTTCTGGTATGGACGTTACACAGGAAGTCTTTGTCCATTCTCTCAGGAGGATTCTGGCGGGCGGGCACTGCCTGCCGGGTGATGATGTAGGGAAGGTTCATCCATGGCGAAACGGGAACCTGTAAGTCCAATACATATCCACATTATTGGTCTGATCCTGTTGTTTGCTGCCATTTTTCTCCTCCTCGCCCTCGTCTCGTACTCACCACAGGACCCGGGGTTCACCCTGTCCAGGCACACGGAGACCTTTCACAACTGGATGGGCTTCGTGGGGTCCTACATAGCGGACGGGCTCTACATAATCATGGGCATCTGGTCCTTCGCCCTGCCGGTCTTCATGATAGACTACGCCTACCGGTACTGCCTGAAAAAGCACCCGGCGAACTGGCTGCACATCGCCGGCACGGTCATCATCATGTTCGCGGTGCTCGGGATGCTGCACATCTTCCTGGGAGAGATCCCGCTCTTCTCCACAACCATCAAGGCGGGAGGCGTCATCGGCAAGATCATCGGCGACTCCCTGGTGGGGTACCTCAACCGATGGGGATCGCTGGTCCTGCTGCTCATGCTCCTGGCGGGCGGCGTCATGATGGGGTACGACCTGGCCGCAGCGGCACGGGCGCTCCGGGACATGGCGGAACGGATCCGGGAGAAACGGCTCCTCCCCATGAAGAAAAAGGATGGCTCCGAGCGGGCGGGCGAACCCAGGGCTGCCCGGGCATCGTCGGCCAGGGCAAAGGCCGACAGGGAGCCGACCGGCGGCAAGGAGCCCCGCATCACCCTCATGGAGCACGATCACCACGATGCCTCCGAGATACCCAAGCAGGCGACCCTGGACTTCATCGACAACTACCAGTTCCCCCCCATCTCCCTGCTCAGCAACCCCCCCTCCAAGAGCCGCACCATCACGGAAAAGGAACTCAAGGCCAACGCATCGCTGATCCTGAACAAACTCCGCGACTTCGGCGTGGAGGGCGAGATCCTCGAGATCAAGCCGGGCCCGGTGATCACCATGTACGAGTTCACCCCGGCCCCGGGCATCAAGATCACCAAGATCGTGTCCCTGGCGGACGACCTCGCCATGGCCCTGAAGGCGGCGCCGGTGCGGGTGGTGGCCCCCATTCCGGGCAAGAACGCAGTGGGCATCGAGATCCCCAACAGGAGCCGGGAGCTCGTGAGCCTGAGACGGATCCTCGCCAGCAAGGAGTTCACCACGTCCAGTGCCCCGCTGACGCTCGCCCTGGGCACGGACATCGAGGGCGCTCCCATGGTGACCAACCTGGCCAAGATGCCCCACCTCCTCATCGCCGGGGCTACGGGCACGGGCAAGAGCGTGGGGCTCAACACCATGATCCTGTCTCTTCTGTACAAGAACAACCCCTCGGAGCTGAAGTTCATCATGATCGACCCCAAGCGCATCGAGCTCTCCCACTACGAGGGCATTCCCCACCTGATCCATCCCGTGGTCATCGACCCCAAGGAGGCCCTGCCCGTGCTGAAGTGGGCCGTGGCCGAGATGGAGCTGCGCTACGCCCTGTTCAAGGACCACGGGGTCAAGGGCCTGGACTCCTATAATAAAAAGGTGAAGAAGGACAATCCGGAGGCAAGGACCACCCTGGCCTCCCTCAAACAGGACGACGATGGGCCCGGGCTGCTGCCCAAGATCGTGATCATCATCGACGAGATGGCCGACCTCATGATGGTGAACCGGGAGGTGGAGGTCTTCATCGCCCGCCTGGCCCAGATGGCCCGGGCCGCGGGCATGCACCTGGTGGTGGCCACGCAGAGGCCTTCGGTGGACGTCATCACGGGCCTCATCAAGTCGAATTTCCCGTCGCGCATCTCCTTCAGGGTCTCCTCCAAGATCGATTCCCGGACCATCCTCGACTCCTCCGGGGCGGACCAGCTCCTGGGCCTGGGGGACATGCTCTTCCTGTCGCCGGGCACCACCCACCTCAAGCGCATCCACGGGGCCTACGTGTCCGAGGAGGAGCTGGACAAGGTCATCGACTTCATCCGCGAGCAGAAGGGGCCGGACTACGTGAAGGAGATCGACTCCCAGATCGCGGAGCTGGCCCGGGAGGACGGCGACACGAACGGCCTGACAGAGGAGTTCGACCCCTTCTACGACGAGGCCCTGGAGTTCGTCACCAGCAAGGGCAATGCCTCCATCTCCCTGATCCAGCGCAGGTTCCGCATCGGCTACAACCGCGCCGCCAGGATCATCGAGCAGATGGAGGCCGAAGGCATCCTGGGCCCGGCGGATGCGGCGGGCAAGCCACGAAAGGTACTGGTCAAGTCATATGCGCGGGAACTGGAAGAATAGCCTCGCCCTGATCATCGCGGTCCTCTCCGCGGCGGGCCTGGCCCATGCCGCGGAGCTGGGCGCCATCCAGAAACGGTACAGCGCGGTGCAGGATTTCACCGCAGCCTTCACCCAGGAGACCTTCCAGGTGATCGCCAACAAGACCGTGTCCTTCGAGGGCTCGGTCTCCTACAAGAAGAACGCGGGCGTCCGCATGGACGTACAGGCCCCTGAGCGGCAGATCCTCATCCTCAAGGGCTCCACGGTCCTGGTCATCCTGCCCGCCCAGGGCACCTCCCAGGTCCAGGAGGTGCCCAAGGAGATCGCGGCCCAGAACATCCTGGGGTTCTTCACCGGGCTGGCCTCCCTTGAGGAGTACTATACCGTGCAGACCGTGAACGACCACCTGATGCTCCTCCCCAAGGCGGGAAGCGGGTCCATCTCCGTGTGGACGGACAAGGACACCCTGATACGGCGCATCCTCCTCAAGGACGCCATGGGCAACAGCAGCGACATCCGT
>CAZNGL010000055.1:0-17085 GCA_964572405.1 uncultured Bacteriovoracaceae bacterium
CAATATTATCAAGTTGCTGTAACTCGTCCACGGAAAGATCCCTGAAACTCCTGTATGAGTTCGTGGATCGTTTTCATCTGGGGGGAGTCTGGTTTCAGCTTCTTGCCGCCCAGGTAGTGCGCCTCGATTTCCTCAACCAGCTTTGCCGTGGAGATCTTCCACTTTGCCCCTCGAAGTTTCGACTTCCAGAGGCGGGACTCGATGTACTGCTGGATTTTTCCTGTGCCGTTTTTCGTTGTATGTTCGTCCATGGGTGCCTCAAAAACCTCAGAAATTTTCCAAACTGTATTACATAACATAATACATATTAAATAATACATATAGTATGGACCCTCAGAAATAGGGTCTCTGAGATTAATCGGCCAAATCGGAACTAGATGATCGATTATTACAGCATGTTTCACTTGTCTCAAATGAGACAAATGAAACATGCTGTAATAACATGTCCAGACTTAACCTGTTCCGCATAACTCCTTTCAAGCAACACCCGTTCGAAAGGAGATCGTTCACAATGAAGTACATCAGACCTGGTTTCTTCCGGGCCACCGTGCTCGGGTCGGCGGCGGTGATCATCTTGGCCGTCGCTTTTTCCGTCTCGTTCTCATCCGGTCCCGCGTTCGCCGGCGGCAAGGGCGGCGTGTGCGACTCCATCACCATGGACACGCTCACGAAGCACACTCCCATACCCAAGGCCGAGATAATCTCGAAGCGCGACGTGTTCGGCATTTGCGAGATCATGCTGCAGATCGGGACCGAGATAGTCCCGGTGTACGTCACCGACCGGTACGTGATCGCGGGCGAGATGTTCGCCGACCGGAAGCAGATCACGCGTGAGACGCAGGAGAAGCTCGAGGCGAAGGCGGCCGAGGGCATGAAGACGGTGTTCCTCGGGATGAAGGACGACCTGGCGAAGTCGGCGAGCATCGTCTACACGCCCAAGGGAAAGGTGAAGCAGCGGCTGTTCATGTTCGGGACGACCCAGTGCCCGTGGTGCTCCAAGGCGGCAAAAGAGACCCAGCACGTATCACAAAGAGTGGATACCTGATCGCACCTGCAGCGACCTTCCCGGCAGCTTTACCGCCGGGAACACCCTGGGATGTGCGGTATCTTGCACATCCCAGGGTGAAGTCAAAATCCGAGATAACACTGCCGGAAAAATGACATGAAGCATCTGGATGATCCATACTGTCATGCCTGCAGTGCCCCACTATGCCCGGAGGACAATACGTCGCTGAGATCCGGAGTGTGGTTTCCGTATGATATGATTTGCGGAAAGAAGATGCATGCTCATATGCAGTTTATAAAAACACAAAGGAAGATTGCCCGAAAAGCAAGAGCAGGAAATGGTGGGAGTGGTTGTTTTACATACGCAATGCTTGACAGGAACATCATCATAAAGAGAGGTATATCTGGGATTCGACAGGATGAAATAACGAACAAGCGTGAACGGTCCTGGAAACGTGAACACCCGGTGGTATCGGACAGAAGGAAAGTCGCATCGAGAAAGAACCTCTTCAACTGCTGCGATACATCTGTGAAATAAGGAAAAAATACAGGAACGAGAGGCTTTATCCAATCTGTATTATAGATTGTATGGATCAGCGAGATGTGGACTACACCCCATTGCCGATTAATACCCGAGATGGAATACTTGCCCATTGCAAAAGTGAAGGACCACATTATCATCATCCTCAGTGGGGATGGTTCATGGAATTTGGAAAGATCAGATCGAGGAAGGTAAAAGGACATTCCTATTATTACGTCGAGGTCGACTGGGAGGGGGAGCGACACCAGTTGACCCAGATTCCGATTGAGGGCCACCAGGTCTCGTGTACAGACCAGAAACATAAAGCGGAGTTCCTCCTGAGCGTCATCAGGGGGAGGCTTAAAGATGGAGAATTCAATCCAAATGAATTCAAGAAGCACAGCGAGATGCATCTCGAGCAGTATGCCCTTGAATGGCTCGAGCTGAAACGTCCCAATATCGGGGTGAACACGTACCATGACTACAAGAGTTCCATCAACAACCACATCCTGAAGTTTTTCGGTAATGTGCCTTTGCGCTCAATCACAAAACTGAAGCTCAGAAAATTCCAGAACTCGATCAAGAGATCCCCGAAGGGAAAATATAACGTGATGGGATGCTTACGGACCATGCTGAAAGATGCATGTCCTGATTACATCAAGAGAGTGCCTGAGTTTCCCGGCTTCACGGGTAATGACAAGATCATCGATCCAGAGACGGAATACCTCGAGCCAGAGGCGCAGCAGAAAATCATCGAGAAGATAGCTCCTGAAGACAGGCAGGTCTTCCTGTTCCAGATGGTAACCGGATGCAGGGCTTCTGAATCTGCCGCATTCAGAAAGCAGGACATAAAGAAAGACCACATCGTTTTCGAGGTGACCTTTGACCGGGATAACAACCTGGTGCCTGTCAAAGGGAAGAAGCCGATGCCGTTTCCCCTCACGGATGCACTCAGAGAAGTGCTTTCAATGACCCCACAGAATAATACTCCCTTCGTCTTCATCAACCCGAGGACACAGAGACCGTACACGCTCAAGACGATTCTCAATATATGGGCAAAGGCCTGTGAAGATGCACAGGTTGAAAGAGTCAGGCTCCATGTGGCCATGAGGCATTCATTCGCGTCCCAGCTCGTGAACGCTGAAAACCCTGTGCCTCTGAACATTATACAGGCGCTGCTCCGGCACAGTGATCCGAGGATGACCAAGCGATACGCTCATACGAAGGTAGCTGCACTCGCACCGGTGGTGGACAACGTCATCAAGCTTCCTCTTAGGAAGGATGGTGTTGGTGCAACTTTGGTGCAACCGAAAAATATGCCTTGCAAGATATTGAATTTAATGGATTATTGTCCCTTTCGGGGAATGGGAGAAAAACCCTCGCCTTCAGGCGAAGACTTTAGTAGGCTTGCGGTATGGAGCATTACCGTAAGTCGAGCCACACAGTATACGATATCAAGTATCACTTGGTATGGATCACGAAATACCGCAAGCCGGTATTGCGGGGCGAGATAGCGGAGCGCGCCCGGGATTTGATACGAGAGGTATGCAAGGCGAACGATGTTGAGATAATCAAGGGGCATGTATCGAGGGAGCACGTGCATATTTTTGTATCAGTGCCGCCGCACATATCGGTAAGTGAGTTGATGAAGTCGATCAAGGGGAAGACATCGCGGAAGATGTTGATGGAATCGAAGGCGCTGAGCAAGGCGTTTTGGGGACGGCATCTGTGGGCTCGAGGGTATTTTGCAGCGAGTTCTGGTAATGTGACTGATGAAGTGATCATGAAGTATATTGAGGAGCAGGGCAGAGAGCCTGAGGATGCGGACTTCAAGATCGAAGACCTTTAGTCGGCTTGCAGCCGATAGCAAAGCTATCGCCTTCAGGCGATAGTAAGTTTACTTGGCGGAGGGAGTGGGAGTCGAACCCACGGTACCTGACGGTACATCGGTTTTCAAGACCGACGCCTTAAGCCACTCGGCCATCCCTCCGTCAGGGCAATGTCCTTAGCGTACAGGGCCGATGAGGTCAACACCCATGTAGGGCACGAGCGCCTCGGGGACCTTCACGGTGCCGTCCTTCTGCTGGTAGTTTTCCAGGATGGCTGCCACGGTCCTGCCCACGGCCAGTCCGCTGCCGTTGAGGGTGTGGCAGAGCTCGGTCTTCTTCCCCTGCTTCGGCCTGTAGCGGATCTGGCCCCTGCGGGACTGGAAGTCCACGAAGTTGCTGCAGGAGGATATCTCGCGGTACACGCCCTGGGCGGGCATCCAGACCTCCAGGTCATAGGTCTTGGCGGACGAGAACCCCAGGTCGCCGGTGCAGAGCACCACCACCCGGTAGTGCAGGCCCAGCTTTTTCAGGATGTCCTCGGCCTCCGCCGTGAGCTCCTCGAGGTCCGTGAACGACCTGTCCGGGTGCGCGAAGCGCACCAGCTCCACCTTGTTGAACTGGTGCTGGCGGATCAGGCCTCGGGTGTCCTTGCCGTAGGAGCCCGCCTCCCTGCGGAAGCACGGCGTGTAGGCCACCAGCTTCACGGGCAGGTCCTCCTCGGCGAGGGTCTCGTCACGGTAGAGATTGGTCACCGGCACCTCGGCGGTGGGCACGAGGAAGTAGTCGTCCGTGCGGAACAGCTCCTCCTCGAACTTGGGGAGCTGGCCCGTGGCGGTCATGCTGTCTCGGTTGGTCATGAAGGGCGTCCACACCTCGGTGCACCCGTGCTCTGTCGTGTGCACGTCGAGCATGAAGCTGATGAGCGAGCGTTCCAGGCGCGAGCCCAGACCCCAGCTCACGGTGAACCGGGCGCCCGTGATCTTGGCGGCCCGCTTGAAGTCCAGCACGCCCAGCGCCTCCCCCACGTCCCAGTGGTCCCTGGGCGCGAAGTCGAACGCGGGTTTCTCGCCCCAGGTGCGCACCACCTGGTTGTCGTCGGATCCAGAGCCGATGGGAACGCTCTCGTGCGGGATGTTGGGGATCTCCATGGCAAGGGCCTCCATGGCGGTCTCCACATCCCGGATCAGGCCGTCCAGCGACTTTATCTCGTCGGAGATGCGGCGCATCTCGGCCTTCTCCTGCTCCATGTCCCCGCCCTGGCCCTTGGCCTTGGCGATCTTCATGGAGAACTGGTTGCGGGTGGCCTTGAGCTCCTCGGCCTTCTGGATGAGTGCTCTGCGCTCCTGGTCCTTTTCCATGAGCGGTTCGATGCCGAGGGTAGCCCCCCTGTTCCTCAGTGATGTTGCTACTAAATCCGCATTTTGTCTTATGAATTTAACGTCTAACATGCACATACTGTAGCATTTCGCACGCCGTTCCGTCAAGGACGGCCCTGTATCCTCCCGGCGGTCGGCTGTGCGACCGGCGCTGAACGCTTGCAATTCCGCCGTGCTCTGTACTATTGGGATACGAGGTCCCATGAAGAAATCCCTGAAGATTGCCATTCTTGCACTGCTTGTGATTGTGGTCCTGGGTGCGGGCGTCGCCGCAATCGTCACGTATTTCGTGGCCCGCTCTCCCGAGCGGGTGACGGCCACGGTGCAGCACCAGCTGCAGAAGAACCTCGGCGTCCCGGTCACCATCGGCACGGCCCGATTCGAATGGAAGCGGGGGCCCCGCGTCATCCTCTCACAGGTGCACATCGACTCCCCCGGCGTGATCAACCTCCGCATGAGCAGCATCACCGCCTATATCTCCATGATGAGGCTCGTGCTCGGCGACGTTGCCGTGAGCAAGATCCGGCTCATCATGCCGAAGGGGACCATCGACCTGGACAACCTCAAGGACCTCAAGATCCTGGATGAAACCGGCGACAGGCCGGCAGTGCTGATCTGGAAGGGTACGGTCAAACTCATCTACCAGGGGGTCGACCTGCAGCTCACCGACCTGAGCGGCAGGGTCACCTCGGACTGGGCCAACCTCAGGGCCCGCACCATGGGCGGACGCGTGCTGCTGGAGGCGGACCTGGCCCGGCCCGGCATGGTGACCTTCAATGCCCATGCCGTGCAGCTCGACCAGCTCGACAGGAGGCTCGAAGGCGTTGCGCACGTCGGTATGGACCTGGAAGACACCCCGGATGGCAGGGTCGGATCGTGCTCGCTGCGTATCAAGGGTCTGCGCCTCCCCTGGATGCGCGCACCGCTGGAGCAGCTGAACGCCTCGGCCTCGGTGAGCAGTGGAAACGGGCGCGTCACCGTCAGGGAGTTCTCGGTCAAGACGCCCGTCGCAGAGGTTTCGGGCAAGGGTACGGCCAGCGGCATCAATGACATGGAGTCGTGGAAGGGTGTCATGCTCGACCTGGAGGCGTCCTCCCGGGAGTTCGACTATGAGCAGGTGGTTTCCCTGCTCCCGGTGGACAGTTTCGCCCCCTGGCTGAAGGACCTGCTCACAAAGCAGATCAGGGGCGGGAGATCGAGGTTTTCCGCGGCCCGGTACAAGGGGCCTCTCGGCGGGTTCTCCTCGGGGGTCGAGCTGCTGGACAACCTCCATGTGGTGCAGGAACTCAAGGGACAGAGCTTCGGCGCGGGATACACCCCCGACCGGGTGACGGGCATAACCGGCGAGGTGATCTACGGCAAGGGCGACATCCGGTTCCGGAACCTGTCCGGCCAGGTGGGCGATTCCCGGTTGGGACGGGTGGACATCGTGTTCCCCGGCGCGGTGAGGCCGCTCATGCGGGTGGGGGTGGACGTGGAGCTGGACATGCCCGCAGCAGATTTTCTCAAAGCCTGGAGGGCATCCATGGTCCCCGGGGAGCCCTACCACCTTCTGGATCCGGTGTCGCGGGTGAAGGCGGGGCACGTCAAGGGCAAGGCAATGACCTACTACGACGAGGCCAGGAAGGACCCGTTCATGGCCAGGGGCGACGTCCGGCTCGACGGATGCACCTGCACCTGGGGCCCTCATGAGATCGACGGCCTGTCCGGCACCATCAGCGCCGGGAGCTTCTCGGTGCCGTTGCGCATCATCCTGGCAGGGAGGTTCGACAGGTCGCGGATCAGGAGGCTGGATGCGCGCCTGAGCGCCCCCTTCGGGGAGAGCCGGTCCCGGTTTGTCCTGCTCATGGACCACTTCAAGCCACAGGGCAGGGTCACCCTGGAGGATGCCACCCTGAAGGTGGCGGGCTCCGGGAAGGGGAGGGACCTCAGGGGGACCGTGGATCTGCACGCAGCCGGCGTCACGATGGCCCTGCAGGAACGCACCTGGCGGATCCCTTCCGTGAGCGCGGCGGCGGATTTCACAGCCCGCCTCGCCGGGAAGAAGGACGTCTCCCTGGAAAGGCTGGCGGTCCGAACCCCGTCCTCCCGCCTGGAGGGGACCCTTGTCATGCGTGGTGATGACGGATCCGTCGGGCTCGCAGGCAGGATCGACCTGCGGGACGTATCCGTGCGCGGCGCCGCGGGCACGCGGGTCCTGGGGGGGGCGGCCGACGGCGCCCTCGCGCTCGCGTGGGGCAGCGAGTCCAGGGCAACAGGGACCATCGCCCTGCACCATGCCGCACTGCCCGTGCAGGACGACGTGGTCACCCTGGACGGGAACGTGAGGGTGAGGAGCCCCCGCGTATCCTTCACGGGCCTCACGGTGCGCTCAGGAGGAGTCCTGGCCACCCTGAGCGGAGAGGTCCTCAGGGAGAAGCAGCCGTACTTCACCGGCGACGTCTCCGTGCAGGGGTTGCGTCTCGACGGAAAGGGCGCGGGATTCTCCTTCCTCAAGGACGTCAGGGCCGACGCCGGCATGCATCTCAGGGAGTGCGTCATCTACGGCCTGCCGGTACGGTCGGCCAGGGCGGATGCAACGCTGAACCAGGGGCTGCTGAAGCTCGAGGGCCTCGTCATGGAGACCGTCTCTGGCTCTGCCCGGGGCACGGCGCAGCTCGCACTGGACGGTCCCGCATCCTTCGATGTCACCGTCAAGCTGCGGGATTCGGAGCTGAAGGAGCTCCTCGAGGCAGCGGGCGGCACCACGGTCATGGACGGGCTCCTGGATGTGGAGGGCCGTCTCTGGGGCAGTGCGGATGCACTGAACGGGACGCTCTCGGTGAGCGCGAAAGACGGCGAGATCCGCAGGTACAAGCTCCTGTCCCAGATCTTCTCCGTGCTGAACGTCTACCGGATCTCCCAGAACCAGGACATCGATTTCCTCAGCAGGCACTTCACCTACAACCGCATCGATGCGACCTTGAACATCAGGGACAATGTGGTGAGCTTCGACGACCTGTCGCTGGACAGCAATTCCATCCAGGCATCCGCGGTGGGCACGTACACCCTGGGTTCGAAGAAGGTCGATGCGTCCCTCGGCGTGCAGCCCCTGGAGACCATCGACAGGGCCGTGAGCCTGATCCCGGTGGTGGGATGGGTCCTCGCCGGGGACAAGGGCAGGTTCATTGTCCTCAGCATGAAGGTGTCTGGGACCCTGGACGATCCCAGGGTCATGGTGGCCCCCATCGACACCCTGTCGAACACGGTGGCCGCGTCTCTCCTGAGATCGCTCAGGCTCCCGGGCAGGCTGATAGACGAGTCGCTGCAGGTGATCAACGGCAGGAAGCCATAAGGCCCGGATCATCCGGTGAAGAAACGCTCCATCCGCTCCATGAGGGCAGTGAGCGTCGACCTGTCCAGGGCGGACACGGCCACCCCGTCGTACCGTTCGGCCCATGCCCGGGCGTTCTCCTGTGCCACCCGGTCCGCCTTGTTGAACACCCTGAGCCGCGGCTTGTCGTTCAGTCCCAGTCCCTTCAGGATCTCGTCGACGGCCTGGATGCGGTAGTCCATGTGGGGGTCGGTGAGGTCGATGACCTCCAGGAGGAGCTGCGCGTCCTCGAGTTCCTCCAGGGTGGCCATGAAGGCGGCCTTGAGGTCCTTGGGCAGGTCGCGGATGAAGCCCACCGTGTCGGTGATGATGGCCTGGGTGTCCCGGGGGAACCGGAGCCGCTTGCCCACCGGGTCCAGGGTGGCGAAGGGCATGTCAGCGGTGAGCACGCTGCTCCTCGTGAGGGTGTTCAGGAGGGTGGACTTGCCCGTGTTGGTATACCCGATGATGGAGATCACGGGGAGCCCCTGCCTTCCCCGGTGCGCCCGGGTGAGGCGGCGCTTGCGGCTGATCCTTCGGGTCTCCCGCTCCAGGCGCTCCATGCGCTCCTTGGCGCGGCGCCTGTCGATCTCCAGCTTGGCCTCGCCGGGCCCCCGGGTGCCGATGCCTCCTGCCAGCCTGCTCAGGGAGGGGTCCCTCCCCACGAGGCGGGACATGTTGTACCTGAGCTGGGCGAGCTCCACCTGGATCTTCCCCTCCCGGGTTCGGGCCCTGCGGGCGAAGATGTCAAGGATGAGCTGGGTCCTGTCGATGACGCGCATGTCCGCGATCTCCGCGATGGACCTGGCCTGGGAGGGGGTGAGCTCGTGGTCGAAGACGAGCAGGTTGGCGTCCAGGGCCAGGGCGCTGACGTAGATGTCCCTGACCTTGCCCTTGCCGATCACGTACCGGGGGTCGGGCCTCGGCCTTTTCTGCAGCACCGTGTCCACCACCGTCACCTCGGCGGCCCGGGCCAGGGCCTGGAACTCGGCGATCATGTCCTGGAGGGCATCCCCGGACTCGGACGATACAACCACGAGGATGGCCCGGTCCTCGGGGGAACCCTTGACCAGCGTGTTCTGCTTCCGGGTGATCTCGCCCTCCAGGGACGCGATGAAGGCGTCGAAGGGGATGTCGATGCGGTGGGTGGGCACCGGCTCCAGGAGCTTCCACAGCGTTTTGGATCCGTCCGCGGGAATCAGGTGCGCCCCGTGGGCGAGACCCGGGGAGCCGTCGTCGCGCACCTCGACGGCGTACACCATGTCCAGGCGCAGCTTGGCGAGGTCGGTGAGGTCTTCGAAGGTGAGGCTGCCGTCATGGAGGTGGGTGTGGATGAGCCTGAGGCCCTGGAGCCTGCCGGGGTGGGTCCTCATCCGGTGCAGCCCGGGGATGGAGATCCCCGACGCGGTGCCTGCCAGGACATACTCGATGCCACCCAGCCGGTTGATGAGCAGGCCGATCTGGATGCCTGCCTCGTGCGATATGCGGCACAGCTCGGTGCAGAGCTCGTGGGTGAGAACGGCGTTGAAGGGGACGCGCCTCCGGTAGAGGCGTTCCAGGGCCCTGGCCTGTGCAGCCTTCAGCGTCTTTGCGGTGCCGAAGATCTTTTTGATGGGCCCCCTCCGTCGATCAGGCCTTTTCGATGAGCGAGGAGTGCATGACCACCTTGGCGCGGTTGTTCACCATCTGGATGAGGATCTTCACCCTGCCTTCGTCGGATCCCCAGGCCTCGAAGATCCCCACCAGGTCCTTCAGGGGGCCCGACTTGATCCGCACCGTGTCACCGGGCACGTAGTCCACGGGCTTCTTGATGACCCCGCTCTCCCGGTCCTGGAGCGTCTGCAGCGAGGAGATGAAGGAGTCCTCGATGGGGATGGGCTGGTAGTTGTCGATGAGGATCCTGCGGACCCCCCGGCACCACCGGATCTTGTGGAACTCCTCCTCGGTGGGCGCGATGTGAACGAACAGGTAGCTGGGGAACAACGGATACCGCTTCAGGGTTTTCTTTCTGGCATGGAACACGTACTTTTCCATGAACGGCTGGTAGATGGTGACGCCGTTCTGGCCCAGCACGAGGGTGGCCAGGTGCTCTTCCTTGGGGTTTGTCTGGATTACGAACCACTGTTTCATCGTCTCGAGCCCTTCATGTGAGACTGTGTATATCCCAAAGGACGCTCCCGAGTCAATCGAGGCAGGACCGGGACAAAGCGGGTTCGGACACGGATGCGTGCACGGTCCGGGTGCTGACGGTGCCGGAAAGGGGCTAGTGTCCGGGCATGTCCACCAGGGCAGAGACCCTCACCACCTCGATGCCCCTGGCAGCGAGCCTCGGGATCTCGCGCGTCAGGGTATCCACGGTGGCCTCGTGTGGATGGCAGATGCCGATGGCCCACCCGCGGCGCAGCGCCACCGTGACGAGGCCCTCGATCTGGCCGGAGATGTAGCTGTCCGAGAGCTCGTTGTCGAGGAAGACGTCGCGCGCCCCGAAGGGCAGGTCAAGGGCCTGTGCGGCCTCGCGGCACACCGAGGAACCCGTGGTGAGGCTGTCGATGAAGAAGAGCCCCCTGTCCTTCAGGACGACGAACAGCGCATCCATGATCTCCCGGTTCCGGGTGACCACCGAGCCCATGTGGTTGTTCACCCCCTTTGCCTGCGGGACCAGTTCCAGCGACTCCTCCAGGATGGAGGCCGCTTCCAGGGGGTCGGTGGACCCGTAGATGGCCCCCGGGCCGGGGTTCTTGCCGTTGCCCTCCATGGGCTGGTGGAGCAGGATCTCCCTGCCCTGGCGGTGGAGATAGCGGGCGACATCCGCGGTGCGGTCCTCGTGGGGCATCACGGCGAAGGTGAGGTCGGCCCGGATGGCTGCGAGCCTGCGCGCCACCGCCATGTCCTGGCCCATGTCGTCGACGATGACGGCGATCCTGGCCCTTCTCTTCACCGGCGCGGCCGACGTGAAGACGATGTCCCAGTCATGGCCGTCCATGGTGATCGAGACGCGGGTCGGTCCCCGTACGGCCACCCTGACGCCCTCTTCCCTGCCCAGTTCTGCAAATGCCCTTCGGATCTTTTCCACCGGCAGCGTCTTGCCCGTCGAGACATGCACGGTACGACCCTCGAAGCGGACACGGTCCCTGGGTATCCCGAGGTCGAACAGGCATCCCTTGACGAGGAGTTCCTCTCCGACGATCACCGGTCCGGCGGCGGCCGGTGCTTCGGGGCGGGGAGGCCTTTCCTGCGGCCCGGAGGGCCTGGAGGTGTACAGGAGGATGCCCGACACCACGAGGGCCAGAACGAGAAGGGAACCGGCGACGGCGGAGATGAGGACCTTCTTCCTGGGTGTCTTCCTCTTCCGGGGTCGCTTCATGCCGCCTTGTTCACCTTGTGGAACACCTCCCAGGTCTTGAGCAGGTCAAGTCCGTACTTGAGCTGGTAGTCCTTTTCCAGGTTCACCGGGCCGGTCGTCGCCTCGCCCGGGTCAGCGGGCTCTTCGCGCTTCGGGCTCAGGTGGGACTTGAGGTCCTTCTCCCGGACGAACATCTGGGTCGTATCCTGGGATGCCACCTTCTGCTCCACGACCACGTCGGGCTCGATGCCCTTTGCCTGGATGGACCTGCCCGAGGGGGTGTAGTACCGCGCAATGGTGAGCTTCAGGGCCGATCCGTCGCTCAGGGGGCGTATGGTCTGCACCGATGCCTTGCCGAAGCTCCTCACGCCCACGATGACTGCGCGGTTGTTGTCCTGCAGGGCTCCGGAAACGATCTCCGCGGCGCTGGCCGTGCCGCCGTTGATGAGGACCACGATGGGGAAGCCGTCGAAGGAGCCTTCCTTCCTTGCCGTGTACTCCACCCTGTCCTCGGCCTTGCGGCCGTCGGTGTAGACGATCTTCCCCTTGCTCAGGAACAGGTCGCTCACCGCGATGGCCTGGTCGAGCAGCCCGCCCGGGTTGTATCTGAGGTCGAGGACCAGGCCCCTGAGGGATCCCGGTCTCAGCATGCCCTGCATGACCTTTCTCACCGCCTCGGAGGTATCCACCTGGAAATTTCTGATCTTGATGTAGCCGTATCCGGGCTCGAGCATCTGGGAGATGACGCTCTGGATGTGGATGATGGCCCTGGTGATGGTCACCTCGATGGGTTTCTCCGCGTCCTCGCGGCCCAGGGTGAGCGTCACCTTGGTGCCCTTGGGGCCCCTGAGGACCTTCACCGCCTCTTCCAGGGTCATGTCCAGGGTGGGGGTGGAGTCGATCTTGAGGATCCTGTCGCCGGGCAGGATGCCTGCCTTGAAGGCCGGCGTGCCCTCGATGGGGGTGATGACGGTGAGCTGCCCGTCGCGGAGTCCGAGTTCGATGCCGAGCCCGCCGAAGGATCCGGACGTGCTGATCTGCATCTCCCTGTAATCTTCCTTGGTGAGGTAGGCGGAATGCGGGTCCAGTGTCGAGGTCATGCCCTTGATGGCACCTTCGATGAGGGTCGAGGGCTGTACCTCGTCCACATAGTGCTTCTCGATGAGATCGAGGCAGTCAGTGAACTTCTGGAGTTCTGGAAAGATGGAAGGGGTTTCGGCGTTGAGGGCATCCGTCTGCTGAAGGAACAGCAGGCCCATGACCGCCGCCACAGTGAGACCGGGCAGTATCGCCTTCATGTTTCTCATACACACCCTTTCTGGAAGAGATGCTGTGCTTCTCTGTACTGCATCGTCCTATAGCACATCGCGCGTGAGGGATAAATATCCTGTATGCCTCTTCACCTGGAGGGGGGCGGACCTGTCAGGGGCCCTGACGGCTCGACCGGGAGAGCCATTTCGCCGGATCCTGGGGCTTGTCCTTGTGCCGGATCTCGAAATGCAGGATCGGCCTGTCCACATCCCCGCTCTGCCCCACCAGGGCCACGTCCTCCCGGGCGCCCACGGGGTCGCCGGCGGCCTTCAGGGCCTTCTGGAGATGTCCGTACACGGAGAAGAGCCCGCCGCCGTGGTCGATGATCAAGGTATTGCCGAACTTCGGGACGTAGTTGTAGTATGCCACCGTCCCCGCGTGAATGGTCTTCACGGGGGTACCCTCGGCCGCCTCGATGTCAACGCCGTTGGAGATCTGCGCATACCCGTCCCGGGTGGAGATGCCGAACCCGCGGACAATGGTCCCCTGCACCGGCCAGGGCAGGTCCCCCATCCTCTTGTCCATGCCCCGGCTCGGCGTCTTCGTCCTGCTGGCCTGGAGCTGCTTGAGGAGGAGCTGGATCTGCCCCTCATAGGTCCGCTTCTCCTTGCGGAGCGATGCGAGGAGCACGGCCTTCTTCTCGTGCTCCCTGTTGAGCATCGACACCTTGTCCTGCAGCTCCTTCAGGTTTTCCTTCTGTGCCCGGGACGCCTCGTCGAGGCGGTCCTTGGCAGTCACCAGCCGTTCCTTCACCTGGGCGTACTCGGCGAGCTCCTCCTTGTTCTTCGCAATGACGGCGTCGATGTACCCGGAGTACTCGGCGTGCGTGGAGAGCACATCCACCATGTCCAGGTAGGCACCCTTGTACAGGGCGAGCCACTTCTGCCGCAGCGCTCCCTGTGACTGCATGAGGGCCTTCTCGTACTGTCCGATCTGGGTCTTCTGGGCGGTGATCTTCTCGTTGATGGCCCTGCCCTTTTCCCTCACCGAGGAGATCTCGCCCTGGGTGAGCGAGATGATCCTGTCTATGTCCCTGATGCGCTGCTCTTCGGCCCGGTGTCTCTCGTCAATGGCCTTGACCTTCCGGCCGAGCTCCTTGATCTTCTGGGACTCATCTTTCGCCCATGCCGGTGGTGACAGGCACAGGGAGACGGCCAGCACCAGGGTCAGGAGCGCCCTAGGCATCGATGCTCCTCCTGATGGCGAGCAGTGCGCCCGCCATGCTGCAGAAACAGGCGAAGAACGTTACCGAGGCCGCGTGGTGCAGGCCGATGGGGCGGACCACCATCTGGAGCGCCGCGGAAGAGCCGGACAGATGCCCCAATGCCGCCGAGGTCGTGAACAGCGCGGCCGCCGAGCCCGCAAGACCGTACGCGGCGGCCTCGATCAGGTACGGGGAGTACCTGAACGCCACGGTGGCGCCGAGCATCTTCATGACCTCGATCTCCTGCTTCCGGGACACGATGCCCACCCGGATGGACAGGTAGATCACCAGTGCCAGGCAGATCACCACCACCGCGCCGAAGGCGCAGGCGCCGAAGAGGATCCGGGAGAAGGACCCGGCAATGGACCCGATGAGGCCCGTGCGGTACCGCACGTCGCTCACGCCGTCGATGCCGGCGATCTCCCGGGCGAGGCGGGGGGCGTCGTGCGCATGCTCCCTGTTCAGCGTGATCTCGTAGGCATCGGGCAGGATCTCCGGGTCCACGTCATTCACCAGCGGGTTCGCCTCTCCGAGCCACTTCCGCATCTTCTCGAGCCCCTGGTCCCGCGGGATGAAGAGTGCGCCGGCCACCTCGGGCCTGGACCGGATGGCGTTGCCCAGTGCAACGACATCCTCACGGGAGATCCCATCCTTTACGTATGCCACCATGGACCCCGACGTGGCGGGCATGGTGCTGAGGCGGTCGGCAATGTCCACCACGGTGAAGGCCAGGGAAAGCTGGCTCATGGCGAACCAGCAGGCCACGAGTGTGAGCGCGCTCCCCACCGGCCGGAGCCGCAGGCCCCGCGCGATGAGCTTGAGGATGTAGAAGATCCTGATCATGCACCTGGCCCGGGCTCGACGAGGCAGCCGTGCTCCATGCGGATCACCTTCGCATACTCCATGAGGGGGTCCTGCCGATGGCTCGCGATGACAATGGTGGTGCCCTTCCTGTTGAGCTTGAGGAACATGTTCATCATGTACCTGGCCATGGGCTCGTCCAGGCTGCCCACGGGTTCGTCTGCGATGAGGATGTCCGGGTCGTGGATGATGGCCCGCACCAGGGCGAGTCGCTGCCGCTCCCCGCCCGAGAGGCTCCTGGCCTTCTCGTATACCTTGTGCTGGAGGCCCACCCACTTGAGCATGCGCCAGACGCGGCCCCGGATGTAGACGGCGGGTTTCCCGAGGATCTCCAGCATGATGGCGGCGTTGTTGTACACCGTCCAGTCGTCGATGAGCCGGTAATCCTGGAACACGAACCCGGTATGCCGCCTGATGGCCTGGATGCTGGACGCGTCGAGTCCGTCGGTCCTGCGTTCGAACAGCGACACGCTGCCCCGGGACGGACGCTCCATGCCGAACATGAGCTTCAGCAGCGTGGTTTTCCCCGCCCCCGAGGGGCCCACGATGAAGCACAGGTCGCCCTTTTCTATGCTCAGGGTGATGTCCCGAACGGCATAGACGGTGTCGTGATAGATCTTGGTGACGTTCTCGAACCGGATCATCGAGCGCTTCAGGCCTTCTCCACTGCGCCTCATCCTGAGTTTCGCGGGGTGGCTGCGCCTATCCCCCGAACCGGCCCCTGATGTCCATAAGCAGGTCGATATCGCTGCTGATCATGTCCATGCACCGTGCGAGGGACGGGTATTCCCCGGCGAGCTCCGCGCCGTCCATGAGGGTGAACCTGAGCTCCTCGAGCTCCTTGTCGACGAGTCGCAGGACCCTGTTCACATGCTCCTCTTCCAGCATGATGGTGCCCTCGGCCTGAGAGTCGCCGCGTGCCCCGGTGCCTTTGAGCGCGGGGTAGACACATGCCATGAGATCGTCCGCGCTCACCTTCAGGGCGGCCGAAAGCTTGTCCAGCACCTTCCTGCTCGGTCTGCCCGGAGGGTCCTGCTCGTACTGGGACACGGTCTTCGCCGACACCCCGCTGAGCTCGGCCAGCTTGCCCATGGTGAATCCTTTGGATTTCCGCAGTTCTTTCAGTGTCTTCACCGAATGAATCCCTCCATTTCACTGTCTGCCGGGATCAGGGAACGCGCCTCTGCATAGTATGTTGCACAAAATGTGCGTCCTGTATAGATGAAACCGATGGGCCCTGCCGGGGTGCGATGGATGGTCGGTCCCGGTCTGGTATGTTTTTCGCATACCTCGTTGCCATGGCCAAGGAAAACGAGAACGGTCAAGAGCGAACAGAGGACCCTACCCAGAAACGGATCGACGAGGCCCGGGAGAAGGGGCAGGTCTGCAAGAGCATGGAGGTCTCCACCGCCATGCTGTTCCTCGCCATGATCATTGCATTCTATCTCTACATTCCGTTGGTTGCGCAACGACTCGGCGATGTCGTAGCCTCGTACCTGGCGGACCTCTCCATGTGGGACGGGACCGGGGTGAGCGCCGTCTTCATCCTCAGGCAGGGGGTGGTGAAACTCGGCGTGCTGATCATGCCGCTGATGGTGCTCTTCCTTGTCATAGGAATTGCGTCAAACATCCTTCAGGTCGGTTTCATGGCAAGCCCCGAAGCCATGGTGCCCAAGCTCTCCAAGCTCAATCCGCTCACAGGGTTCAAGAACAAGTTCATGTCCATCAAGAGCTTGGAACAGCTCGTGAAAACACTAACGATCATGCTCATCATCATCTGGGTCTCCTACCGGGCCATCCGCCGGGAGCTCGTGGATATCATCCCCCTCATGAGCGCTGACGTCAGCGTCATAGTATTGACGATCTATCACTCCACCACCCGGCTCCTCTGGGACATCCTGATGATCTTCGTCCTCATTGCGGCGGCCGACTACGCCTTCCAGCGGTGGCAGTACCGGGAGGACCTCATGATGACCAGACAGGAGGTCAAGGACGAGTTCAAGCAGTCAGAGGGCAACCCCATGATCAAGAGCCGGATCCGGTCCATCCAGATGCACATGGCCAGGAGGAGGATGATGCGGGCCGTGCCCAAGGCGGACGTGGTCATCACCAACCCCACCCACCTGGCGGTCGCCCTGCAGTACGACCGCGGCGGGATGATCGCGCCCACGGTCCTCGCCAAGGGCGCGGGCGAGGTGGCGGAGAAGATCAAGCAGGTGGCCAGGAAGGCGGGCGTCCCGGTGATGGAGAACAAGCCCCTGGCCCAGGCGCTGTTCAGGACCGT